>JASJXX010000142.1 GCA_030123765.1 Actinomycetota bacterium | reverse complement strand
GAGGAAGGAACGGTTCCTCTGCTTCTCTCTCCCGCCTGCGCGGGAGAGATGCCCCAAGGAACGACGGGTAGAGAGGACTCTTCAGACCCACATCCATGACACGAGAGCCAGAAAAGCGACCGAATATCACTCGGACGACGACACCCCGATGAAATCCGAAGTGCCTGATAGCGACGCTTCACCGAATCGCCTCACGCCTGGCTTGTCGTCGTGGCGCCAATCGGCTGAAGGGCTCTGCGTCGGCGCTCACAACGATACGCTTCGTGCGGTACTCTAGCTCGCCGAGCCACGGAGGAGGAAGCTTGAGTTTCGACACGACCGGCCTGGCGGCCCTCGCCCTGCCGGACGCCCAAGGGTCGCTCCACCGGCTCGGAGACTTCTGGTCAGACGAGCCTCATCTGCTCTTGTTCCTTCGGCACTTCGGTTGACTCACCTGCCGCGAGCGGGCCGGTCAGGTCCGCGATCGATACGAAGAGCTGACAGCGACAGGGTCGGGAGTCACCGCGGTCGGAACCGGAGGCAGGGGGTACGCAGAAGCGTTCATCGAAGACGAGGCGGTTCCCTTCCGCATCCTTCTTGATGAGGACGGCGCTGCGGCGGACATCGTCGAAACGAAACGTCTCGGCGTGACATCCGTGATCAGGCCTGGCGCATGGTTCGCCGGAGCAAGATCACTCGCTGGCGGCGCAAGGCAGCACAAGACAGGTCGCCGACCAACCCAACTCGGCGCCACCTTGGTCCTTGGTCCCGGCGATGAGCTTCTCTATCTCGACAAGGAGTCATTCGCAGGCGACCACGCCGACCTCGACGAGGTTCTCGCGATCCTCAAACGGAGCTGACGGTACCTGCCAAACAGGAACAGTTCGGAGAGCTACCGCGCTACTGGCCTTGGTCGACGGGAGCCAGGTCGTGATCGGGGCTCGGATCGACGTGAATGTGGACAACGTCGAGGTGCCGTACCTGGCTGAGGAGCTCGAGCCTCACCTCTTCGGAGATATCGTGGCCCTCAGCAACACTCAGCCCGCCGTCGACCTTGAGCTCTAGATCGATCCGGAGACGGTGGCCCATCCAGCGCACCTGACACCGACCGACATCGTGCACACCCGGGATCGATACAGCAATGTCCCCGATCGTACCCACAAGTTCCGGGTTCACCGCGTCCATCAACCTCCCAAAGATGTCGCGGGCTGCGATGCGTAGCACGGCAAGAATGGCGAAAGCGACCAGAATGCCGACGATTGGATCGGCCATGGGGAACCCGAGCCACACACCAACGGCGCTAGCGGCAACCGCGAGCGAGGTGAACCCATCGACCCGTGCGTGCCGCCCGTCGGCGACCAGCGCGGCGGAGCCGATAGAGCGCCCGACACGAATCCGGTACAGGGCAACCAGCTCGTTTCCAAGGAATCCGATGACACCCGCCCAAAACACCACGCCAAGGTAGGAGATTTCTTGCGGGTTGACCATGCGATCGATGGACTCCCATGCCACCACGACTGCCGACAGCAGGATCATCAGGACAATGAAGAGCCCGGCCAGGTCCTCGGCTCGCCGGTACCCGTAGGTGTATCGACGCGTCGCGGCCCTCCGACCCAATCTGAACGCTATAAAGAGCGGGACCGCAGTCAGGGCGTCAGAGAAATTGTGGATCGTGTCTGCAAGGAGAGCGACCGACCCCGTGAGGACGACGAGACCGGCCTGGATGAGTGCGGTAACCATCAGTACAGCGAAGGAGATGATCACAGCCCTGATACCGCGCTTACTGCTCTCAAGGGCATCATCAATGGAGTCCGCAGGATCGTGAGAATGCAGCCC
>JASJXX010000089.1 GCA_030123765.1 Actinomycetota bacterium | reverse complement strand
GTAACTCCGGGAGATGACCCGATATCCACCGCGAGCGCCGTGATCGACGTGGCCCAGGACGGCCTCGAGCTGACGTTCTCGGGAAGCCCCGTCGTATGGGCCTCGGTACTCGGCCTCCTCACATGGTTCCTGCTCATCCTCCCGCCACTGGTCATCGCCCTTCTCGTAATCGTGTTCTTCTCGACAATCGGAGACCTGCGGCTCAGCGCAATGGCGATAATCCCGGCTGGTCTCGGCTCGCTCTGGGCATTCGGTGTGATTTTCGGCGCCGGCGTCAGTATCGACCTCATCACGGTGATCGTCCCAATCTTCGTCATCGTGATGGGATCAGCGGACGGCCTTCACTTCGTGACACACTTCCAGGAGCAATCCGTCTTCACAGATGACCCGATTGAACGTGTTCGGTCCGCACTCTCTGAAGTCGGAGTTCCGATGATCCTCACAACGATCTCGACCGCAGCGGGATTCCTTGCGCTGATGGCGACAGATGTACAACCGATCCGCCAGTTGGGACTCTTCACAGCCATCGGAATCACATTCGCCGGCATCGTGTCGTTCTTCTCGCTGCCGGCTCTGATGAGCCATCTCACGATCAAGCCGAAGCATCGGACGGCCTTCATCGGCAAGCACGTGACCCGAGCGTTGAAGGCGACCGTTCGGACACGGGTCCCCGCAGCGGCGATCACCGGAGTCATCGTCGTGTTCTCGTTGTGGGCCCTCCCCCAGCTCGCCGTGAACCCCGACCAGCTGTTCTTCTTCAAGGACGATGACCCCGTAAGGCTCGCATTCGAGAAGACAGAGCAGCTCTTTGGCGGAGCGACACCCCTCATCGGTGAGTTTGCCTTCGATCCCCAGCATCCCCAGCAGTCGGCCATCGACGCCATTCAGGCAACGAAAGATCTCGAGGCGCTCCCCGGAGTCAGGACGGTGTTCTCTGTCGCGAGCCTCGCCGGCGCCATGAGCCCGGAACAATTCGGATCCGTTGTGTCGGGTGACGCGGCTCTTCCCATGGGGAAGATGGTGTCCGAGGACGGGATGAGGTTCATCCTGCTGCCATCCGAATTCACCACCGAGGACCTGAAGCAGTGGACCGCATACGCCGACGTATCCGACACCGTGACGGCGCTCACAGGTGTTCCGATCGTGTGGGACGAGATCGCCCGGCTCGTGTTGAAGGCTCAGGCGGTATCGCTCGGCGTCGCATACCTGCTGGTGGCGGGAATGCTCGTTGTGACCTACCGTAAGGTCCGCGAAACCCTGGTGTCGCTCGTTCCGATCACCCTCACTCTCGCCACTCTGTTGAGCTTCATTGCCGTGTCAGGGATCCAGCTGAACCTGCTCACTGCGGTGATCTCGAGCATCGTCATCGGTGTGGGTATCGACTACGCGATCCACTATGTGGCTGCGATCAACAACGCCAGGGACGGAACGGACGGGTACGTTCTTCGCGCGATCGACAAAGCCGGCAGACCGATCACTGCCAACGCACTCGGAATAGCCGTTGCTTTGAGCGCTCTGTAGATCTCGCCTCTCAAGACCCACCTCCAGGTCTCCCAGATCATGTGGGTCGCAATGCTCACCGCTGCCATCACAACGCTCATCGTGATTCCCGCGCTCCTCCCCCGTGACGCGGTCAAGGACGCATCCTGAGATCCGATCGGCGTTGACGTCTCGCAGTCGGTGCAGCCCCTGGCACACGGGTGTATGGTTGGGAGACGCTGGAGGGCACGAGTGGGGCACACAGCCGCCTCAACCCCAACGAGGGAGCGTTCATGCGAGCCCGAGTCTCGATCGTCGGCGCCATTCTCATCGCAACGATGCTCGCCACGATCGGTGTCGTGTCGGCACAGGGAGACACCCCTGGCATCGACCAGCTCGTGCAGTCGTTCAGGGACGCGACAATTTCCGGTGATCTCGTTGTGGCCAACGATCCAGATGCGCTGTCGCCGTTCGGAGGGCCAAGCCAACTCCCTCCAGACAAGATCGACCAGATCACCGTCGAAGAGTACACGGCCTTTCGATTGAATCCACTGGGCGACGCCGGGTTCGATCCCGACGGCATCCAGATCGCCACGGCGCGCAGAACCGATGACGGCACCATCGAGACCGAGATCACCCATCTACCACTGGCGCAGATCTTCATCCCACCGTTCCGACCAGGCGGAGCGCCAACCGTCGAGAGCTTCTTCACCGTGTTCTTCGAGGTTCCTCTTCCAGACGAGTTCGGCGATCTCTTCGGGGAGGGCACGCCGTTCCCCGTCGTCGACGCGTTGGTGATTCCTCCGGCAACGGGCGGCCCGCTGGACCTGGAGGGACCTGTTGTGATCCGCGGACTTCGCGTCCGGGGCATGCTTCCGATGCAGGGCTGTGGCGAGGACATACTGGAGCTCTTCACAGGTGACGCCATCGGGGGTGCTCCACTTTGGGAGCCGCAGGACTTCGCGCCAAACGACTCGTTCGGCGGAATATCACAGGCGCACGTGACACGCTGCTCCGATGGCATGTGGCAACCAACCGAGCTGCTGGTGAACCAGGGTCCCAACTTCCAACTCATGCCAACCGATACGATCGCTGTCCTTTTCCCGGAAGGTATCTTCTGGGTGATCCCGGCGAACGAGGTATCTGGGTCGATGGGGATGCGGGTTGGTGCCTTCCTGACGCCCCAGAACGGCGGGTACCAGGAAGATAATGTCGGATTCACGACAGGGCCTCCGTATCCGGATCTCACACTTCCGGGCTCCGACCCCTTCTTCATCGAGCATCCGTTCCCAGGGCACACGCTCCACCCCGTTGCCCTCGAAATGGGGGATGCCGACAGTGGTGCGCCGGGGTTCAGTGGCAACTACGGCATCGCGGTCGATGCCGAGGACGACAGCGGGGACATCGACACGTTCGATGCCCACATGATCCAGTTCGATACGTACCAGATCTCTCTCGGAAAGATCAAGTATGCCGCTGCCGATGGAACCTACTCGGGCGAAATGATCGGCTCGGGGGATGGCTATACCGAGTCGTACTCCTTCACGGACGGAACGTATGTCTATGACCCCGGCTCCCCCGCGACCTACCCGATGACGGTTGGGTCCGATGATGGTCTCGTGCAACAACTCCAGACCGTGTACGACGAGCGTGATCTGGCCGCCCAAGCAGCGGAGACAACGACCGCCAAGGCGCCCGACACCGGCTCTGATGGCGAAGACACGGTGACCGAGCCCGAAGACACGGCCGCCGAATCGACACCGATCAGTGTGGACGACGGAGGAACGAATCCGATCCTCTTCATCCTGGCGATCCTGCTGCTCCTCGCCGCAGCGGGATTCCTCTGGTGGTGGTTCTTCTTAAGACCGAAGCCTGACCCGTGCCATGAGGAGTGGCTTGCGTGGCAGAAGGCCCAAAAGGACTGCGACGATGCCCAGAAGACCGCCAAAGAGAAGCGCAAGGCCGCCGACGACGCCACCAAGGCGCGCAAGAAAGCGGACAAGGACCTCAAGGACCACTGCAAGGCGTTCCCACCGGCGTGCGGGCCACAGTCTTCTGCAACCGATGTCGCCTCAGGTCGCACGGTCACCCGGGACGATCTCCACGTTCAGAAGCAGTGGGCAGCGGATGCGTGGTCGAGGTACAAAGCGGGCACACAGTCAGCCCAGGAGACCGAGGACCAGTGGAACACGCCTCCGCCCGAGGACTTCCGCAAGAAGCAGATGGAGAAGCTCGAGGACGCGAAGGCGAAGACCCCTGGACTCGAGAAGGCCGCCTCGGATGCGAAGGACGCGGAGGAGGCAGCAAACGACGCGGCCGACGAGGCCGAACGGGCAGCCAAGGACGCATGCGACAAGGCCGCCGCGGCAAAGAAGGCCTACGACGATTGCATCGGAGCCGGCGCGGCGGTCGCCGGAGCTGAAGTTGGTGAAGGAGCCGGAGCGGCCGGAGCGGCCGTAGGAGGCATCGGAGGGGCCGTTGCCGGTGGTGCGGCCGCCGCAGGCCGAGCGGCTGGGAAAAGCTGCGAGAAGGAGCGCTTGGCGTATGAAGCAGCCAAGAAGGCGTGCGACGAGGCGAGCAAGGCGGCTGCGGATGCCGATGCAGAGGCACGCGCCGCGGACAAGGCGGCCGAAGGCGCAGAAGATGCCCTTGACAAGCTGTGCGATGACTTCCCGCCTGTCTGTCGTGATGACTGGATCCAAGAAGCAGGCCGTCCGGAGACCCGCATCACCACAACCGACTTGCACGTTGGCGAGGCCTGGGCGGACAAGGTCTGGCAGGACTACAAGGCCGGCACGATCAGCGCAGATGAGGCATCACA
This sequence comes from Actinomycetota bacterium, assembly GCA_030123765.1. Classification (GTDB taxonomy): domain Bacteria; phylum Actinomycetota; class Acidimicrobiia; order Spongiisociales; family UBA5794; genus B3-G11. The sequence goes on along the minus strand of JASJXX010000089.1, from coordinate 1,886 downwards.
GCGCTGGGGACAGGATCCCCCAGCGGACTTCAGGCGCGACGAACTAGCCAAGATCAAGAACGCCGGAGCGAAACAACCCGGGCTCGAGAAGGCCGCCAAGGATGCCAAGGCCAAAGCCGACGCGAAACGCGCTGCTGCAGACAAGGCACGCACCGCGGCAGACGACGCATGCGCAAAGGCGACTGCAGCCCGCAAAGCCTGGGAGGCGTGTCAAAGCAGATAGCGGAGGGATCGGATGTCTACACTTTACCGATGGGATGGATAATCACGATCATCATCGTCTTGGGCATCGGGTTGTTGGTCGTTCTGGCGTACAACAAACTGATCAAGCGGCGAAACCGAGTCGACACGGCGTGGAGCCACGATGACGTGCAGCTCCAACGTCGGTTGGACCTGATACCGAATCTTGTCGAAACGGTCAAGGGGTACGCGTCCCACGAGCGCGAAACGTTCGAGCGTGTGACCCAGGCTCGTGGAGCAAGCAACTCTGCAAGTACCCCGGGGGAGCAAGCCCAGGCGGACAATTTCCTTACATCGGCTCTCCGCCAGCTCTTCGCTGTTGCAGAGGATTACCCGGAACTCCGAGCTTCGGAGAACTTCCAGCGCCTCCAGGAAGACTTGTCCGACACGGAGAATAAGATCGCGATCTCCCGCCAGATCTACAATGACACGGTGCTGTCGTACAACAACACGGTCCAACAGATTCCGACGAATATCGTCGCTGGAATCGCCGGATTCGAAGCCCGTGAATTCTACGACGCGAGCCCTGACGCACAAGAGGCGCCGACGGTCGAGTTCTGACCAATGCGAAGAGCAGCGCTCCCACTTCTCGTCATTCTGCTTGTAGCGGTACTGGCTTCCCCAGCGGGTGCGAAATCGTACTGGATCGATGCAGCCGATATTGACATCGTCATCAACGAGGACGGGCGCCTCTCTGTCACCGAGCGGATCCGATACGGCTACTCGGGCTCGTTCAGCGGCGCGTACCGAGACACCCCTCTGCGGCCAGGAGAATCCATCGTTGCAATCACTGTGGCCGATGAGAGCGGCTCGTACGCGTCTGGCGGCTGCACTGATCTCGGCTGCTTCTCGCCTCCGGGTACCTTCGGAGTCACCGAGATTCCCGGATACGTCCGAATCGTCTGGCACTACTCCGCCACCGATCAGCAACGAACGTTCACCATCACCTACGACATGGTCGGCGTCGCCATTGCATACGACGACGTTGTCGATGTCAACCTTCAGGTGTGGGGAGATCAGTGGCCGGTCGGTGTCGCCAAGCTGACCGCCCGCATGCATCTGCCCTGAGCTCCGGCTGCGGGGGATGTGTACGTCTGGGGCCACCCGGACGGAGTCGACGGGGCTACGGCGCTCGGTGAAGATCAGGTCCCCCCCACCCTCACCGCGACCAGTATCCCGCCAGAGACCTGGGTGGAGCTGCGGACAGCTTTCCCGACCAATCTTCTGACCAGTACACAGGGCGCGCGGGTGGTAAGCGGCGACGGTCTCCAATTGATCCTTGACGAAGAGATCTTCTTCGCAGCCGAATCGGAGCAGGCTGCACAAGCCCAGCGTGCAGGCCTCATCATGGGAACGATCGCCGCGATTGCTGTCGCCCTGGGGCTGGGCCTCACCACGTACATTCGGTATGGGAGGGAGCCGAAGGTCGCCTACGACCTTGACTATGAGCATGCTCCGCCGAGTGACCTGTCGCTAGCCGAGGTGGGTGCGCTGCTGACCCAGGGCCATGTGTCTGAGAAGGAGTTCACAGCGACACTCTTCGATCTCATCAGGCAGGGCGCCATCTCGGCGACGCCGATCCAGACGGTGCGCTCGACGTGGGGAGGCCTCCGCCAGGAGACCATCTCGGACCTCGAACTTGAGCT
>JASJXX010000036.1 GCA_030123765.1 Actinomycetota bacterium | reverse complement strand
CCGCGAGGAACTCGACGAGACATCCGCCGCCGTCATCCACTCGATGCGCCAGATCTGGGAGGAGGGCGGCATCGGGCTGCTGTACACCCACTACAGCCACAACGTTCTCCTCCATACGACCGGGGGTACGACGTACGGGCGGGAGGCTGTGATCGCGTCGACACAGCGAGAGCTTGGCGCCTATCCGGATGTGCGCTTGTTCGGTGACGACGTGGTGTCGACACCACAAGGAGACTCGTACCACACTTCGCACCGCGCCATGCACGTTGGCTCGAATCTCGGTTGGTCCCAGTATGGCCCGCCGACCGGGAAGAAGATCAAACGTCGGGTCGTGGCGCAGTGTGTCGTCCGCAAGAACCTGATCACTGAGGAGTGGATGGCGCGTGATGAATTGGCCGTGATCCGCGGCCTCGGACTCGACGCGTTCAGCCTTGCGCGCGAGGTCGGAGCCGCCGAAGCCGAAGCGCGCGGTTGGCCGATGTCAATCTCGACGGGGGAGGTACCGCGTGTGCGCGGCCAACTGGCCCCTGCAGAGATCGACGAGACGTCAGACCGTGTGTCACCGGCGGAGTACGTGGTTCGGTCAATGTTCCAGCAGGTCTGGAATTGGCGGCGGCTTGACAGAATCACCGCCTATTACAGCCCTGCGGTGATCATCAAGACCTCAACTGATCGCACGTTGAACGGCCCCGCGGCGCTCCGGCATCTCGTCCTTGAGTGGCTCGCGGGTTTCAGCGATGTAGCGATCTCTATCGAACACATGATGAGCAACGACAGGTCAGGCGGCGTCGTCGTGGCTACCCGATGGCGTATCGACGGAACCCACGACGGTCCTGGCCGATGGGGCGACCCCACGGGACGGCGAATAACGCTACTGGGGTTCAGCCATCAGCTCGTGGTCGACGCGATGATTGTCGCCGAGTGGACCGTCTTCGATGAGTTCGCCCTCCTCAAACAGATCCATGCACCCGATCAGGCGCTGCATTCTCCCTTTGGACCGGATCACGCGTCCCGGAGTGAGAGGGAGGGCTCGGATGCCGATGAGTGACCTGGTGTGGTCGACGGTCCGGCACGACGGTCGGACCATTGCGGTCGAAGTTACGGGGAGTTCTCGTCGTCTGACCTGCCGGTCGCACGAGCATTGGAGTGGTCATCACCTCTGGGAGAAGTGTCGGGCAAGAGACCTGATAGTCCGCCTCCGCAAGTCAGTGACACCGAACGTGTCGCGGAACAAGGGAGAAAGAAAATGACAGATACGAAAAAGCGATCGACGTTGTGGCTCGGCTTGCTGCTTGCTCTCGTCATGGTCACCGCAGCATGTAGCGGAACCACCGACGAGGGAGCAAGCCCGGACGAAACCACCAGCCCGACCGAGCCAGCAGACCCCACAGCGTGCAATCTTGAGGCACCTTCGGCGCCGACTACGATCAACTATATCGGTTGGCCGTTTGCCGCTACGGAGTTCTACGCGGCTGAGCTCGAGAAATGCAACGAAGTCGACAACATCGATCTCGACGTTCAGTTTCTCGACTTCACCGCGGTAACCGAAGCGGTCCAACTGGCGTTGGCAACTGGCACCGACTCGCCTTACGACATCGTCCACGGGTCCAATCCCGAGATGACCGCGTGGGGCTCAGCCGGGTGGCTCATGCCGCTCAACGATCTGATCGACAAGTATCGAGATGAATACGATCTCGATGACATCCCGCAGAGTGCGTGGGACGGATCCTCTGTCGACGGCCTGATCATGGGTGTGCCTGTCATTGGTGACTCGCAAATTATCGCTTATCGCTCGGACCTCTTCGATGAATTCGGATTGGACGTTCCCACGACCTACGACGAGATCATCGCTGCGTGTGTAGTTCTGGCCGATGCGCCTGGCATTGACATCCCGTTCGTCATCGATTTCTCCGCAGGGTGGGCCATGGAAATTGAGTTCCTTGCCGCCCTCCGGTCGTTCGGTGGCGACTATCTCAACGACGACAACACGCCTGCCTTCAACGGGTCTGAAGGCGTCGAGGCGCTGACCAAGATGATGGAAGTCCTCGATGCCTGCATGGGCGATGCCTATCTCGCATATGGTTATGAAGCTGGTGAATCCGGTCTCAACAACGGAACCGTCGCCTTCGTCAGCATATGGGCAACGAGCATGGACAGCATGAGCGATCCCGAGCAGTCGGAGTTCTCGGAAGTAATCAAGTACGCGCCCGCAGCCGCTCCCAAGCCTGGAAGCCAGCTCGGAGGTACCGCGTGGCACAATTACTTCGCCATCCCGGCTGCGACCACGAATGATCCGGACCTCATCTTCCGAATCATCATGGAAGCCGCTGATGCGAGAAGTCAGGCAGATGGAGCGGCCTTCGGTGTCGTGACGCGATTGGCCGTCCTGGATGGTGTGCCGACTCTGTTGGCTGTCAACACGACGATCGACAAGGGCGTCGGCCCTTACGAGGCGAACCCAGCCATTGTCTTGGTTCAGATCGCCCTCGGAGAGACGCTGCCATTGGTCGGCTCGGGTGAGATGACGCCGCAAGAGGCGCTCGACGCCGCTGCCGAGGCGTACATCGCTGAGGCGACCGCACAGGGCTATCTGCCCTAACGCTAACGACGTTCCAAGGGAGGTTGCGCTCGTATAGGGCGAGCGCAACCTCCCTTGGCCAACCAGGACGATCAATGAAACGTACGACCTTCTTCCGATTTACGGCGCCGAGCAACATTGTGATGTTGGTGTTGCTGGTGTTCCCCCTGATCTACTCGACATGGCTCGGTTTGCACTTCATCACATTTCGCACCATCAACGAACCCGTCTTCGTCGGGCTAGCGAACTTCCAAGCGGTACTGAACGATCCCGCGTTCTGGGCTTCCCTACGTTGGACGCTTGTGATCATCGGAATAACCGTGCCGGCGCACATCGTTCTCGGCTTCCTCATCGCCTTGCTACTCAACGAGATCAAAGGCGGACTGAGAGCCATCTATTTGGCGGCGTCGTTGATCCCGATGATCGTCGTACCTCTCATTGGAACCATCGTGTTCAAACAGTTATTTGACCCATCCGGTCTGATCGCTTGGATGTATAAGTCTGTAACCGGGGACATCTTCGTATTCGACGCAACTTCGATCAAAGTGTTGATCTTGCTTCACACGATCTGGATCATCACTCCATGGTCGATCGTGTTGTTCTTCGCAGGGATGCAGACGATTTCGCAGGATCAGGCCGACGCGTCTTCTATCGATGGAGCCAACCGCCGACAGCAGATTCGGCATGTCATCGTTCCTCACCTGAGACCGCTGATAATACTGTCGACGTTGATCGCGGTCATGGACATGTTTCGGCTTTTCGACAACGTCTTCGTACTGACACGTATGAACCCCGTCTTCGCAGCGGATACCGTCATGGCCTATAACTTCAGGGCTGCGATGGTGATGGGACGGCTAGGCCTCGGCAACGCGACCGCGATTATCCTGGTCATAACGATCATCGTTGCGCTCGTTCCCTTGATGTACGTCACCTACCGAGAACAGATCGATCAGCGTTGATATGCGACCGATAACTCACCCCCTCGCGCGCGTATGTGTTCATCTTGCCTTGTCTCTGGTCGTCCTCGTCAGCACGCTGCCATTCATCTGGACGCTGCTCAATTCATTCAAGACGAAGCGGGACGCAAACGCGCGGGTACCGAAGTTGTTCTTCACGCCGACCGTCGAAAGTTACACCACCGTGCTGCTGGATTCGATTCCCGATAATGCCGCTCTCATCGGGATCCTCTTGTTCGCATCTCTGGTGGCGTTGGTGGTCATTGGAAAGTTCGCCAAATACATCCCGTTCCCGAACAAGGCCATCTACTGGGGGATCGTTGCCACTCTGGCTGTCATCATGTGGGGTATTCCAAGAGTGATCGATGTGGCGCGAATATATGACAACTTCTTGAGCACGGTGATCGTGAGCGTCGGCGCGGTCACTATCTCAGTAGGCATCGGTGCCCTCGCGGCGTACGCCCTGGCACGCTACACAGGTATCGCAGGAATCGTAATCCTGTTGGCAGCGATCGCTTTCCGGTCAATGCCCCGCATGGGATACATCTTGCCGTACTTCCAGGTAGGCCAGGCTATCGGTATCCACGACACTCACTTCCTGCTGATTATCGTCCTTGTCGCCGTAAATCAGCCGTTCACGATTTGGATGCTTCGGGCGTTCTTCCTGAGCGTGCCTCGGGAGATAGAAGAGGCGGCTATGGTCGACGGCGCTTCGCGGCTGAAGGCCTTCGTGAAGGTCGTGGTTCCGGTGGTCTGGCCCGGAATCGTTGCGACGTCTCTCTTCACGCTACTGGTCGTCTACCACGAATTCATTTTGATCAGGATACTCACTCAGTCCAATCAGACTCTGACGGTTGCGATGGCCCAGTTCATCGGAGGGGTGAGCGTTCCTGGCTCGATTCCCCGGCAGTCTGCGGCTGCGGTCATCTCTGTCATACCACTCATAATTGTCGTTCTGATATTCCAGAAGCAGTTCGTGAAGGGCATTGGGGATGGCGCCGTGAAAGGGTGATCGGTAACCACACCGCGACGATTCACATGATCGAAGTCAATGAGAAAGGAGTGTGTCGAGATGACGGAAAAGAGCGAGTCGGATGCGACACAACGCGCAAAATTGGAGGAGACCGAGTCGCCGACAGCTGAGGCATCTGGTGCCGCCGCTGAGGCGGGAGGCCAAGTCGAAGTGCGCTACATGCCGCGGGACTTCAGCATCTCTCTGTCAGCAAAAGGCGGGATCGAACAACAGTTGTTGGATCCCGGATCGAAGCGTCATCACAGTATGCGTGGTTTTGATGACACCTATGTCGACATCATCGACTACATCGTTCGCATCACGCATCGGATCTGGGAAGAGAAGGACATCGGTCACATCTACGACACGTACAGCCATAAGTCGAAGGTGAACGACGACAGCGGATTGCAATATGGCCGTGACAAGATCGTCGCGGACACGGTGCACACGATCAATGCTTTTCCGGATATTCGACTCTACGCTGACGAGATCATCTGGGCCGGCGATGATGAGGTCGGATTTCACACCTCTCATCGTGCCGTCATCATGGGGCACAACACCGGATACAGCCGATATGGGCCACCTACCGGTCGCAAGATCACCTGCTGGGCGATCGCTAATTGCGTCTCGCTCAATAACGAGATTTTCGAAGAGTGGGTCATCTACGACACTGCGAATCTCATTCAGCAGTTGGGCTTTGATGTGCGCGAGAAGGCGAGGGAGTTCGGGAATCAGCTGGATGTTGACAGCCTGAAAGATCGACGCTCAGGTGCCCCGGAGCGCCTGCCAGGCCAGGGGAGGCCAGCGCAGCTCACGATGGCGGAGAAGAGTAGCTTCGATGTGCTCGACTTCATTCACGTCACGTATCACAATATTTGGAACAGACGGAACCTGAACGCGGTGCACGACGCGTACGTGCCAAACATGCTCTTTAGGGGCTCGACGAACCGGGTGTATTACGGGCGTGGTGGGTACCAGTCGTTCATACTGTCGATGATGGCGATGTTCCCCGACCTTGCGCTTCAGGTCGATGACGTCTACTGGATGGGGAATGACGAGGATGGTTACGTGACCTCTGTGCGGTGGAGCATCGTCGGTACACACCGTGGAATGGGCATTTACGGACCGCCAACCAATCGGCAGGTCTACATGTGGGGCATCTCCCAACACCGCATCAAACAGGGCAAGATCACAGAGGAGTTAATGCTGTTCAACGAGTTCGCGGTGATGCAGCAGATATATCGAGATTGAGTGATCTTCCTCACGAACGTGAGAGATGCCAGAACAACCGCTGACGAAAGGTAGAGACGCGCCATGTCAACAGAAGAGAATCTTGAACTGATACATCGGCTATATGAGGCACTGAATGCTCAAGATCTCGATGCACACAGCGAATTGTGGACGGAGGACATGATCTGGCATGGGCCACCTGGATTCGGTGACATCCTGGGTGTTGATGGATTCGTCGATGAGGTGCTGAGACCGTTCTATGCGACATTTCCGGATTACCACGTGGTCAACGAGATCGAAGTGGCGAGTGGGGAGTGGGTCGCAGCGACCGGCATTCTCACCGGGACGCCACGAGACGAGTGGCTCGGGGTTCCAGCGAATGGCAACTCCGTTGTCATGCGGTTCTCCGACTTCTGGCGTATTGATGACGGAAAGTTGGCGGAGAACTGGGTCATGGTGGACAATCTTGGTGTCATGCAGCAGCTGACCGGGGCTGCGGCAGAGCCATGGTCGCGGGGCGGGAAACAGATCTATATGACTTCGGGAGAGCCTCGTTCTGGTCAGGACAACATCGACCTGGTCCATCGTATGATTGAGGCGTTGAACGCGCACGATCTTGATGCCCAGGACGAGTTTTGGGCAGAAGACATGGTCTGGTACGGTCCCCCAGGATTCGGGGTGGTGCGTGGAGTGGAAGCTTTCAAGAAGGACGTCTTAGGCCAATTCTTTGGAGCATTCCCAGACTTCCATGGAGAATTCGAGATCGAATTCGCCGATGATAGCTGGGTCGTTGGTACCGGGGTGGTGACCGGGACGCATCAGGGGGATTGGTTCAACATCCCAGCGACCGGTAAGCAGATCGAGATGCGCTATTCGGACTTCTGGCGCATTGAGAACGGCGAGCTCAAGGAGAATTGGGTCATGATCGATCACGTGGGCGTGTTGAAACAACTGGGTGTGGATCCTTTGAGCATCAGCTTCTAGTTACAGGTGTGCGCTCCTCCACCTGTTGTTCTGGAAGGGCACCAGGATCCCGGGCAGCGAAGGTGTCACGCTGCAAGCCACTGAGAGAACCGCCGGCCCTCTGAAGCGTGGCGGCAGGGACGACCCGGGCGAAGACCTCGCTGAGACCTCCGCCGCGTTCATCCTCCACTCCGGCGCCGACACTCGCTCCATACGGTGAGTATCGGCTCCGGAGCACTTCGCTCGCGCTGACGCCCTCGACACCGCTCACCCGGATCACCCGCACGTCGGACTCTGCGTCGCGGAGAACAAGCTGATGTGGGATGTGCTCGAACTACAGCTCAACAGGAGCCGGCATGTGGGACCGGTGTCGGTCGCCTACGACTCGATGATCGGGCCGCTGACGCTGCGTGGCCAGATCGCAGCATTCGCGTCTGCAGACGTGTGGGGTCGGACCGTCGACGCCGAGAACGTCATCGCGCTTGCCAGGGCAGGATCCATCCTTGAGGCGCTCTTCTACGTGATCAGTAACCCGGGTGACGGTGCGTTTGTGCCGACACCGAGCTACGCGGGGATCTGGCCGGACCTCGAGGTTCGTGACGATCGTGCCTGTCCGCACACCGAGTGAGGGCGGTTTCCGTTTGACACCCGAGCTCCTCGAATCCTCGTACCAGGATGCTGCGGTGCCGGTATCGGTGCTGCTGCTGACGAACCCGGACAACCCGACAGGTCGGATCATGGCGGAAGAGGACCTCGTAGGCGCCGTCGAGTGGGCGCGCTCGCGTGGACTTTACCTCGTCGTGAACGAGATCTATGCCTTGTCCGTGCACGGTGATAGGGGTTCACTCCGGGCGGCTCCCTGATCGGTGATGTCGGGATGGACGTGCATGAGGTGTGGGGATTCAGCAAAGACTTCGCGATGAGCGGCCTGCGATGTGGCGTCCTGACGTCAAAGAACGACGATCTGCTCGCCGCGGTCGGTGAACTCGCGTACCGGTCGGTCGTGTCCGGCGACACGCAGCATCTCCTCGCCGAACTCCTCGCGGGCGAGGCGTGGGTAACAACCTACCTGGTTGAGCTGCGGGCACGCCTCAAGCACTCCTATGAGGTGACGACTACCGCGCTCGAGGCTGCCGGCATTTCTTACATCGATGGCGACGCAGGGCTCTTCCTGCTTCTCGACGTGCGCCCGTTCATGGAGGAGCTCACCTGGGAAGCTGAGGACAATCTCTGGCGCCGAATCCTCAAGGACCCGAACGTGAACCTGACACCGGGGTCCGCATACCACGTCGGTGAGCCCGGCTTCATGCGAATCTGCTTCGCAACCGAGGAACCCGACGTGGTGACCCGCGCCATCGGACGGGTCGCAACCGTTCTTCGCTAACTACGCCTCGTACAGCGGTGCTTCGTCACACCCGAACGGTCAGGGGGCCAAGAGCGCCGACGGGTCGAAGGTGGCGCGCGACGTCGCTCTGACCGTGAACCGTCCAAGTGCCGGGATCGCCACCGAGCGTTCGACGACGACGGTGACGGTGCGCTGGTTCCATGACCGGTCTACCCGACAGACGCAGCGCACGAGGCGCGTTCCGTTGGCCGACGCGAATCGGGCTGCCTCCTGCGTCGGCGACCCTCTCGCCCCGAAAGGGCGGAACGTGACGGGTGCAGCAGCGAGCGCAGCAGCGTCGGCGGCCCCCGCGGCCTGAACGTACCCGGCGAAACCCGCCCCGACTGCTCCGAGGGCGATAGCGAGCATCAGCACCACCACCATGATGCTGAACCCGAGGACCATCGAACCTCTCTCACCGCTCGACGCGCATGGTTGACTCCGCTCGGAGATCGACGCTGAATCCACCGAAGATCGGAGCTGCAATCGTGTGCCGAAGCGACACTGTGACTGTCGTCTTCTGACCGACCTCGGCCGGCCTGCGAACGACGACGCGCGCTGCTCGCCCCGCCTCCCCGAGCGCTGAGCGAACCGCGACCACCGCTCGACGCGTATCGGGCGATACAGCAGCCTCACGAGCACCTTCACGCGCAGCGTGAATGAGCTGGATCTCGGTTCGGGCGACAACTGCCACTTCGACGATCCCGAGCAGGAGCACGAGAACCAGGGGAAGCACGAGTGCGAACTCGACAACGGATGACCCTCGCTCACCGATCATGCCCTGTTCGCCACCGAGATGACCTTCTGCATCACAGAGTTGAAGAACGTCGGCAGCATGTCTGTGGTCGATGCCCACGTGATGAGGGCGAGGGCAACGACTGCTGCCGCTACGAGGACGAGGGCGTACTCGGCTGTTGCTTGACCTGCCTCGGTTCTGAGATCGCGGATGCGGCTGATTCGTGTCAATCTGTTCTCCTTCACGTCTGCGACAGCCGGTCGCTGCGGTGGGAAGTCCTTCACTCCTTGTCAGAGACCGAGCCTCGAGAGGCCCGAGACGAGCGGCGGCACCACCGTCAGGAGCACGAAACCGGGGAGGATCAGGAACGCGAGGGGGAAGAGCATCTTGATAGGGAGCTTCCCGAGTTGTTCCCTGGCAGCCGCTGCTGCGCCCCTTCTCCGTTCCCGAGCGATCGAGTTCAACGTCCCTGCGAGGGGCATCCCCGTCGTCTCGGACGAGGCAGCAGCGTCGAACATCGAGCGGATGTCCGCGCGCGAGACAGACGCAGGCAGCCCGGCGTCGAGGTCTCGCAAGCCACTGCTGATCTCTCCCCCGACTCTTCCACCGATCTGTTGGGCGGTGAGCGCCGCGGCGCTCCGGAACGGCAGGCCGGCGGTGACCCCGAGCCCGACGAGCTCAACTGCGAGCAAGCCATCGTCGTCGGATCGAGAGGCTGCGACGCGCATTCGGCGGATGCGCGACACGCGGGCTGCGACGATGACTCCTGCAATGCATGCGATCCCGAGAAGAGGCTGAACGATGATGATGGCGGCGGCCGCGCCGAGGACCTGGCCGCGGCGCGATGATGACCACACCACACTTATGCCACCGATGGCGGCCGCGGTGACGAGCATCAGGCCGACCTCGCTGCAACGTTGAACACGACCGCGGTCCCTATGAGCTGCAGGGCGATCCCGATCACCATCGGGATGACGATGACGGCGCCTCCCGGATCCGGGATGCCCCGCAGAGCAATGAGCCCCGCGGAGACGACGATCGGGACTACACCGACTACGAGAGCGGACATCTTGGTCTGGGCGAGAGCTACCCGCCGCTGCCTCGCGAGCTCTGTCGCTTCGTCCGCCTGGTCTGCGAGCACGCTGAGCGCTGCGACGATCGCAGCCCCGGTGTGCTCGGAGAACGCACATATGCCGCGAAACGCTACGCCGTTGATCGGCAGGGCGTCGCTGAGCTCGTCGCTAACGTCGGCCATCGGCCGGCCGAGAAGCGCCAGCCTACGAGCCTGCTCCGGTACACCTTCGTTGTCTGTCTCTGCGATCGCCGTGCGGATTGTGGCTCCTGCCGATACACGACCAGCGACATGTCGAAGCAGGCCGCCCTCGGTCTCCTGCGAGTCACTCGACCGACGGAGATGCAGCGCCATGCCTACCCCCGCAGCGACGAGGACGACGAGGACGGCCAGGGGTGCCGGCACCATCGTCATCGCGAGGACTCCCGCGACGACCGGTATCGGTACGCGGGCAAGGATCGCGAGGGCGCCGAGCGTGGCTACGAGCATGGGTACATCTCGTCGAAGCCGTCACTCGTGAGGCGGTGGATGCTCTCGATCCTGCGCACCGAGCCGTGCCTCGCGACGAAGACAACGACGCCGATCGCTGTGGCGATCTGGCGCGCCAGCGCGCTCTCGGGCACCCGCTCGGGTGCCATCGCCGCGAGCGTGGCGAGACGGTCGAGCGCTTCAGCCGCTCCATTCGCGTGGATCGTCGACATGGAACCTGCGTGCCCGGTGTTGAGCGCCTGGATCATGTCGAGAGCTTCGGGGCCGCGGACCTCCCCGACGATGATGCGATCCGGGCGGAGCCTCAGCGCGTGGCGCAGCAGGGCCCGCATCGTCACTTCGCCGGCGCCTTCCACATTCGCCGGGTGCGCCTCGAGACGGATGACGTGACCTGCAATGGTCAGCTCGGCTGCGTCCTCGATCGTGACAATCCTGTCTGTCCCGCCGATCGACGCCGCGAGAACGTTGAGGATCGTGGTCTTGCCCGCCCCTGTCGCTCCGGCAACGAGGATGTTCTCCCTCGACACGACGGCATCCACAAGCACCGCTGCGCCCTCGCCGGTGATCGCCCCGTTCCTCACGAGTGCATCCATGTCCGCAACAGCCGGAGAGAACCTCCGGATCGCCACGACCAGCCCATCAACGGACGCGGGTGGGATGATCGCGTGGAGTCGAGACCCGTCCGGGAGCCTCGCGTCGACCGCGGGGGAGGCCGTGTCAAGGCGCAAGCCGAGCGGTGTGAGCAGCCGACGCACCAGAGCGATGAGTTCGCCCTCAGACCGGAACGTGACGTCGGATCGTTCAAGCACCCCGGCGCGCTCGACCCAGACGTCGTTGTACGCATTTACGAGGACGTCGCTCACCTCCGGATCGTTGACGAGCGCCTCGAGGGGTCCGAGCCCAACGAGTGCATCGACCGCCGCCTCGACCTCCGCCACTCCGGCGAGAGGTGCCACATCTGGCTGCGTAACTGCTGCTGCACGGCGAAGCGAGGCACGATCGAGGGGGACGTCAGACTTGACGAGGGACGCGACGATGCGGTCGATCGCCCCCATCACATCTCCCAGACCTGGCGAAAAGCCCTTACCCACCGGTCCCGAGGGTTCGGACGATCTCCGTTGAGCAGCGCCTTCACGGTCTCGACGCGTGGCACGGGGAGAACCAGTCCGTACTCCGTGCTTGGCCTCGGTAGTCGGGTGCCCTGGTACACCGCGCGGCCCTGAACCGTCGGTGTGAAGGGCTCGGGGAGGAGAGGGAGAAGTGCCACCGCGTCTGCGTCCGGACCCGTTGAGGGTGGGCAGCGCAGCACGACGTTCGGCCAGCGCTCGATGAGCGCCGACACGACTTCAGCGGCTTGCTCCGTGTCGACGCCGCCGTTGCGCAGAACCGCGGGTCCCTGCCTGGTCGGCTCGAGCTGGTCGCGGGTAGGGCCTTCCGATACGAGGTCAGCGAGCGAGAACGCGCCGCCGTATGGGGGACCGTGGGCGTCGAGGTCGATGACGAGCGCCGTGCCAGCCGCAGCAGCGGCGCCGAGCGGCCCGATGATCCCCAGTGTGACATCGACGGGGGACCACAGTGCAAGAACCGAGATGACGTACCTCCGAGAGCAGACAGGGAAGCACCATCAACGTATGACGTGGCGCTCTCGGGTTCAAGAGGGTCGATGTGCCTACGCGAAATACGGAGTACCGTACGTACATGACCGAGGCAGCCTTCTTCGACCTTGACAAAACGATCATCGCCGGTTCGTCAACACTCGCGTTCGGTAAGCCGCTGTACCACGCGGGGTTCCTCCAGAAGGGACACCTGCTCAGGATCGGGATAGGGCAGCTCACCTACATGCTGTTCGGCGCGGATCAGAGCACTCTTGAGAAGGCGAGGGATGAGATGCTTGACCTCGTTTCGGGGTGGCACAAGGCTGAGATCGACGCGATCGTCGCCCAGACGCTTGCCGAGGTCATCGAGCCGCTCGTCTTCGCTGAAGCCCTCTTCCTCATCGACGAGCACACCCGTCTCGGGCGCAAGGTGTATGTCGTGTCGGCGAGTCCCGAGGAGTTCGTCCGACCGATCGCGAAGATGGTCGGTATCGACAACGTGATCGCGACCAGGATCCGCACCGACGGACTTGGACGGTATGTGCCGGAACTGGAGCGCTATGTGATGGGTTCTGGGAAGGCAGACGCTATCCGGGAAGTCGCGGAGAGCGACGGCATCGACCTTGAGGGGTCGTTCGCGTACACAGACAGTTACACGGATATGCCGATGCTCGAGGTCGTGGGGAACCCGGTTGCGGTCAATCCGGAGAAGGAACTTCGGGAGGTTGCTGAGGAGAGGGAGTGGCCGATCCTCGAGTTCCAGAGACCGGTGAGCCTGGCGCCGAGAGTTCCGAAGCCGCCGAAACAAGCATGGGTAGCCGCAGCGGCTGGCGCTACGGCGGTGGCAGTGGCAGTGGCAGTGAGCAAGAAGCGGCACCAGACGTAGAACTACGTGGTCTGTTCTTCCTTCGCTGCGATGCCTGCGGCGCGGGCAGTCTCGATCTTCTCCGTCGTGAGCCGTGGCATCGCCCACAGAAAGACCACGAAAAGTGCGCTGGCAGCAACGAAGTAGGGAAGTCTGAGGGCCATCACCCGATCCACGCCTGCGGCCTCGGAGCCGGTGACGATCAGCCCCCCGAGTCCCAACGCGATCGGCATCGTCCCCCACGCGAAGAGCCGGTACACCGAGTTGACCCGCCCGAGCAGGTAGTCAGGGATGATCGTCTGGCGCAGCGACACCGTGATGACATTCCACAGCACCCCCGCGAACGCTGCGATGAAGAACATCGCCCAGACAAGCAGCCAGTGACTCGCAAGGCCGACGACGAGCGTTACAAGCGGCATCACGAGGAGAGTCAAGTGCAGCGAAGTGCCCGAGCCGATCCTCTTCGAGATCTTCGGAGCGAGGACCGATCCGAGCACACCACCTGATGCTCCTGCCATCATGAGGACGGCGAACAGGGTGGGTGCGAGATGCAGAACATCTTGAGCGAAGAGCACCATCGTTGCGAACGCAACCGCGAGCAACCCGTTTAGGAGCCCGAGGATGATCGCCATGGGACGAAGAAGAGGGTGCTCCCAGAGCCACTTGACGCCCTCCTTGATCTCTGCCCAGAATCCCGGCCGTTCACCCGTGTCATCCTCACGTTGAGGGGGGCCGACCGTGAAAGCACCGCTCAGAGCGAAGATCAGAGCAGCCGCGATGGCAAATGTTCCTGCGTCGAAGAAGAACGGCAGTGCGAATGCAACCCCGACCAGCACACTACCGAGAGGTGGACCTACGAACTGGTTCATGACCATCTCAGCGCCCCAGAGACGACCATTCGCCTTCTCCAGACCCTCAGGTGCGACGATTGCCGGCAGGATCGTCTGCGACGCGTTGTCGTACAACACCTCTGCAAAGCCGAAGAGCAACGCAGAGATGAGCAACGTCAGGTACATCGTTGTGTTCAAGTCACCTACAACACCCGTGCCCACGTCTCCCGGTGATGGGAGCGTCCCCTGGTTCACGAAGACGATGCCAGCAACGACGAGCGTGAGCACAGTCCGGAAGACGGCCGCGCTCGTCATGATCTTCCGCCGGTCGACGCGGTCGGTTATGACCCCGGCAGGAAGTGTGAAGATCAGCCAGGGGATCCTCTGAGCCACGGCGATGAGAGCGACGAGCAGCGCGCTCCTCGTCACGGACGAAGCGAGCCACGGATAGACGATGATCGCTACTCCGTCCCCGAGGTTGGAGACGACGCTCGCCGTCCAGAGCTTCCAGTAATTCCGCCCGAGGCGGATCTTGTGTTGCACGGTCCCTTGTTGGCTCGACTCTGCTGTCTCAGCCATCGGAGCTCGCATCGTCCTCGAACGCGGGGTGGTCCGTCGGGTAGACACCGGCCAGGAAGCCGTACACGGTGTCGCCGCTGCGCGGCAACGCGATGAACTCTTCTGCAAGTTCCATGATCCGCTCAGAGAACTCCACAGCCCGATCAACAGGGACTCTCGCGACCCGCGAAGTGAACATCGGAAGCGGATCACCCGAGACGATCTGCATCCCTCGGAGCGCGTCATGGACGAACCACATCGGGTCCTCCCGCTTCGGCGCTGCCTGGAGTACGATCGTCCGGCCGGTTCTGCCGTAGTACTTCTCGGTGATGGCGCGCACCTTGTTCGTGCGCACGACGCGAATCATCCCTGCATCCTCAAGCACTCTGGCGTGGTACCCGACGGTGCCCTTCGGTTTGGCGAGTACTTCGGCGAGCTGTGTCACCGTTGCTGCGCGCTCCATCACGAGGTTCAAGATGTCCATCCGCGTGTCGTTCGCAACAGCCTTCAGCTGCGCGTTCGTCGACGCAACGACGATGTCCTTGATCTCATAATCAAGTTCGTGATGCTCAACAGGTCGTGGTTGGCTCTCGTGTGCGGTCACGTGAGCTATGGTCGGGTATTCCCGACCATTTGTCAAGCAGCTTCGTCGTGGCTCCCGAACGTCCACCAGGTGAGGGCCCCGATCGCTCCGAGGGCGAACACCATTGCGCCGATGAGCCACCGCGTCGAAGCGTGAACATCGCGCGTTCTCAGCGGAATTGGCTCCCCCTTCACAACGACAGGGTCGACGCCGATCATCGTCAGGGTCACGCTCTCGGATCGGAAGACCTCGCCACTGGCTTCGAATCCGTCGAAGACGAGGGACCAGTTCTCTGCGGTAGGCAGCACCACAAAACCACCCCAAGTGTCTGCGTCAAGGGGTGTGAGAGCTGTGGGCGGGAGCTCCTCGTAGGATGAGAAGGGACGTACGAGTACGGCCTCGAACGTTTGGGAGACCTCGACGGTGATCTCCACGACAAGACCGCCGTCATCACTCACGGCTCTCCCGTTCACAGCCCCGAAGGGTGCAGCGAGCACAACCAGTGCGATAATGCTGAGTAGGTACGGCACGAGTCCAGCGTAGAGGAACGCACACGGCGGATACGGTTCTTGCAGAGCCCGCCAGTTCACTACGCTGCCACTTTCACGGCGAGGAAGGTCATGACAGCCAAGCGCACACTGCTCGACAAGGTGTGGGATCGCCACGTCGTACGCTCCGGCGAAGATGAGCCGGACCTGTTGTACGTCGACCTCCACCTCGTCCACGAGGTCACCTCGCCCCAAGCCTTCGAGTCGCTCGGACTGACAGGGCGAACCGTGCGGCGACCTGAGCTGACACTCGCGACCATCGACCACGCTGTGCCGACAACGCCTCGCGATCAGGGGATCGACGACCCGATGTCGGTACGACAGATCGCAGTCCTCGAACGCAACGCGGCGAAGCATGCCATCACGCTCTTCGGTCTCGACGACGTGCGCCAGGGCATAGTGCACGTCATCGGCCCCGAGCAGGGAGCGACCCAGCCTGGCATGACGATCGTGTGCGGAGACTCCCACACAGCGACCCACGGAGCGTTCGGCGCGCTCGCTTTCGGGATCGGGACCTCCGAAGTTGAACACGTCCTTGCCACCCAGACGCTCTCACAGCGCAAGCCGAAGTCGATGGCGGTCACGGTGGACGGTGACCTTCCGCGGGGGGTCACGGCGAAGGACATCATCCTCGCGGTCATCGCGAAGATCGGGACAGCGGGAGCAACGGGGTATGTGATCGAGTACCGGGGATCGGCGATCGAAGGGCTCTCGATGGAGGGTCGCATGACGGTCTGTAACATGTCGATCGAAGCTGGCGCACGAGCGGGGATGATCGCGCCGGACGATGTCACGTTCGACTATCTCAAGGGACGTCCGCTCGCGCCGGTTGGCGACGCGTGGGATGAGGCCGTGACCGCGTGGCGCCTGCTCCCGACCGATGCGGGCGCCAGGTTCGACACTGAGATCCTGATCGACGCTGCAACACTCGAGCCGCACGTGTCATGGGGCACGAACCCGGGCCAGACGCTCCCAGTCTCCGCTGCTCTGCCCGCGCCCGAGGAGAGTGAAGACCCGATCGACCAGGACACGACGCGCAGGGCGCTCGACTACATGCAGCTCGAACCCGGGACGAAGATCACCGACATCAGGATCGACAAGGTGTTCATCGGCTCGTGCACGAACGGCCGCATCGAGGACCTTCGTGCCGCCGCAGCCATCCTCGAGGGACGCACCATTGCAGGCACAGTCACAGGAATCGTCGTGCCTGGATCTGGACTCGTGAAAGTCCAGGCAGAGGCTGAGGGCCTCCACGACATATTCGTCGCAGCCGGCCTCGAGTGGCGCGAGCCGGGCTGTTCGATGTGCCTCGCCATGAACTCGGACGTACTCCTTCCTGGTGAGCGCTGCGCTTCAACGTCGAACCGCAACTTCGAAGGACGTCAGGGCCGGGGTGGGCTCACCCACCTCGTCTCCCCGGAGATGGCTGCCGCGGCAGCGATCCACGGCCACTTCATCGACGTACGCGAGATGGTGTGATGGAACGGGTGACCACGATCAGCGGACGCGCCGCTCCGCTCCCCCTTGCGAACGTTGATACCGACCAGATCATCCCGAAGCAGTTCCTCAAACGCGTAGAGCGCACCGGCTTCGGAGAGTTCCTCTTCTACGACTGGGCGGCAGATGGCGAGGGGGGGATGGGTCCCGAATTCGTGTTGAACAGACCTGAGTATCAGAGCGCCGTGGTGCTCGTCTGCGGTCCGAACTTCGGGTCTGGGTCGTCGAGGGAGCACGCACCGTGGTCACTCCAGGACTGGGGCTTCAAGGCGATTGTCGCCCCGTCGTTCGCAGACATCTTCTACACCAACTGCACGAAGGTGGGCCTCCTCCCTGTGGTGCTCACAATGAACGAGATCGCGGCGCTGAGCAGGATCGCTGAGGACCCGACGAACGAGGTCACGGTCAACCTCGCGAACCAGACGGTGACCTCCCGAAACTTCTCCGCTTCCTTCGACATCGACCCGTTCACCAAGCACAGCCTCTTGAACGGCCTCGATGCGATCGCTCTTACGCTCACCCACGGGGGGGAGATCGACGTGTACGAAGCCCGCCGGCCCGCCTACACACCCGTGGTAGCCACCCTTCCGCCCCCTGGCGAGACTACGAGAGAAGTCGATGGGCGCGGTGACACAGGAGAGGGGGCTCTCTGACCGCTACGGTCTCGCTCATGTACACGAGGAAGGAACAAGCACAGGCGATCATCGACGGGAGAGCCCGCCTCATTGCCTCACAGATGCTCGGGCGCCGGGCGACGATCGGGGAGGACTTCGCCGAAGCGCTGACCGTCGAACGTATCGACCTCATCGCGGAGATTCCGGATTACGGCTCGCTCATGGCGCTCGGCAGGAACGTGACGGGGCCGAAGAACGGGTTGTACGTGCTTGACCACGCCGATGGCTACACGGTGTATCTCCAGCACAACGGGGAACCGTATGAGACATTCCGCGAACTCAGCTTCGACGCTGCGAGGGATGCCGCCATCGACTGCCTCGTCATGCTAAACGGGATTCCCTTCCGCATCGAGTGACTCCGGACCGCCCGGCGCCCGAGGTCTGTGTCGATCGCAGGGTGGTGAGCATCAGCGAGCGAGGTACACCTTGTCGCCGCGGTTCAGCTCAACTGGCCGGGATGCAAGATCTACAGCGACGATGAACCCGCGCCTTCCGTCATGGAGGTCCGCCATGGCATCCTCGATCTCGGTGCGGGGGGCGACCGCGTCAAGCCCGAGCATGAAGCTCGCAAACTCGGCGCACGGTGCAGCGACCCTCGGCCGTTCAAGCCACAACACACCGCTGGCAGCCTCGATCACGAGTCCCTCCGCCAGGTCGGATAACCAGAGCGCAGGCCCGTCGATGATGATGTTCTCTCCCGCGATGCCGACCGGCGCTGCACCGAACCGCCCGGCCATCACGGCGTAGTGACCGGTGAACCCGACAGACAACGGTCGCCGTCCTCCACCCCTGCTCGAAGGGTGCACCACATGATGTGCGTCCACGACCCACGCGCCCTCGTACCAGCCGAGCATCCCCGAGGCATCAACGACCGCCCGCTCCACGGGCTGTATCCCCTGGGTGAAGTAGCCCTCCCCCTTCACCTTGATCGGTACCCGCTGGACCTGAAGCTTGACGATCTCCCCGACGAAGTCACCCTTGTGCATGACGACGCTCGTCCAGCACTTCGTTGAGCAGATCGGGCCGATCGGTCACGATGCCGTCGGCGCCCATATCCAGGAGCCTTGCCATGGCCTCGGAGTCGTTCACCGTCCACAGGTGGATCTGCCGGCCGCCTGAATGGACTGCGTCGATGAGCCGGCGGTCCGCAGGCACGCCCCGGGTGTCGAAGGGCAACTGGTAGGCATCGGCCCCCGTCGGTGCTGAACGGCCGATCCGGGATGCCACGTACATCGCGATCGAGTCCCTGGGACCGGCAGAGGTGGCGACCCGACGCTTCGTGATGCGTCGGAACTTCGCGATTCTCTTGTCGGAGAACGAACTGATCAGCGTTGACTCTTCCCGTCTCGTTCGATTGATCACCTCGGCAACGGACCACTCGCTGTTCGGTGCCTTGAGGTCAACATTGAAATGCACATCTGAGTAACGGTCGAAAGTGTCGTCGAGCCTCGCGATCGCTACACCGGTTCCCCGATGGGGGAACGACTCGCCGTCGTCGGGGCTGAAGTTGTACCCGGCATCGAGGTGTTTGAGGTCCTCCCACCGCCACTCAGACACCCTGCCGACACCGTTCGTGCAGCGCTCAAGCGTCTCGTCGTGGAACACGACGACGACTCCGTCCTGCGTCACTTGGATGTCGATCTCGATGTAGAGGTAACCGAGCCCCTCAACGACGTTGTCGAACGCAAGCCAGGTGTTCTCCGGCCACAGAATTCGGCTTCCCCGATGTGCAAACCGGATCGGGTGCTCAAGGTCGAAGTAAGGCCTGTCTGTCATGGCTCGCAGGCTAGAGCAAGTCGCCCCGCTCGGTTACCGGCGCAGCGACATCACCGTCACGTAGAGAACGCACGCGCCACTCCGAGGTGGCGGCGCGACAATGCCGGTACCGGGGAGCGCTCCTGGGGATCTTGGAGAGAGTCGCTCTCTTCTAGCAGCCTGGCCGTCAATCGTGTAGATTCCGAGTGAGGCAGTGCCGGGAAGTGAGGCAGTGCCTGACGAAATCGGTTCCGACGCTCTCGTTCGTCGCCCAACAATCGGGTGTGTCAGCAACTCCACCGGCGCGCAGCGGCTCTCTGCCGCGGTGCCGAGAAATGAGGTCCTCTGTGAGGCTCGCGACGATCGCCTTCGCGACGATGATGCTCCTCGGACCCGCGCCATGGCTGGCGACCGCAGCGGCTCAGGGCGTCCTCTCTCCCGACGACGCCTGCATCGGCGTGATCCACTCTCCGGCTGAACCGGTCGGGAGCGCGCCATCGAAGGCGATCGTCGGTATTGCTCTCTCACCCGATTACGCCGGTGGAGACTTCGTGTTCCACCTGACCGGCGCCTCCGGAGACCAGACCGGCACGGGAACTGTCGGACCCGATGGTCTCGCCTTCGCCGAAGCTCCTCTCTTCCAGTACGGGGTGCACCAGATCACGGATGCCACAGTCACCACCGCGGACGGACCGATGGCCGTGGACGTCGCTTCCATCGGCGACGGTGGCTCCTTCGTCGTCGACGACGCTGAGCCCCTCTGTGACTCCACAGTTCTGACAGCGGTCCCACCCACCAC
>JASJXX010000035.1 GCA_030123765.1 Actinomycetota bacterium | reverse complement strand
TAAAATCCGTTATCCGTAATGGGTGTGTGGGTTCGAGTCCCGCCCCGGGCACGAACAGCAATCCCTGGCAGCCGACGGGCGCGCCTTCTCAACCCCGGACCTGATCTTGCGCATGGGGGCATCTCGAGCGGAACATCTGCCTTCACTTTTCTTCACGCGGTGCCGAAGATTCATGTGATGACTTCTACTCGAGACTCAACATGACGCTCCCTCTGATTGCCGGTGCCGCCCTCCTCGTCGGCGTGGTGCTCCTTGCTACGGTGGTGATCGGGAAGCTCCGGAGCGACAGGCGTCGCGACGATCTTGCCCAGCACGATCAGCTGACCGGCCTCATCAACCGAACCCTCTTTCACGACAGGCTCACTGGTGCGCTCGCCCGCGCCAGGCGCGACGGTGGTCTCGTCACGGTGATGTTCGTCGACATCGATGGCTTCAAAGATGTCAACGACCGCTTCGGACACGCTGTCGGCGACGAGGTGCTTCGTCAGATCGCCGATCGGCTTGTGGGATGCCTGCGAGAGTCAGACACGGTTGCCCGTCTCGGCGGTGACGAGTTCACGGTCATACTCGAAGGTGGGAAACGAGTGGAGGACGCGGGACACGTCGCGACGAAGATCCTCCGGACGATCGCTGCGCCTTACCGGGTAGGTGAGAGGGAGATGGTCCTGACGGCGTCGATCGGGATCTCCGTGTACCCGATCGATGGCGACTCGTACGACGAACTCATCAGGGGCGCCGACACGGCGATGTACCAATCCAAATCCGGCGGACGGAATACCTACCAGTACTTCACCCGTTCGCTGCGCGAGCGCACGTCCGACCGGTTCGCGCTGATGGAGGACCTTCGCAATGCGATCGAATCCGGTCGCGAGCTGCGGATCGAGTACCAGCCGAAGGTCGACCTCGTGAGAGGAACCGTGATAGGACTCGAAGCACTCGTGCGCTGGGACCATCCGGAGTACGGGCTTCTGATGCCGGACGACTTCGTCCCCCTCGCCGAAGAGTCGGATCTCATCACTCCGATGACCAGGTGGCTGCTCGATGAGGCCTGTTACGACATGAGCCGATGGCTCGGCGAAGGGATGCGTCCGATGCGGGTTGCAGTGAACGCCTCTGAACGCCTGGTCAGGGATGCGAACCTGGTCGAGTGGGTAGCGGTCGCGCTCGCAGCGGCAGATCTTGATGCGAGGCATCTCGAGATCGAGGTCACAGAACACACGATCACCCGTGAGGCAGAACGCGCTGAGCGCGCGTTCGAACGGCTCTCAGGCATGGGCGTCAGGGTATCGGTCGATAACTTTGGGACCGGCTACTCCTCGCTTCGGCAGCTGAAGCGCCTCTCGGTTCACACGCTGAAGATCGACCAATCGTTCGTCCGTGGCGCCGATACAAGGGAGGAGTCGCGGGCGATCATCGGAGCGATCGTGTCGATCGCGCGATGCTTCGATCTCAGCGTCCTCGCTGAAGGCGTGGAGACGCCGGAGGAGCTTGCGACCATCAGCGCCCTTGGATGTACCTGGGCCCAGGGCTACTTTGTTACCCGACCACTCCGTCGGGAGGATGTCAGAACTTTCGTCGATAGCTACGGCGACGCCCTTGCGTCCTCGAGAGAAGGGTGATCCTCCGTCTGACTGGTCGTGGATTCAGTCTGCGGGGACCGCTCGCCTTCACACAGAGAATTCCACTCCTCACCGCTATCGATGAGGGGAGGGCGAAATCCCGGGTACCCTTCCGGCTCTCATGCTTCTTGTCCGTGATCTCTCCATTGCTGCCGGCGCTCGCACGTTGTTGACGGGTGTGTCGTTCTCCATCCAAAAGGGGGACAAGGTTGGCCTCGTCGGTCCGAACGGCGCCGGTAAGACGACGCTTCTGAGGACGCTCGCAGGGCGTCTTCCTGCACCACACGGCACGATCACGCGTTCGGGGGTGGTCGGCTATCTCAGCCAGGAGGCCGTCCTCGCCAGCGTGCACGACGAGACTGCTCTCGAGCGCATCCTCACGGCTCGAGAGATAGGTGATCTCGAGCGAAGGATGGAGTCCGTCCGTAGCGGGATGGAGACCGCGACTGAGGAAGAACGAGATCGGCTGATCATGAAGTTCTCGCGGCTCGAGGATGAGTTCACGGCCCGCGGTGGATACCTTGCAAAGGCTGAGGCGAAGCGCTTTGCCTACTCCCTCGGCATCGGCTCAGATGAGCTGGACCAACCTGTCGCATCCATGTCCGGCGGGCAGCGCAGACGCGTCGAGCTCGCGCGAGTTCTCTTCGCCGAGACGGACACGCTCCTCCTTGATGAGCCGACGAATCACCTCGACCTCGACGCGAAGGCGTGGCTCATGCAGTTCCTCGGTGAGTACGCCGGGGGAGTCCTTCTGGTGAGTCATGACCTCCCCCTGCTCGATGCATCCATCACCTCTGTGCTCGCTGCCGGGGATCGGCGGATCGAACCGTTCCGCGGCGATTACACCAACTATCTCGTGGAGCGGGAGCGGCGCCACGAGCAGCGCCTCAGGGAGCGCAAGCACCAGGAGGCGGAGATCGAGCGCCTCTCCGAAGGCATCAGGCGCTTCAAGGGTTCGACCGAGAAGATGGCCAGGAGAGCTCGATCGTGGGAGACGAGGGTCGAGCGAATGTCGTCGGAGCTCGTGGATGTGTCTCGCGAGACGCGCAAGATCAACGTCACATTCCCCCAGCCGGTTCCGTCGGGGAAGATCCCGCTGAATGCGGTGGGCCTCGCAAAGGCGTACGGCCACAACGTCGTGTTCATCGACATCGATGTGGTCGTAGATCGAGGTGATCGGCTCATCATCATGGGTCTCAACGGTGCAGGCAAGACCACTCTCCTGCGGATCCTCGCCGGGGTGGAGTCGCCAGATATCGGTGAGGTTGACATCGGATACAGGGTGTCCATCGGATACTACGCGCAGGAGCACGAAGACATCGACCCCGACAGGACGGTCATCGAACACATGAACGACGTGTCGGGTCTGCCCGAACGCGAACTTCGCAGCCTTCTCGGCTTGTTCCTGCTGGCAGACAAGGTCGACCAGGAAGCCGGGACGCTGTCGGGTGGTGAGAAGACCAAACTTGCCCTTGCACGCCTGGTCGTGGGTCGACACAACGTGCTGCTCCTGGATGAGCCGACGAATAACCTCGATCCGCAGGCCAAGGGCGCGTTGCTCGACGCGCTGCGATCCTACGAAGGCACCTTGATCCTCGTGAGCCACGACGTCGAGTTTGTCTCGGCTCTCGAGCCGAGACGAACGATCATCATGCCTGAGGGGGCATCTGACTACTTCGACGAATCCATGCTCGAGCTCGTCTCGCTCGCCTGATCAGGCGAGCGGCGTCGGCCCGATTGCCACCGTGAGTGAACCGTCGATGATTGCTGCTTCGATGAGCCACACATCGCGGTTTGAAGTGAACAAGATAGAGATAGCGGTGTCTTCCTTGAGAAGTGTCTGCGCTACGTAGCCAGCGCCCGGCGTCACCCATAAGAGGTGCAACGTCTCGTCTGCGATGGCGAAAGACGCTTTCCCGGCATGGATCGAGACGACACGGGTCTCCGAGTTGCCCGGATTGGTGAAGCGATCCCACTTCGGGGTCGTCTCTGCCAGGGGGGCGACACTCCTCCCGGCGCTGGCCAGCGGCTCCGCGCTGGCATCAGCATCACCGCTCCCTTCGGTGGGTTCAC
Organism: Actinomycetota bacterium; assembly: GCA_030123765.1. Classification (GTDB taxonomy): domain Bacteria; phylum Actinomycetota; class Acidimicrobiia; order Spongiisociales; family UBA5794; genus B3-G11. The sequence goes on along the minus strand of JASJXX010000035.1, from coordinate 16,539 downwards.
CGGCAGTCGATACGACGCCACCGGAGGCATGGGGCTCGAACACTGCGGCCGAACCCACCGTTACGACAGGGAGCGCTGCAACCTCCGCTGCAGTGAGCGGGCGGAGCGGACGGTCGAGAACCTGCCCGCCTGCCACGGACACTGCAGCAGAAGCCACCAAACCTGAGCCGATGGCCGCTACGAGCCAACCAGCGACCAGGAGGAATCTCTGTCGCGTAGTGATCATGGTCGGGGTCTCCATATTGCGGTGTACCCAACACCATCTTAAGGAGTTGCTAAGACAGCCGCGTTGTGGTTGATTGGAAGCATGCCTTCCGTTCTGATCATCGAAGACGACCAGCGTATCCGCGAACTCGTTACCCGCGTGCTCTCTGAGAAAGGCTACGAAGTCGGTGGAGCCGCCACCGCGCTTGACGGGCTGCAGCGCATTGTCCAGGATTCCCCTGATGTGGTCATTCTCGACATGGGTCTCCCGGACCTGGACGGTCGCGAGCTGCTCAAGATGATCAGAGCGATCACGGATGTCCCCGTCGTGGTGGCAACCGCGAGAGGGGAGGACGCCGAGGTCATCCGGACCCTCGACAGTGGGGCAGACGACTATCTCATCAAGCCCTTCAGCGTCGAGCAGCTTGAAGCGCGCCTGCGGGCCGTGCTTCGACGGTCGGCAGCCGACAGTTCGATAATGCCCATCGTTGTTGGCGGGATACAGATCCATGTCGAGGCACGGGTTGCGACCCTCGATGGCAGAGCGCTTCAGCTGAGTCCGAAGGAGTTCGATCTGTTGGTATTTCTAGCGAATCGAGTGGGGGTGGTCGTCTCGAGACGCCAGATCATGGCCGAGGTGTGGCGCCAGCCGTACGGAGGTTCTGAGAAGACCGTGGACGTGCATATCTCATGGCTCCGCAAGAAGCTTGGCGAGACTGCAGCGCAGAGCCGATACATCGAGACCGTACACGGTGTCGGGATCAAGCTCGTTGACCCGACATGAGGAGAAGGCTCGCTTTTCTCAGCCTGGCTGTTGCGTCTCTCGTCGTCGTGGCGTTCCTCTTCCCTGTCGGAATACTGATCCGGAACCAGGCTCAGACGAGGGCACTCTCTGATGCGGAGCGTGATGTGCAATCCGTTGCCACTGCTCTTGCCGTGGTGGGGACCGACGAAGGCATCACTCCCGAACTTGCGGCGGCGATCCTCACCGCCTTCGGAAATCCAGACGACCTGAGCATCATTTTTCACGGTGGCGAGGTCGTCGGCTCACCGATCGGATCCTCGGAGAACATCGGCCAGGCGCAGAGCGGCGCGGCGTTCACAGCGAGGACGGACGATGGGGCGGAGATCCTTGTACCCGTCCTGACTGCCGACGCGCCGATACAGGGGGACACGGTGGTGGTGAGGGCGTTCGTGAGTTACGACGTGCTGTCCGAAGGGGTCGTTCTGGCCTGGGTGATGCTCCTTGGTCTGGGTGCTTTCCTCATTGTCGTGGCGATCGTTGCAGCGGACGGACTTGGTCGTACGGTCGTGCGTCCCGTCATCGAACTGTCTGAAGCCGCCCGTCGATGGGGTCAGGGCGACCTCGACGCGCGTGTGGAGCCGGCGGGACCCCGCGAGATCGCCGAGGTGGGGGAGGCTTTCAACGCGCTCGCCGGGCGGCTCGACAAGCTCCTCGCGGCCGAACGTGAGTCTGTTGCTGACTTGTCGCATCGTCTTCGCACGCCGCTGACCGCCCTCAGGCTGGCCGTGGAGACTCTGTCGGATCCTACGGAAGCAACGTCGCTCTCGAAGGACATTGACGAGCTCGAGCGCCAGATCGACGAGATGATCCAACGAGCGAGGCGTAACTCCGTGGAGGAGCGGTCTGTTGAATCTGTCGATCTTGGAGCTGTCGTCACGCACAGGGCAGGGTTCTGGCAGGTGCTGGCTGATGAGCAGGGGCGGCCGACTGCGATCTCCATTGATGCAGGGGAGCATCCTGTGTTGCTTGCGAGGGCTGAGCTCGGCGTGCTCATCGACGTCCTCCTCGAGAATGTCTTCGCGCATACCCCATCGGGGGTTGGTTACCGGCTCTCCGTCCGAAGCCAGGGAGATGGGAGCAGTGTGCTGACGGTCTCCGACGCAGGTCCAGGGTTCGGCGCGCTGAGCGTCATAGAGAGAGGAGCCAGCGGGGCAGGCTCAACCGGCCTCGGCCTCGACATCGTCGTGCGCACCGTGGAGCGAGCCGGCGGTGGCATCAGGCTTGGAACGTCGACTGACGGTGGTGCGGAGATCGCTGTCGTGTTCGGCCCGTTGGACCGATCCGACGGAGCACCTGATGACTGACGTGTGAGGCCCGACACCTGCCACAATTGGGTTAGCCACCAAAAAGGTACCTTGAGCCCAACGACAAGAGTCCCCACATCGATCACAGATCCACCCGCCGGCTATCCATCGGAGTGGGAGCAGGACGCTGTGTTGAAGAATGGTGGCACGTTGAGGATCCGACCGATCGTGCCCGGTGATGCGGCCGCCCTCCAGGCGTTCGTGAAGAACATGTCGCCCGAGAGCAGCTACTCCAGGTTCTTCGAGGTCAAACGGGAGCTCACACCCGAAGAGCTCAAGGAGTTCACCCAGGTCGACTACGACACGCAGATGGCGCTCATAGCGATCGTCGAAGGTGAACTCGTCGGTGTGGGCCGGTACAACGCGAGGGGCTGTTCCGATGGCATCGCGGAGGCTGCCTTCACGGTTGCCGACCACCTCCAGGACATGGGCATCGGGACGCTCTTCGTGTATCGGATCTCCGCCTATGCGCGTGCTCACGGAATCACCGGATTCCGAGCACATGTCCTTGCCGACAACCATGCCATGATGCGCGTGTTCCGCAACGCGGGCTTTCGGTTGCATCGTGACGTCGACGAAGGTATGTACACGGTCGCAATCGATACGGAGCTCTCAGAGGCGGTCATCCAGGCAGAGGGCCGGGCGGAACAGATCGCGACCACGGCGAGCCTCATGCCTCTGTTCTATCCGAAGTCGATAGCGGTCATCGGAGCGAGCAGGGACAAGCGTTCGATCGGCGGGCGTCTCTTCAACAACATCATCAATGCCGACTTCAACGGTCTTGTGTATCCGGTGAATCCGAAGGCGTCCATCGTGCGGTCGATTCGCTCGTATCCGTCAGTTGTGGACATCCCCGGGCCAGTCGACCTCGCCTTCATCGTGGTACCGCGCCGATTCGTGTGCGACGTAGTGCGCGAATGTGCAGAGAAGGGGGTCCGGGGCGTGGTTGTGATCTCGGCCGGTTTCTCCGAGACGGGACCGGAGGGGGAAGCGATGGAGGAGGAGCTCCTCGGAATCGTACGCGATGCGGGGATGCGCATGGTCGGCCCGAACTGCATGGGATTGCAGAACACCGATCCTGCGGTGAGCCTTGACGGCCAGTTCGGCCCCGTGATGCCGAACCACGGCAACATCTCGATGTCATCCCAGAGTGGCGCGCTCGGACTCGCGATCCTCGACTACGCCACGGAGCTCAACCTGGGGATCTCGACCTTCGTGTCGGTCGGGAACAAGGCGGACGTCGGAGGCGACGATCTGCTGTTGTTCTGGGAGGATGATCCGAACACCGATGTCATCCTGCTCTATCTCGAGTCGTTCGGGAATCCAAGGCGTTTCTCACGTATCGCGCGCCGCATAGCGAAGAAGAAGCCGATCATCGCGGTCAAGTCCGGGAGGACTTCAGCAGGAGCGCGAGCAGCATCGAGCCACACCGGATCTCTTGCGAACCTTGACGTTGCGGTGGATGCGTTGTTCCGGCAGGCAGGTGTCATTCGCGTCGGAACACTCGAGGAGCTCTTCGACGTGACGGCTCTCCTCGCGAACCAGCCTGTTCCGAGGGGCAATCGCGTCGCGGTCGTCACCAACGCCGGCGGCCCGGCGATACTCGCTGTCGACGCGCTTGAGTCGCAAGGACTCGAGGTGCCACAGCTCTCGGATGCTCTCCAGGCGAAGCTGCGTGAGTTCCTCTCCGACGATGCAGCCGTTGCGAACCCGATCGACATGATCGCCGCAGCCGGGCCTGAGGAGTACCGCGCGTCCATAGAGACGCTCTTCGCGAGCGATGAGGTCGACGCGCTGATCGTTCTGTTCATCCCTGCTTCAGAGGAGGGAGTCGCCAGGACAGCGACAGCTATCCGCGAGGCAGGCGAGTCAGCACCCGACGGCAAGACGTTTCTGTGTGTCTACATGCAATCGGGTGGTGCCCCTACGGAGCTTGCAAGCCCCGACGTGGGTTTCCCGATCTTCTCGTTCCCGGAGCGGGCAGCGAAGGCGCTCCGGAAGGCGGTGACGTACGCGGAGTGGCTCGGAAAGCCGGAGGGGCAGAGAGCCACATTCGACGACATCGACACCACCCGTGCCCGTCAAGTCATCGACGCGGCGGTGGAAGGCGTCGATGACGAGGGGGAGTGGCTCGACCCCGATGCCGTGGACGCTCTTCTGGAGTCCTACGGAATGGCGATTCCGAGAGCACGAGTAGTCACATCCGTTGAGGACGCCGTCAGGTTCGGCGAAGAGATCGGTGGCGGAATCGTGCTGAAAGTCGTCTCGCCATCGGCTCTCCACAAGTCGGACGTTGGGGGAGTCGTCCTTGATGTGTCGGGAGCAGAGCGCATCACGAGTGCCTACGACCAGGTCACCGGTGCGGTCTCTGACCCCGAGGGCGTCCTCGTCCAGGAGTTCGTATCCGGCGGACACGAGATTCTCATCGGCATGGTCGAGGACCCGACCTTCGGCCCCCTGATCGTATTTGGCCTTGGGGGAATCTTTGTTGAGCTCATCGGAGACGTCGCCTTCCGGATCCACCCGCTCACGGACATCGACGCGGCAGAGATGCTGCAGGAAGTAAAATCTGCCAGGCTGCTTGAGGGCTACAGGGGTGGAGAACCAGGAGACATCGACGCTGTCATCGACACGTTGCTGCGCGTCTCTGCGCTCATCGAGGACGTACCTGAGATCGTCGAGATGGATCTCAACCCGGTCAAGGTCGGGACACCAGGATCGGGAGTGCGTATCGTAGATGCCCGTATCAGGGTCAGGCCGTCGAAGGGGAACTGGATTCCGTCGAGAACAGACCTACCGTCACAATTATGAGGAGCTGAAATGCATGTCCGGGATCTGATGACGACAGACGTGGTTGCGGTCGCGCCGTCCACCTCGGTGAGAGACGCTGCCCGGATGATGTTCCGTTACCGGGTGTCCGGTCTTCCTGTGGTCGACGCGGAGGACCACGTCCTTGGCATCATCACTGAAGGTGACTTCCTGGCACTTGAGATCAAGCGCGCCGAGACCGGCCAGGTACCTGAACTCGTGCAGGATGCTATGTCGCGTTCCGTGTTGAGCGTATCGGCAGATCTTGAGATCCTCGAGGCGGCTCGTTTCATGCATACAAACGACGTCAAGCGCATCGTGGTCGTCGAGGATGGCAAGATGGTCGGCATCCTCTCGCGCTTCGATATCGTGGCAGCATTCACCAGGCCAGATGATCTGATCGAGGATGAGATTCGTGAGGATCTCATCCGGCGTGTGCTCTTCGTCGACCCGGCAACTGTCGATGTATCGGTCGCAAACGGCATCGTGCGGCTCGTAGGGACAATCGGGACCCGCACCGAGGCACGGCTCGTTGAGGAGCTCGCTCGGAGACTCGACGGTGTTGTGGATGTTCAGAATGATCTCACGTGGCGGCTCGACGACACCGAGGGCCCAGAGACCAGCGGTGGCTGAGGGGAGCAACGAGATACGGATCGCCACCGATCGAGGGGGTGACGGCACCGTCGACGTACTCTTCGTCCACGCCACCGGCTTCTGTAAAGAGGTGTGGCAACCCGTTATCGACCGGGTCTCCACGCAGCCGTGGTCATGGCTCTCGATGGATCTCAGGGGCCACGGGGGGAGCGACCCAGGTTCGTCCCCCAACGACTGGGACCTCCTCATACACGATGTGTTCGGCGTCATCGATGATGAACCCGCAGTTGTCGGTGTCGGCCACTCCTCCGGGGGAGGTCTCATCGCCAGGGCCGAAGCGGTTCGTCCAGGGACGTTCCGACATCTTGTCCTCATCGAGCCGATCATCTTCCCCCCACCCTTCCAGCGGATCGACGGCCCGCTGTCGGAGGGGACGAGGAAGCGACGCACGGTGTTCCCGTCGCGTGATGCGGCGTTCGAACGGTTCGCGTCGGGACCCTTCGGCTCGTGGACGTCCGAGTCACTCACCGCGTACATCGACCACGGTTTCCGAGCGACCGGCGCCGGCTGGGAACTCAAGTGTTCGCCGGAGGTCGAAGCCGACTTCTACGTCGAGGGACTGAACCACGATACATGGGACCGCGTCGAGGATATTGATGTGCCCGTCACCCTGATCGCGGGGGAGCGGTCGAGCACATACCCGGAGACGCATCTCAATGCTCTTGCGTCACGATTTCGCAGAGTCGACGTGATCGTAGTTCCTGACGCAGGCCACCTCCTGCCTATGGAGGACCCGGGGCTGATCGCCCGGATTGTTGACGATGTCATCCCTGCGGGTTGAGCCACCGGGGGCCTCTACCATCTCACCGATGCTCCTGCTCTCAGCTGTCGAGGTAGCCGCACTGCGGACCGAGCTTGCATCCCAGTCCGGGTGCAGGATCGCGTCGATCGACGTCGACTTTGACCCTTTTGACTTCGCACGCACAGGTGAGAGTCTCGTGGACCGCGCGGTCGCCTACTCGATGCCGAACGGTGATCGTCTCGTGGGCATCGGCACAGCATGGCGTGCCACCGCCTCGGGGGAGGGGCGATTCTCCGAGATCCAAACCCGGTTGGCCGCGTTGGGGAGACCGGATCTGAGAGCCTTCTTCGGCTTCTCCTTTCTCCCTGAGGGACCCGAATCGGACGTGTGGGAGGGCTATGGGTCGGCAGAGGTGTTCCTGCCGCGTATCTCCATGGAGCGCACCGGTGGCAGGACGAGATTGACCGTCATCGTCCCCGAGTCAGACGAGCCGGATCCAACGATCGACCTACTCGCATCGATACGCCGTCCGGCGTGGGTTCCCGTGGTGGACCTCGGGGACCATGTGATCGAGTCTCATCCACCGGTCGTGGAGTGGGCAGCATCCGTGGCAGACGCGGTGGATGCAATCCACCAGGGTGACCTCGAGAAGGTGGTACTTGCACGATCCGTCATCGTGCGGTCATCTCAGCCGGTCGACATCTTGCGCGTGTTCCGGGAACTCGTCCGGATGTATCCGCAGTGCTATAACTTTGCATGGAAGTCGGGGGACGCCGTGTTCATGGGCGCGAGCCCTGAGCTCCTCGCGTCGGTCGACGGTGTCCGGTTCCACTCGAATCCGCTCGCTGGATCCGCCCCGCGCGGTGAGGGAGAAGACGAGGACAGGTTCATCGCTGAGAAGCTTCTGACGTTCTCCAAGGATCGTCAGGAACACGCTCTGGTGGTCGACGATCTCACGCAGCGGCTTGCGCCTCTGACCACTCAGCTCACCGTTCCCGCGACGCCCTCCGTCAAGCAGATGGCGACCGTGCAGCACCTCTCAACGGAGATCGATGGCACGTTGGCAGCCGGAATCGGCATCCTCGACGTGATCGAGGTTGCGCATCCGACGCCCGCTGTGGGCGGGGTGGAACGAGAGGCGGCTCTCCGCCACATCGCCGAGAGCGAGACGATCGACCGGGGTTGGTACACGGGAGGCATCGGGTGGATCAATGGGGTGGGAGACGGAGCCGTCTGCATAGCGTTGCGCTGTGGCCTGATCAGGGACCGCACCACCCACGTCTTCGCGGGCGCGGGAATCGTTGCTGACTCTCAGCCGGAGGATGAACTCGCCGAGACCCGGCTGAAATTCAAGCCGCTCATGAACCTTCTGACGGCGACCTAGGGCATAATCCCTTCACTTACTGATCGTCTTGCGGCATGATTGGAGGGAGAGAGAGGGTGTACGTTATGAGCCACGACAGGGGATTCCGTCGCAGTGACCGCGATTCAACCCAGCAACCTGCGAGATGGCAGCAGAAACGGTCGAAGGCATCAACGGCATACGAGGACCGGCTGAAGCGTCGCCATGTGGCACAGGAGTGGGAGCGCAGGCGGGCAGATGACGCAGGGCAGGCGACCGACGATTGACGGCTGCTCGTGGCGAAGGCCGCGAGCAACGTCAGCCGTGTGACCCGGTCGCGAGCGCGGCCGAGACTGCGGAGCGAATCGCATGGTGGTGCTCGACGTTCGTGTGACGGTTGGTGCGCAACTCGATGAGGCTCGGTTCGCTGATCGGTGCTGACACCGCGCTCGCGTAGTCGTCGTACGCGTCGACTTGTCTGGCCTCGAGTCCCATGGCCGCGGCGATAGCGACGAGTGAGAGGCCGTGCGGTGTGCCCCAGTGGCGTTCGAACGTTGCCGCGTCGATGACCTCAGATTCGGTCTGGGGCAGGAAGGAGAAGATGCCCCCGCCGTCGTTGTTGATGACGACGATGCGCATCGGCGCACCGACGCTCGCTGCCTCAGAGAGGGCAGTGGCATCGTGGAGGGCAGCGACATCGCCCAGGAGCAGGGTCACGGGGGTGCCCGCGAGAGCAGCTCCGAGAGCGGATGAGATCGTTCCATCGATGCCGTTGACCCCCCGATTCGCGAGGACGGTGACATCCCGACGCGGTTCCGCGAAGGCGTCGACGTCCCTGATCGGCATCGATGAGGCAACGTAAAGCACGCTCCCGGAGGGAACGCTCGTGACGAGCGTGCGAGCGATCTCCGGCTCGTTGGGGAAGGTCAGCTCAGCGAGCGCCTGACGGATCGGAACTCCTGCGGCCTCATCGACTGCTCGCCACGCGTCGAGGAAGGAGCGATTGCTCACCGCGGCAGGGAGGTTGGCGCGAAGGAACGCTGTCGGGTCCGCATCGAGCCGGGTCGCCGCGCTTGCGAGAGGATCGGCGAGTCGTGATCGGTCAACGAGGATCTGTTCGATGCCTGAGTGCTCGAGCCACATCCAGAGTGCCTTCGAGGTCGGGATAGGTCCGAGTCTGAGCACCACATCGGGTTGCAGGGCGTCAGTCACCGCGTCGCATGCGAGGAGGAGGGCGCCATGGTGCACCGTGTTTGCCCCTGTGACCCAGCACTGGGGGTCGGCGATCACGGGGGCAGAGAGCGCGTCGGCGACCGCGTTGACTGCTTCGGAGAAACCGGGCTGCTGCCGACCTCCCGCAACGATCAATATCCTTCTCCCTACAAGTCGCTCCAAGGCACCCCCTCGGAGTGCAGCCTCCGGACCCGGCGCGTCCCAGCTTCGCGGTTCACCCGGAGTGACCGGCATCTGTGGGAGGAGAGGCTCATCGAATGAGGCGTTTGCATGAACCGGTCCCGCCGGAAGGGTGGTGGCCTCTCGGACGAGGGCAGCGCCGTCGCTGCGCCCCGTGTCGCCCCCAACGTCAAGGTCGATGAACGCTTTGACGTGGGAGCCGTAGAGGTCGATCTGATTCATCGTCTGTGGCGCCCCCGTGCCTCGGAGTCGCGAAGGGCGATCAGCGGTGAGCACGATGAGTGGCGACCCGGCTTGGTCGGCCTCCACGATCGCGGGGAAGTAGTGGGTCGCGGCCGAACCGGAGGTGCACACGGCGACCGCCGGGCGACCTGCAGCTTTTCCGTAACCCAGGGCGGCGAATCCTGCTGAGCGCTCGTCGCGGAACGAGATGTCGCGGATCCGCGGCTCGGATGCGAACGCGATCGTGAGAGGAGTGTTGCGCGACCCGGGCGATATGAACACGGTGTCCACGCCTGCATCGGCGAGCCCTGCCACGAGATCCGTGGTGTAGCGTGTGTCTGTGTTCGCTTTTGGCACCGGTGCCAGCCTAGATCACGATCGCGAGAGACAGCAGCAGAGCGACGAAGATCTGGAGCTGTGCCGTGCCTTTCAGCACGCCGATAAGGGGGGGACCCGCTGTCTCCGTGTAGAGCGTCTTGATCAGGGGGATGGAGAGCGGCGCGACGGTGATCACCATGAACGCCAACGGCGAGAACCACCCCACGAGCGCGCCGAAGGCGATCACCAGGAATGCCGATATGAGCGAGCCGGCGTACAACCGACGAGCCCAGGAGCGTCCCACGACGACAGCCAGGGTGCGCTTCCCCGCGTCTCGGTCTGTGTCGATGTCACGCACGTTGTTCGCTTGGAGGATCGCCGCGGCGAGGAGGCCCATCACGACCCCTCCGGCCCACGCAGCAGAAGGGATGGGGCTGCCGAACACGAATCGTGTTCCCGCGGTCGCGACGATGCCGAAGAACACGAACACGAAGAGTTCTCCGAGGCCGTAGTAGCCGTACGGGATAGGCCCGTTCGTGTAGCCGAGCGCCGCAAGGATCGAGATCAGACCTATGACCAGGATCGGCCACCCCGCGTACCAGATGAGGTAGACGCCGGCCAGGCACGCGAGTCCGAAGGCAGTCGCGATGCCGCGGGTCATGTTCTTCGGGCTGATCGCACCGCTTGCGACCGCACGTTGTGGTCCGATGCGATTCTGGCCATCGGCGCCGCGTGCCGCGTCAGCGAGATCGTTCGCAAAGTTGACACCGATCTGAATGGCGATCACGGCGAAGAGAACCACGACGAAGGGCAGTAGGGCGAACACGTTGTCGTGCCAGGCGCTTGCTGAACCGATCAGTACCGCCGCCACGCCGGCGGGGAGTGTCGCGGGGCGCGCTGCCATGATCCATGGATTGGGGGTCGGGGCCATGGCTCAGAACTGCCAGGGGAACGAGGAGTAGTCCGGATCCCGTTTCTCGAGGAACGCGTCTCTCCCTTCTCTGGCCTCGTCAGTGCCATACGCGAGGCGGGTTGCCTCACCCGCGAAGAGCTGCTGGCCGACCATGCCGTCATCGGGCAGGTTGAGAGCGTATTTCAGCATCTTCTGAGCTGTCGGGCTCTTCGCCGTGATCTCGCTAGCCCACGCGAGCGCGGTGGCTTCGAGTTCTTCGTGGGGGATGACAGCGTTGACCATTCCCATGTCGAAGGCTTCCTGAGCGGAGTAGTCGCGACCGAGGAAGAAGATCTCACGAGCTCGTTTCTGGCCGACCTGTCGTGCGAGGAGAGCCGATCCGTAGCCACCGTCGAAGCTGGCAACATCCGCATCGGTCTGTTTGAAGACGGCGTGTTCCCGGGATGCGATCGTGAGATCGCACACAACGTGGAGGCTGTGGCCACCACCGACCGCCCAGCCGGGCACTACGGCGATGACTACCTTCGGCATGAAACGGATCAAGCGCTGGACTTCGAGGATGTGCAGTCTGCCAAGGCGAGTGGGGCCAGTGCCTTCGGTACCTTCATACTTGTAGCCATCGCTACCGCGGATCCTCTGGTCGCCCCCCGAGCAGAAGGCCCAGCCGCCGTCCTTGGGTGATGGCCCGTTCCCTGTCAGAAGCACACATCCGACGTCAGGTGTCATCCGCGCGTGATCGAGCACGCGATGGAGCTCGTCGACGGTGTGGGGGCGGAACGCATTGCGAACCTCGGGGCGGTGGAATGCGACGCGCACAGCGGCGACGTCGGTCGCCCTGTGATAGGTAATGTCCGTGAGGTCGAAGCCGTCCACAGGCTCCCACGCCGATGGGTCGAAGAGGTCAGATACCACGGTTCCTCCGTTGGTTGGTTGACCGGCGATACTGTAGTAACTGATGGCGATCGAGACTCCAAGCGACTGGCTCGCACGCGTGGCACGCATTGATCCGGGACGTGCGTGTCTGGTGAGCGATGAGCGAGATCTCACGTACGCGGAGTTGCTTGCGCTCGTAACGGAGCGCGCCGGTGTCCTCGCTCACGGCATCGGGAGAGACGAGATCCGGAGCGTACGAGTTGCGCTGGACTCCCGGTCGATAGTCGAGCTGCTCGCCATCCAACGTGCAGGAGGCATTCCTCTCCCCTACCTCGACACGCCACCCGACGTCCCCGTCGCAACGGCCGAAGGAGTAGCGGTCTGTGTCGCGACGTCGGGGACGAGTGGAACGAGAAAGATTGTCCCGCTCACGTATGCCAGCATTGCTGTGTCCGTGAAGGCGTCGAGGGAGCGTCTCGGGAACGATGCTGACGACAGGTGGTTGCTGAGCCTGCCTCTCAACCACGTGGGAGGCCTCTCGGTGATCTGGCGTAGCCTCGAAGCAGGTGGCGCCATCATCGTGGCTCCCTTCGAAGCGTCCGGCTCTGTCATTGAGAGGCACAGACCCACGATCGCCTCCATGGTTCCCACGATGGTCCGACTCCTCCTGGATCAGAACTCCTTAGCACTGGCCGCTGCCGGTCTCGTGCTCGTCGGGGGTGCCCCGCTACGGGCAGATCTCTGGAAGGAGGCCACAGAGGCGGGTGCGCGCCTCATCCCGACGTACGGGATGACCGAGGCGGGATCACAGGTCGCCACGCTCGCTCCGAGCGACCCTCGGGTGGCTCCCGGCCTGGTGGGCAGGCCGCTCGCCGGGTTCAAGGTCTCCATCGTCGGGTCCAGCGGAGAGTCCCTACCCGCGGGGGAGGTTGGACGGGTGGCGATCGAAGGCGAAGCGCTCTTCTCCGGTTACCTCGGGGAGGCTCGGAGGCCGACCCCGTTCGTCACGAACGATCGTGGCTTCATCTCTGCGGAAGGCGATCTGGTCATCGAGGGACGAAGCGACGACGTCATCGTGAGTGGGGGGGAGAACCTGTCGCTCGGGCGCGTAGCCGACATCATTGCGGGCTTCGACGGTGTGCAAGATGTGTGTGTGGTAGCGGTCGATGACCCGCTCTGGGGAACGATTGCCGGTGCGATGGTGGTGGCGAGCAACCGTGTCCTCCCGCTCGATTCGATGGCGAGCGCGGCGCTGAAGCCTCACGAACGTCCGAAACGCTGGTTGGTGTGTGAAGAGATCCCCACCCTCGACAACGGGAAGCACGATCTGGCGGCGATCAAGGCCGCTTTTCGCCGGGAGCCTCGGAGCGCGCAGTGAGAGCCGTGACGTAGCGTCACGAACCGAACGTGGGACCGATCACAACCGTGAGGGGAAGGTGCCCCGCCCCAATGTCGGGGCCCGTGGTGATTTCAAGGGGGGTGATCTCGCTGGTCATCAGCACGACATTGATCGGTATTCCGATCCATCCACCGACGACGGGCAGGTCGAACACCGGCCATGTGGCGGCGTAGCCAGAGCCCTCCGTCGCGTCCCTGACGCCGGTGGAGGACTGCAGTGTGCGCATGCCGTGGGTCCATCTCGTCGCGCCGATGTTGCCGATTACCGTGACAGGGTGTGGTGACGATTCGATGACTTCGGAGATGGTCCTCAGACGGGCTGCGAGTTTGTCAGCTTCTTCGGCGCTGGAACCGAGCCCACCCCAGGTAGTGATGACGCTGACGGTTGCACCGTTCGAGCCGACCGTGATGCGATACACCGGTTCGTTGTACTCCTCGGTGCGGAACTCCTCGACAGGCCAAGGTTCGGTTCCGAGGGCGACGATCCCCGCCTGATACGAATTCTCGGGCGCAACGATGATCGAGTACGGGGAGCCATCTGCGGCGAGCGGCGCCATCCGCTGCGCCGTCGTGCCAGCGACGAGGATCAGGTCGGCTTCGGTGTCGAAGAGCCAACGCAGCACGAAACTTGTGCTGTCAACGTTGGGGGAGATGTCGGCATGGACGACCTTGATCCCCTCCTCACCTGTTGCAGCAGGCTGATCGCCGATCCAGAGCGGAACGATGACCGAGGCGTTGAGCACGGCGGCGGCGAGGAACACGAGCGAGGCGATGCCCTTCGTCGTGAGGCCGTACAGGACTGCCGCGACGAGCAGCGTCCAGAACAGTTGCCAGCGAAAATTGGCAGCGAGATCAAACACCCACCACCTGTCTCCAGAGAACGCGCCGACCGTGAGGATCGCTGCGATACCGCCTCCCCCAAGGAGCACGATAATGAGCGCGGTGCGCAGACCCGAGAGGATCCCCGTCTCGTGATAATTGATCACGGTCCGAAAGCGTACATGAAGCCATCGCGAGAACCTATGTATATGGTCCCATTCCATATCGCGGGGGTCGACTGGAGGCAACTGCCGGTGTCGAGAAGCTTGGTCCACATCTCCGTCGGGGTCAAGGGATCTGAGAGGTCATAGGCGCGGATCCCTGACCGGTCATCGATGCAGCCCACTGCAACGACGAGCACGTCGTCGACGATAACCGGAGAGGACCAGGCGTTCACCCCGATGCTGTCCCTCCAAACGATCTCACCATTGTTGGTGTCGACCGCGAGGAGATCTCCGCTGTCGGTAGCTAGATACAGGAAGTGGTCGGGGTGAAGAGCGGGGGATGCCCACGCTCCGGTGTCCTGACCCCGGGCGGCGGGGATCTCAACGCTCCACACGATAGGAGAGAGGCTTGTGAGCGCATCCCCGACCGCGATCGAAGTATCGAGTTTGACGAGCTGGCCGACCTCTCGAACTCTGCGCGCTGCGGTGTTGTTCGTCTTCTCATGGTCGGCGTGTGCGACGACGTAGATGAATCCGTCCTTGTCGATCGTGATCGTCGAGTCGATGTCGTCGCCGAGCCAGAAGTCGAAGAACACTTCAGCGTTGCCGTTCTCGATGTCGGTGAGATCCACTCCGACGACGCGTCCGCCGCTGGTGGCGAAGTACGCCTTCTGGCCGAAGATCGCGGTGGAGTTCTCGATCGAGTGCTGCCGACCGAGAAGGTCGTACAGCTCGTCTGTCCACGCCGGCATCTGGTAGACGATCTCAGGACTCACCGTGACCCTCCCCTGGTCGTCATAGCCGCGGTTGAGCTTGATAGCGAACCACCAGGAGTTCTCTCCCCCGACGTAGAGCATGTCGTCGACGACGACCGGGTTCGAGCTCCAATCGTCGTTCCACATCCCCGCAACGGTGCTGGCGTGGAGCGACCACACCTCGCGAACGCCGTCATTCTCAAGGGCGAGGATCCGGAACCGCGGGTCGCGTGATCCGGCGTAGAGAAGGGGGTAACCGTCCGGATCAAGGGTGAGGGTCCCTTTGATGATGTCCCCCATGTGGTACGGGGCGCGGAGGCGCTCAGCCGTCTGCGCATCGATGAAGTGAATCAGTTTGTCGTATGCGCCGAAGATGAGCTCCGTTCGGCCGTCCTCCCGCGCGTAGATGAGTGGCTGCCCCGTCCACCCGGTGCCCGACCACGTCTTTGGCTGATCTCCGACGGCGGACTGGCTGGACATCGCGGTGTCGGGGTAGCGCCAGAGACGGTCGGGCGCGGTGGCAGGAACGGGCCCGGTGCCGAAGAACGTGCGCGTCGGGTTGCCACGGAACATAGTGAGCCCGTTCACGGATCCCCATGGTTCAAAGACCGTCTCGGGAGTCACGACACCTACGGGGCGAGGGGGGAGCGTCGTTGTCGTCGTTTCGGACGGTGGCACCGAGGCGTCGGAGTGACCATCGTCGACAGGGCTCGCTGCGGCGCGCGGAGCCAGAGTCGAGTCGGAGCTCTCAGGTCCCACAGGGATGACGTTTCCGCTACCCGCGACGCACGCGCTTGCGAGCACGGATACGGCGAGCAGGAGAGGAGTCAGCTTGCGCATCGCGGCGATTGTAGGAACCGGGGCCCCGTAGTCGGTGTACCCGGAGCGCCGTTCCTAGGATCCCGCCCATGCGATCGATCGTTGAATTCGGACAGGAGTGGTACGAGGACGCGTCCGACCAACTTCGACGCGCTGACCCGCTCATCATGGGAGCGGCTTTCGCCTACAACGCGCTCTTCGCACTCGTCCCGCTCGCGATCGCGTTCGTGTCGCTCCTCACGCTCTTCGAAGCAGCTCATCGGATACTTGATGACCTCGTGGAGATGATGAGCGACGTTCTCCCTCCTGACATCGCTCCGTTCCTCATCCGGATCGTTGGCGACTCGGTGACAGCTGTTGAGGACAATCGGGCTGCCATCATCTTCGTGACCGTGCCGATCGCCCTCTGGTCCGGGTCGCGGGCTGTGTACACGGTGCAGAAGGCGCTGCGTCTCGTCGAGGAATCTGACCTTGACGTCGGGTATCTCCGCATGCGTGTGACGGGGATCCTCGTCACGATCGGAGCCGGTTTCGCTGTGATTGCCGCGTATTTCCTCGTGGTTGTGGGGCGGATTCTCTCCCATGCGATCGCGAACGAGTTCGGACGCCAGGGCCAGGAAGTTGCTCAGATCGTCGTGGTCGTTGTCGCTTCGTTCTGGGTGTTTGCGCTGCTCTACGTCATCTATCGATGGGGCGCGCCGCGCCCAGTACCTTGGACCGCGATCACTTCAGCCCTCGTGACGGCCGTGCTGGCGATCGGTACATGGGCGATCTTCAGCGTCGCCGCGTCAGCTCGCGCTCCCGCGTCGATCGCGGTATTCGGTGCCGTCGGACTCATCCTCATCTGGCTGTACGCCGTTGGTATGGTCGTTGTGGGAGCGCCGATCGCATTTGGTTCCCTCATGCGTGTCCTCAAGTCGGAGTCGCGCCGTTAGCCTGAGTGCAATGGTGGAAGATGGCTCACGGCTCGGCGATCTGAGAGTCGG
>JASJXX010000141.1 GCA_030123765.1 Actinomycetota bacterium | reverse complement strand
GTTCGCCGCACCGGTCCGCTCACTCTCGACCTCCCAACCCTTATACACCTGGTCGGCTGAGCTGTCCTTCACGTGGCACCAGCAGGCGGCCTTCACCGAGCCGGAGAAAGTGGACTCAGGTCCACGGACGAGCGCGCGGTAGCCCGCAAACGTGCGAGCGGCGAGCGCCTGGGCCTGTAACGCCGCAGGCTCCCAGGCGAAGGGAACCTCGGCAATGCCGAGCATGTAATCCTCCATCGAAAGCTCGGCCATCACATGGAACTCCGTGGACGTGGACGGGCGGACCGCGATTTCGCCCCGGGCATAGGTGCGGCCTGTGTCCGTAAGGGTGATACGAGTGTCGGTATCGGGGGCGCCCTCGGGGATGATCCGCATGATCCTTGCGTAGCAATTGTCGCCGGCGGTCCCCATCGGTGTCTCGCCGTTGAAGAACTGACATGTGCCGGCGCCCGTGCTCCTGAACGACCAGGACTCTCCGACCTGGGGCGTACCGAGAGCGGGATTAGGACAGTCGCCGAGTCCCTGGCAGAGGCCCAACGTTCCCGCGGCCGGAGTGAAGTCGAAGCGCGCCCGGTTCTCGAGAAGGCCGACCCACAGCGGCGCGAGGTCGGTGGTGAACCAGTCGGGAAGCACAGGCGATTGCGTAACCGAAGAGCCCGTGTAGTACGCGGTCACGATCTCAGCGGCAGACTGCCCTTCGAGCGCACGTGCCTGGGCGCCATATTGGCTGAGGCCTACTCCGTGACCCCAGCCGTTCCCTTCGAACCGGAAGGGATCAACCGTGGCGTTCGCCACAGGAGCGGTCGAAATCACGAGGGCTACGGCAAGCAGAGCGGCGAGCAGAACTCTGTTGATGTGAGCAGTCACGATTCGGCCTGGCATCTCCATAGCTTATGTGCCGTGGGAGATAGTTCGGTGTACCGTCACGAAGATGAACGGCGCAAGGCCCCCCACATGACGTACGCAGCACGGGAATCTCGTCGTTTCGCGCCATTCTCAGCGTGGTTGTGGCTGGTCGCTCTCGTCATCGTCGGGATCGGTGTGCTCTTCACGATCCCGACGTGGATGGTGAGCTTCGATGGCACGAGCTATTTAGCGCTCGCGGCGAACCTGAGGGACTTCGCGGGGTACGTCGCCCCTGACGGCACACCGATGACGACGCGCGGGCCCGGGTATCCGGCTGTCCTCTCACTCGGATGGCTGGTTGGCGAATACTCGTCTGGCACAGCGATGATCGTCTCGAGGCTCGTGATCGTCGCCGGTGGAGTTGTCGCCGCCGCATTGGCCTGGCGCCTCACGTCGTCCCGGATTGCAGGTTTCGCAGCAGGGCTCCTCGTGGTCACACAGCCGATGCTTCTCGCTGCGGGAGTGACGTCGTTCGCTCCCGACGGACTCGGTGCAACCCTCATCTTGGCGGCGGTGCTCGCCCTGCTGTTCATCCTCCGTGACGATGCGAGCGCGTGGCCGCTCCTTACGAGCGGCGTGCTCGTGTCACTCGCATTCATCACGAAGGAGTCCCACGCCCTGATCGCGATCGGTGGAGCGATGTGGCTCTTGACGAGGGATGTGCCCCTCAACGTACGCGTTCGACAGCTCGGGCTTATGGGAGTCGGGTTCGCACCTGTGTTCGTTGCTTGGACCGTGTTCGGCATCACAGCCACGGGCGAGCTACCCGGCGCACTTCCGAGTGTGGGCACACCGTTCGCGTGGCTTCTTGTCGCGTTCATCCCCACGGTCTCCGCGTTCCTCGTCGTTGGATCGAGCCGCGTTCCCGATCTTCGCCTGAGGCTCCCAGTAGGTCTCGCCGCGGCATTGACATTCCTCGCAGTCACGGCGATCACCACAG
>JASJXX010000088.1 GCA_030123765.1 Actinomycetota bacterium | reverse complement strand
CCCTCCGGGCTCGAAGACTCACCCGTCCTCCCTCAAGGGAGAACGAAGAACAAGCAACCGCCGGGGAGAACTGAAGGCTGTTCTAGACGGACACCCCCAGGCCCATCCGATTCGCGTTCTCCAGTGCGACTACTGCTGCTGCCACATCCTGGGTCGCGACACCGACCGACTTGAAGAGCGTACGTGGGGGCGGCTCGAACGGGGGATCGGCGAGGAGCTCCGCCACGTCGATGTCGGGCACCCGACCCGCCTGAATCAGATCGCCCGCTTCGAGGGCTGCGGCTCCACGGTCGTCAACGACCACGAATGCTTCGCGGACGAATTCGGGCGGGATCTCGGTCATTGCCGGCGTGAATGCGCCGATCGCGTTGACGTGCACTCGGGCTCCAAGGCAGTTCCCGTCAAAGAGCGGAGCGGTCGAGGGTGTTGCTGTGGTGACAATGGCCGCGCCCTCAACGGCCTCTTCCCGAGTTGCTGCGCTGATGCCCCCGACCTCGTTAGCGAGGGCGTCCGCTCTTGAGGGATCGCGGCTCCACACGGTTACTCGCTCGATGTCGCGCACTTCGCAGATCGCAGTGATCTGATCTCTCGCCATCGCACCGGCACCGATCATGGCGAATGACTTCGCGTCCGGCGGTGCGAGGATATCGGTGACGAGGCCTGCGACGGCACCGGTTCGGATGGCGGTGAGAGTCGCACCATCGACCAGCCCGAGGGGGGATCCGTCCTCACCGAACACGACTACGACGCCGTCCGGGTTGCCAGGGACCACAGAGACAATCTTGATCGCGACATGCTCTTTCACCCTGCCAGGCATGATGAGCGACCTTCCAAGGAGCCTGCGCTCGGGTGTCTCCGTGTCGGGGCCGAAGGCGGATCGCATCGCGGCGATAGCGTCCTCCATTGAGAGAGCGCTCCGTGTATCTCGAGCGGAGAGGAATCTCACGAGCGAGTCTGAAGTGCTGCGAGATAGAGCTCTCTGGCGGTGATCGACTCGGGATCATCGAGTGCCCGGGCTGCCGACAAGGCATCGTCACGCGAGGTATCGCCGGCGAGTACCTCGGCAACGTGAGCCTTCGTGACCGCGATCGGGAATTGCGGCTTCGCTGCAATCGTTCGTGCGAGCTCACGGGCAGCTTCCGTCACGTCCTGTGGCGCCACGACCGCGTTGAGGAAGCCCGCGTTCTTCGCTTCCTGAGCCGTGAATTGTCTGCCCGTCATGACGAGCTCCTTGGTCAGCGTCGGCCCGAACTCTCGAACGAGGCGCTCGATACCACCCCACGCGAGAGGGATACCGAGGTCGACCTCAGGTATCGAGAAGATCGTGTCGTCCGCAGCGACCCGCAGATCGCACGCCGCCGCGAGCACGACTCCACCACCGACGACGAAGCCGTGTAGCTCCGCAACCGTCACCTGTGGGATGGCTTCAATGGCATCGGCCATGGCACTACCGAGTTTGAAGGCTTCGTACCGACCCCGGTCACCGGCCGGTGCCTCTGCAAGGTCAGCAAGCATGGAGACGTCGACCCCGGCGCAGAACACCCTGCCCTCGCCACGTATCACCACCGCCCTCGATCCGGAGTGAGCGATCTCCCCGGCTGCTTGGATCAACTCGCGCTGGACGTCGGCGGAGAGTGCGTTCAGTCGACCGGGACGGTCAAGCGTGAGCGTCGTGATGTTCCCGGCCACGCTGATCGTGATGTTCTCGTAAGGCAAGGTCCTCCGTTGTCGTCCGAGCCATCGTAGATGCCGGTACGGAGAAAATAAGAACTACATGCACGCAGGTTCCAAGATTGGTAGATTCAGAGGAGGAGGTTGCATGCGAAAGACCGTCCAGAACATCATCGACACGAAAGGAAGCGACGTCTGGGGCATCAACGCCGACGCTTCCGTCTTCGAAGCGCTCGAGTTCATGGCGGACCGGAACGTTGGAGCGCTCATCGTGGAACGCGAAGGCAAGTTCATAGGAATCGTGTCAGAACGTGACTATGCCCGCAAGATCATCCTGATGTCGAAGGTCTCGAAGGAGACGCCCGTATCTGCAATCATGACACCGGACCCGGTGACGGTCGGATTGTCTGAATCGGTGTCGAACTGCATGCAGATCATGACAAATCGCCGCTTCCGCCATCTGCCCGTCCTCCACGAAGGCGATTTGGTCGGGCTGATCTCGATCGGCGACGTTGTGCGAGCTGTCATCGACGATCAGGCGTTCCTCATCGACCAGCTCGAGAACTACATCACTCGTTGAGTTAGGTGCGCTTGTCGAAGATCGCCTGATCGAACGGTTCGATCATGATGCACTCACCGGGACACTCCTCTGCGGCCTCGACCACGGCCTCAAGCTCGGAGTCCGGGATACGAGCGACCCCCTGGGATCCGTCGGGGGCCTGGGTGCCATCGAAGAGAACGTCTGCACCCCAGTGAGCCGCGGTCTCTCTGACAACCCACAAGCCGTCGTCGCGCGCTTGGAACACATCGGGTGCAATCTCTTCGCAGATGCCGTCACCGGTGCAGAGATCCTGATCGATCCAAACCATGAGTGATGCGTCAGCCATGTCAATCCTTGTATCGGGGCCGGACAGCTGGAGGATAGCGAGCGGCGGAGACCACTCTGACCGCCCAAGGGCGACGAGAGGCTACGCTCCTCCTCGGAGGCGATTGTCGTGCTGGTGCCGGCCTCGGACTTCAAATCCGATGAGGGGGTGCAAGCCCCCTGGCGGGTTCGATTCCCGTCCGCCTCCGCCGACACCCTGTCGGTTCTTGCGTAACTGAGTTCC
Source organism: Actinomycetota bacterium (assembly GCA_030123765.1). Classification (GTDB taxonomy): domain Bacteria; phylum Actinomycetota; class Acidimicrobiia; order Spongiisociales; family UBA5794; genus B3-G11. The sequence continues at coordinate 3,518 of JASJXX010000088.1, read as the reverse complement.
CGCTATGCGGGACCCGGTTACGCAAGAACGAGGGTGACTACTCGTCTCTACCGATCAGCGGATCCGCCCCACTGTAGAGAGCGTCGATCTGCTCACCATACTTTGACATCACAGCACGGCGTCTCACCTTGAGTGACGGTGTCAGCATCCCGTTCTCCGGGCTGAACTCCTCAGCCTCGAGAATAAATCCCTGAACTCGCTCGTAACGTTTGATCGAGGACTGAGCCCTATCGATCTCTGTCTTGAACAGCTCCCTCACCCGTTCGTCATCGAGTAACGCATCAGGATCGACGTCGTCGAGGCCGTTCTCCCCCGCCCACTTCTCGAGGTACGCGAAGTCGGGGATGACGACAGCAACGTTGTGGGGCCGCTGCTCGCCGTAGACCATGATCTGGCTGATGAAGCCCGAGAGCTGAAGCTGCTCCTCGAGCGGGGAAGGAACGACGTACTTTCCGTTCTCAAGCTTGTACTGCTCCTTGATGCGTCCCCTGATGAAGAGGTATCCGTCCCCATCGACGTGTCCCAGGTCCCCGGTTCGGAACCCACGATCAGAAGTAAACACTTCCTCATTCGCCTCAGGAAGGTTGTAATACCCCATCATCACGTTGGGGCCGTGCACAATGATCTCACCGATCTCTCTGTCGCCGGTGATGTCGGTATCGATCGAGACGGTGACGCCAGGTATGACCCGCCCCACCGATCCAATTCGTCTCCCATCCTTGATGTTGCACGTGACGATGGGGCTCGTCTCGGTGAGTCCGTATCCCTCGTACACGGTGATACCGACCGCAGATATGAATTCGGCTACTTCGGTGGAGATCGCTGCTCCTCCGGAGAACGCGTATTTCAGCCTTCCACCGAACGCGTCGCGTACCTTCGAGAAGATGATCTTGTCGAACAGATCGTTCTGGAAGTCGATCCAACGGCTACGCTTACCGCGTTTCTCCAACTGAATGCGCTCGCGCCCATTGGCGATGGCGGTGTTGAAGAGAAACCTTTTCAAACCGCTCTCTGCCTCCATCCGCTTCTTGAGACCGTCGTACACCCTGTTGAAGATCGTCGGAACAGCAACAAGAATCGTTGGCTTGATCTCAGGCATGTCGCGAGTGAGGTTCTTCGCGTTCGTGATCCCGATAGATGCTCCGAAGAATGTGAGCGCGTGGAGTTCGACTGTCTGGCCGAACGAGTGTGCCCACGGCAAGAAGGACGCCGATCGGTCGTCTTCGTCGAGCGGGAAGATCTCTGCCATCGCGTTGATGTTCGAAGCGAAGTTCGCGTGAGAGAGCATCACACCCTTCGGTTCACCTGTCGTGCCAGATGTGTAGATGAGGCCGGCCAGGTCCTCTGGCAATATCGTTGCGAACGGTTCCGGAGTCTCTGCACCCCTTGCGAGGAGTTCGGTGTAGTCAATGGCGGACCCACCGGCGGGGTCGTCGATGACGATGACCATGCTGAGGTCCGGTAACTCGTCGCCGATCTCCTCTATCTGCGCGCGGATGCCATCCGTCGCGGCAAAGAGCACTTTCGCCCCGCAATCTTGCAGGATGTAGGACCAGTCCTTCTGCGTCTGAGCTTCGTACATCGGTACCCAGGTTGCCCCGAGTGAGTAAGCAGCGTATGCACCGACCGCCCATTCGACCCGATTGTCGGAGATGATCGCGACGCGGTCCCCCTTCGTGACACCGAGCGACGCGAGTCCCCCGCGAGCCTTGTCAACTGCCGCCCCCCACGCGCTGTACGTCATCCAATGCCACTCACCACCGGTGCCTCTTTGACCGAACAATGGGTTGTCCGGGAAACTAGCCACGCTCTTCGTGAGAAGGTCTGCGAGGGTATCGATCTGAGTGTGCACCGGGTTCCTTTCTATGCGCAGCCCAACAATAATAGGCCGCGAAGACACCGTGCATCCGCCCCAGAGCGATATCCTCACCCTCATGACCGACCAGCAAGAACTCGGATTGCTCATTCGCGAGCTGCGCCTGAAGAAAGGTATGTCCCTTGGACAGCTTGCGTCTGCGGTGAGTCGATCATCCTCCTCGGTGAGGCGGTGGGAACGCGGCGAAATCGCCCCGGCTGCCACGGTGCTCCCGGAACTTGCAGCGATCCTCGACGTTGATCCCGCTGTGTTGGATACAGCACGAGCGAGAGCACCCGTGCACGCTGACACTCCTCCTCCAGGCAGCGAGACGAGCGAGGGACACGTCTCGACGATTGAACAGCCAATCGTCGAAGACCCACCACTCTCTCCCCCTGAGATCGGGCAAGACGCCCGGACGGCATCGAGTGGCGGACGTTCGGCGAGCGTTTGGCGAGCCTTGAGCAATGGTCGTCGCAGCTGGATAGGCTGGATACGCGGCGTACTCACCCTGGTAGCGCTTCTCATGATGCTATTCGTCCTGATCTGGGCGATCGGAGAGTTACTTGACGCGGTGAGCGAGCTCTTCGATTCACTCGACGTCGGGTCTTCGGGCGATCCAAACTCGTAGAGAAGGAGGAACGTGAGCGACATGCAACAAACCGATACGGCGAGAGGCAGAAGGGATGAGAGAGCGTTACGGAACTCCAACCAACAGCTCTGTGCTCGCGCCGTGTCCTCTGTCGTATCCGCCGTCTCCCTCTAGCATCACAGCATGCGCCGCGTCGTTCTCGTCGTTCTCCTCCTCACTCTGGTAGCGACAGCCGCCTGTTCGGCTCTGCCCGACGCCGATCCTTTGATCGGCATTCGGGTCTCCACAGACTCTTCCGTCGGCGACAGTCGGCTGCTCTTCGCTGTCCATGAGGTTGATGGGACTCGTAGGGGCAGCCCTCACGATGTCGTGCACGTGGTAGCCACGTCGCTCGATGCGCCAAGCATCGAGTTTGCAGCCGAAGCGGTGTTCGAGTGGATGGTCCCCGATGTCATCGGAGTTTATCTGGTGAACATCCCGTTTGACCGGCCGGGAATATGGCAGATCGACTTCACTATCTCGACCGGCGAGGCGACGCAGCCATTCCTCATCGACATCCAGGCCGAGCCGCGCACAACGGCGGTCGGGGAGACCGCTCCGCTCGTTTCTACCCGGACAACCGCCAATACTTCGCTTGAGGACCTCACTACAGACAACGATCCGCTCGAGTCGTTCTACGAGATCTCGCTCGACGAAGCCTTGACGAACGGGAGGATGACTGTGGTCATCTTCGCCACGCCTAGATTCTGCACGTCCGCGGCATGTGGTCCAATGCTCGGCCAGATGAAGATGATGGCTGCAGATTATGCGGGTGTGAACTTCGTACACGTGGAGGTGTACGAGGGATTCAACGAAGCTGAGTTCGCTCCCGACGCCGACCATCTCGCCCCCTCAGTGGTGGCGTTCGGGCTCCCCTCGGAACCATGGGTATTCGTCATGGACGAGGATGGCACCGTCGTAGGCCGGTTCGACGGTGTCCTTGGTGGCGGCGAGATCGAATCGTTGTTGGAGAGGTAGGGTCCGCTCCGATGCGACGCTTCCTTCCCCCTGCGCTCGTCGTCGCTGCGCTCG
>JASJXX010000140.1 GCA_030123765.1 Actinomycetota bacterium | reverse complement strand
AGGTACGAAAGCGATCGTGAGGCCCCAGAGGTAGCCAACGGGACCAAGCGCTGTCATCAAAATGGAGACGGCGAGAGGCCCGGCGACGGAGCCGACTCCGTAGACGAATACGATCCCGGCTGCGACCGCAACGAGCTGATGCTTGGGGATCACGTCGTTGATGTGTGACACTGCTAGCGAGTACATCGGAAATGACAGGCTTCCATACACGGCGACGAGCACGAGCAACCAGGCGCTGTCGAGGTTGACCGTGATCGCAACCGCAGCGGACACGACCGCTCCTGTAGCAACCACGAGCATGACTCGCCTGCGCGGGTATCGATCGGAGAGGTATCCGATCGGGTACTGGGTCGCGGCGGCGCCGAAAACCGATATGGCCATAAACACACCTACCTGGTGTGGCGCCATGCCGATCCTCGTGGCGAAGACGGCGCCGAGAGCGAAGACCGAACTACCGGCGGCGCCGGTTACCGCGATCGCGAGAACACCCAATGGCGCCCTCCGGACGAGATCAAGAAGAGCGATCTTGACAGGGATCGGCTGACTCGGCGTAGCGATCCGGATCAGCGCGATCGGGACTACCGCGAGCGAGATCAAGATTCCGACAAGGATGAACAGCGTGGGATCCAGCGGGTTGCCGAGTCCGAGCAGGAGCTGGCCGGTCCCCAAGCCGACCGTGACGACGAGCATGTACACAGACAGCAGCCGCCCCCGAGTCTCATTGGACGCCCTCTCGTTCAGCCAACTCTCAACCGTGACGTACAGGCTGGACAAGCAGAGCCCGAAGACGAAACGCAGCCCGCCCCACGCCAGGGGAGCGGCGAGGAGCGAGTAGGAGAGCGCTGTCGCAGCCGCGAGCGATGAGAGGCCGGCAAATACCCGGATGTGCCCGACGGTCATGAGCCATCGAGGGATTGTCAGTGAACCGAGGAGGAATCCGACGTAGTACATCGCCATCACGACGCCGATCACGATCGTTGGGAAGCCTTCGATGTCGGCTCGAACTCCAAGGAGCGATCCGAGGAGACCGTTCCCCACCATAAGCAGAGCCAGGCCGGCAAAGAGAGGCGAAATCGACCAGACAACACCGCGTTCATTTACCGTTTGGAAGCCCATCCCGCCCGCCGGTTTCAGATACGAACAAGCGATCGAAGGCTACTCAACCCGCGAGGCAATACTTCGCCGACTATCGTCCCGTCTATGAACGAACGTTACCAATCCATCCTGTCACTGCGGGCGATCAGGGAGTTCGAACCGCGAGCCATTCGAGAGGTCGACCTTGAAGCTCTCCTCGAGGCGGCTCGCTGGACCGGATCCTCGAAGAACCGCCAGAACTGGTCCTTCATCGTCGTCGACGACCCTGAGCAGAAGGACCGGCTCTGTGACGCAGGCGACTTCACGGACCCGATCCGCAACGCACCTGCCGTGATCTGTCTCGTCCGGGAGCCCGACGGGTACGAGTTCGATACCGGCCGACTTGCCCAGAACATCATGCTGGCAGCCGACGCGCTCGGTATGGCGAGCTGTCCGATCACACTGCATCGCGACGGCCTGGCTGCTGAGGTGCTCGGTCTCCCTGAGGGTCGGCGATGCCGGTACGCCATCGCGATCGGCTATCCGGCGCCGAGTTCAGGTCCGGCGAAGTTCGGTGGCCGCAAGCCGATCGAAGAACTGATACACCACAATCGATACGATGGCTGAGCGTCCTTTCGGACGGCCGACGACGGGTTCAAAACCGGGGATGGAAGGTTGTGCCCCCTCTGGCCTCGCAAGCTCGGTTCTTCTTCTTCTCTCTCCCCGCTTGCCGGGGAGAGATGCCCCGAGGAACGAGGGGTAGAGAGGGGTCTTGTGCCTGGCACG
>JASJXX010000087.1 GCA_030123765.1 Actinomycetota bacterium | reverse complement strand
GGCTCGCACGGAGGTCACCTCCCCGTTCGACGGGCGCGTCCGAAACGAGAGCGCCGATGTGGGTCGCTTCGTCGCTCCGGGTGAGAGTCTCGGTCGGATCTACGCTTCGGACGTGGTCGAGGTCGTAATCCCGGTGTCCGACGGCGACGCCGTCCTGATCCCCAGCCTGTGGTCGCTCCAGGCCGGGCACGATGACCGCTCCGTCGCGGCGGTCGTGACCATGGAGTACGGCGACCGGAGCTTCTCCTGGGAGGGCTACGTCGACCGGGCCGAGACCGCGCTCGACGAACAGAGCCGCACCATCGACATCGTGGTTCGTGTCCCCGACCCGTTCAGCGACGGGCGTCCGGCAGACGGCGACTCCGAAGTCGGAACGCCGCCGCCCCTTCTCGTGGGACAGTTCGTACAGGTGGCGATCGAAGGCATCGAGCCGGAAGAGTACTTCGTGGTGCCGCGCCGTGCGCTCCGCCCGGGAAACGAAGTCTGGGCGATCGGCGCCGACGGGCGAGTGACGATCGTAGTGGTGGATGTGCTCCAGGAATCCGACGAAAAGATCTACGTCATCGGCGACCTGGCCGACGGCCAGTCCGTGATCGTGGCTGGCACAAACGTGGCGACGGAAGGCATGGAAGTGCGTGTGAACGACGCCGGGGTGCGGTAGCGTCATGACCCCCCTACCCGACGACCTCCATGGTCCGATCGCGTACATGGTCAAGCACAAGGTGGCCGCAAACCTGCTCATGATCTTCGTGATCATGGCGGGACTCGTGTCGCTGGGGGCTCTCGTCCAAGAGGTCTTTCCGGAGTTCAGCCTCGACACTGTTCTGGTCTCGGTGCAGTACCCGGGTGCGACTCCCGACGAGATCGAGGAGTCGATCCTGCTCAAGATCGAGGAGCATGTACAATCGATCGATGGCATCGACGAGATCACGTCCACCGCCGCCGAAGGCCTGGCTACGGTCGCGCTTCAACTCGAGTTGGGCGCGGACCTGAGTGCGGTACTCGACGACGTGAAAGCCGAAGTCGACCGGATCACGACCTTCCCCGTCGACGCGGAACGGCCAGAAATCCGCGAGCTCACCAACCGCCAAAGCGTGATCAAGCTCGCGGTCTTCGGCGACGTTTCCGAGCGAACTCTCAAGGAAATCGCGTACCGCACGGAGGACGCTCTCGCCGCACTCGACAAAGTCTCGTACGTGGAGACGAGCGGTATCCGGCGGTACGAGATCTCGATTGAAGTCGAACAGAACACGCTGCGCGCCCTCGGCCTCACGCTGGGCGACGTCTCGCGCGCGGTTCGACAGAGCAGCCTCGACCTCTCCGCGGGAAGGATCGAGACGCGCGACGAGCAGGTGCGCATCCGCACGCTCGGGCAGAACTACGACCAGCAGGACTTCGAGTCGATCGTGGTCATCAGCCGTCCGGACGGCACGGTCGTAAGACTCGGTGAGATCGCGACCGTGCGTGACGGCTTCGAGGACGCCGACCTGATCACTCGCTACAACGGGCGGCCCGCCGCGCTGGTGGAGGTCTACCGGACGTCGGACGAGCGCGTGCTGGAGATCGTGGACGCGGTCGAGGCCGCGCTTGAGAACGACATAATTCCGGCGTTGCCCGCGGGCGTGTTCCTGGAGGTGTGGAACAACGATGCCGACATCCTGGCAGACCGTCTCAAGCTGATGCTGAAGAACGCGGCGCTCGGACTGCTGCTCGTCATGATCGCGCTGACGCTCTTCCTCGAGTTGGGGCTGGCACTCTGGGTGGCGGCCGGGATCGCGCTGTCGTTCATCGGCACACTGGCGGTGATGATGGTGCTCGGCGTCTCGATCAACGTGATGTCGCTCTTCGGCTTCATCCTGGCGGTCGGCATCGTGGTGGACGATGCCATCGTGGTCGGGGAGAACATCTATTCGGAGCGGGAGAGGGGAGTGCCCGGCCTGCTCGCTGCAGTGCGCGGTGCCAAACGCATCACGGGCCCGGTCATCTTCGCCGTACTCACGACGATCACCGCGTTCTCCCCTCTGCTCTTCGTGCCGGGCGTGATGGGCAAGGTCCTCGGGGCGATCCCGGTCATCGTGATTTCGGTGCTGATCCTATCGCTCATCGAGTCGCTCCTGATTCTCCCCCACCACCTCTCGCACCTGCCCGAGCCGCACACGCAGAAGCGGAAGAAGGGCATCTCCCGTCGGATCATGCTGGTTCAAACCGCGGTCGACGCACGACTCCAGGCCTTCATTCAGGGGCCTCTGGACCGAGGGCTCCGTTTCACCACCAGGGAGCCGGGCATCATAATCGCGGGGGCGGTGGCCCTGATCATCATGTCCGTCGCGCTCGTGCCCGCGGGCCTCATCAAGGTGGAGTTCTTTCCCGGTGTGGAGGGCGACAACGTGATCGCCGACCTCGAAATGCCCGAGGGCACGTCCGTGTCGCGCACGAGTGCGGTTGCCGAGCACCTTCGGCTCGCGGCCGAGCGCGCCGTCGAGCGCCTGGAATCCGAGCGGCCGGAGGGCTCCCCTCCGCTGGTGCGGGGAGTGTACAGCGTCGTGGGCAACGCGCCACCCATCGGGGGGCCGATCGCCGCGATCACCACGAGCGCGCCGGTAGCGAACCGGGCTTACGTGAACGTGCGGCTGCTCAGCGCGGAGGAGCGCACGGTCACCTCCCGACGATTCGAGCAGGTGTGGCGCGAAGAAGTCGGAGACGTGCCCGAGGTGCGCTCCCTGACGTTCACGGCCGACGTCCTCAACATCGGGGCTCCCGTCCAGGTGGAGTTGTCGCACCCCGACCCGCAGCGGCTCGCAGCGGTCGGGCGTCGCGTGGTGGCTGAATTGGAGTCGCTGGCGGGTGTGTTCGACGTGAAGACCGACCAGGATCAGGGCCTCAGAGAGATTCAGCTTCGCCTGAAGCCCGAGGCCCACACCCTGGGGCTGACGTTGGAGAACGTCGCCCGACAGGTACGCGCGGCGTTCTTCGGGGACGAGGCGCTGCGGGTTCAGCGAGGACGCGAGGATATGCGTGTCTACGTGCGGCTCCCCGAAAGCGAGCGTGACGCCATCGTGGACGTCGAGGACTACATCGTGCGCACGCCGAGCGGTGGCGAGGTGACGCTCAGTCGCATTGCGCGGGTCTCGTTCGGCAAGTCTCCCACGAAGATCCGCCGCAAGGATGGTGTGCGCATTCTCACCATCACGGCCGACGTGGATCCGGCCATCGTGACCGGCCAGGTGGCCACACGCGAACTGGAAGAGGTCATCATTCCACGCCTCGCTGCGGAGGACGCGCGCCTCGGCTTCAACTTCGGCGGCGAGCAGCAGGAGCAGCAGGAGTCGTTCGCCTCCATCGGGCGGGGATTCATCCTGGCCTTGTTGGTGATCTATGCGCTGCTGGCGATCCCGTTCGGCTCCTACGTCCAACCGCTCATCATCATGGCGGCGATTCCCTTCGGCATCATCGGGGCGCTCCTGGCTCACCTCGTCATGGGGCTGTCCCTCGGACTGCTCTCGCTCTTCGGCATCATCGGACTCTCCGGCGTGGTCGTGAACGATTCCCTGGTGATGATCGACTTCATCAACGAGCGGCGCCGTAACGGCGTGGCTGCGCGTGAGGCGATCGTCGAGGGTGCGAAGTCGCGCTTCCGCCCCATCATGCTGACCTCGCTCACGACCTTCCTGGGCGTGGCGCCGCTCGTGTTCGAGCGGAGCCTGCAGGCGCAGTTTCTGATTCCGATGGCCGCATCACTCGCGTTCGGAATCCTGTTCGCGACGGTGATTCTGATGCTGCTGGTGCCGGCGCTGGCGATGGTAGAGGCAAACGTGGCGGAGTGGTGGGCGGGGCGACGGGCGGGCCAGGTCACTTCTGCTTTGGCGGAAGTGGGGGTCGCCGGAGACTGAGGCGGGTTTCGCCGCCCCCGTTTCTCCTCGCACAGTCATAGCCTCCTTCCCCTTGTGCGTTTAGGGGAGCGTGCCTAGGTTCCCTAGAGCATTTAGGGGAACCACAGACGGGCAACAGAATCATGACCAAGCGTGGCATCGATCTGCTTCAAGGCACCCTCGAGTTCCTGATCCTGGAGACCCTCAAGGATGGTGAGGCCAAGCACGGCTTCGGGGTCCTACGGTGGATCCGAGACGCCTCGCAAGGGGCTCTGAAGATCGAGGAAGGTGCGCTCTACCCGGCGCTTCACCGACTGGAGCGGAAGGGTTTGGTGGAGGCCGAATGGGGCCTCAGCGAGAAGAACCGGAAGGCCAAGTACTACACGCTCACCTCGGCGGGCGAGAAGCAGTTGGCCCGGGAAGAGGTGAACTGGGGCCAATACGTGGACCTCGTGGGGCGGATCATCGCCACTGCGGGAGCCGACTGAGGTGAGCCGCACCGGTCGGTTCAAGCGACTCTTCCGGCTACGGTCCCGAAGCGGTTGGGGGGAAGACTCGGTCGATCTCGAGATGCGGCATCACGTCGAGATGCGCGTCGATGAGATGATCGAAGAAGGCATGGGGCCCGAGGAAGCACCCGACGTTCGCTGTTACGGTGCTGCTGACGCTCGGGCTCGGGATCGGCGCCAACACGGCCATCTTCACGGTGGTGGACGCGGTGCTGATTCGGCCCGGGCCGTTTCCGGATGCCGACCGGCTGGTGGAGATCTTCCCGACCAGCGAAACGTCGGGGTTCACGCTCCCGTTCCAATACAAAGGGAGTGCCCTAGCCTGGCGAGAAGGAGCCGATTTCGTCGAAGAGATCGGGTACTCCTCACCACTCCGCATGGTGAGAACCGACGGCGAGACCGCCATCAAGCTACAGACCTAGAGGAGCTGCGCGACCACCGTGTCGCACTTCTCGAACTCGCTCGCGAACATCGTCATGAGTTGATACTGCCCCACCGCTGCCGCTGCTTGGCGCTCTACGACCGAGGTCGGGGGCCGATCCCTTCCCATCCCGAGGTAACCCGCCGCAACGGCACCCGACACGACCAGCACGACCTCGAGGCCCTTGTCACGCAGCGCGGTAACGTCCTGGGCGATGCGCTCGATGACGAGCGGATCGAGCCGTCCCGTGGGGGCGACGATGCCGCTCCCGACCTTCACGACGACCCGGAGGATCTCGCCGAAGTCCCGGCCCCCGCCCGGCGTGCCCGTCGTGGAAGTCACGCAGCGTCCCCGTCGTCGAAGAGCACACCGGCCTTTCGGGCGGAAAGCACCAAGCCCTTGATCATCGCTGAGCTGAAGCCCTGATGCTCCATCTCGTTGAGCCCCGCGATCGTGCAGCCCCGTGGCGTCGTGACCCGGTCGATCTCCGACTCCGGATGATGGTTGTCGCGCAGCGCGAGCGACGCGGCGCCCCTCGCGGTCTGGGCCGCGAGCAGGAGCGCGTCCTCGGGGTGGAATCCGATCTCGATGCCCCCCTGGGAGGCGGCCCGAACCGATCGGAGGAAGAAAGCGATGCCGCATGCACACAGTGCCGTGGCTCCGACCATCATCTCGTCCTCGATGCGGAGCGTGAGTCCCACGCCCTTGAATAGAGCCTCTGCCTCTTCGAGGCTGCCGATCGATTCGGGATCGGCCGAGAGGCAGGTCATCGACTCCCCGATCGAGACGGCCGTGTTCGGCATGGCTCGCACCACCGGAATCGGAGCCGGGATCATCTCCCGAAGCTGGGCGACGGTCACACCGGAGACCACCGAGATCACCTTGTGGCGGTTGGGATCCAGCTCGCCCCGGATCCCGTCGAGAAGATCCGCGATCTGCTGGGGCTGAACCGCGATCAGCACGGTACCGGGCGCCTGGATGGCCGCCAGATTATCGGTCCCGACCGGGAAGCCCTCGGCAGCCAACTCCTTCAACCCATCCGGATGCCGGCGGGTGACGTGGATCTGGTCCGGCCGCAGCGTCCCGCTGCGCACCAAGCCACGCGCGAGGGCCCGGCCCAGATTTCCGCCGCCGAGAATGGCCAGGCTGACGGACGATGAGGCAGATGATGAGGCGGGTGATGAATCGGACGTTGGTTTTTCGGACATCGGAAACCTCTCGGAAACAAAAAAACCGGCTCCTGGAAACGGGGCCGGCGAACGTCAGGTCTCGGGGATCGAAGGTGGTTCTATCGAATCTCCCCACGCAAGACAGGACGCGCCCGCTCCCTCGGAAGTGGACGGCTGATTCGCGGTCGGCGTCGCGGTCGTGCGTGCGGGCTCACGGTCGGTCCGGTCTAAGTGGTCGAAAAGATGTTGAAATCGTCGAAAAGGCTATTTAACGGACGATAGCGAAGCTGTGGGGCATGTCAACGATAACTCTAAACTGTGACACCCCGTTCGTGAAGGAAACTCGGGGCCACGTCGGCTCCGTTCGGCCATTCCACGGGGCGTTGGTG
>JASJXX010000086.1 GCA_030123765.1 Actinomycetota bacterium | reverse complement strand
TTCCTCGGCAGCGGACGCCTCAAGTGGTTCGATGCCGCGCTCGTCGGCTACCTGGTCGGGACGTTGTTCGCCGCGTTCGGGATCGTGTACCGCTATGTGCTGTGGTTGCGTCTCCCCCCCACTGCGATGATGAGCAAACGGGGATGGCAAGCCTTCCTCACGCGGGGCAACAGAGGCCGTAATCTCCTCGCACTGCCAGGATTGATCTTTACCAGGCTCGCCATCCAGACATTCATCCGGAAACGTTCCACGGCACGCTGGCTGGCGCATCAGCTCGTGTTCTGGGGCACGATGCTTGCAGCAGCCGTCACGTTCCCTCTCGTATTCGGTTGGATCCACTTCAAGTCAGTCGGACAGGACGCCGCCCGCTACCAATTGTTCTTCGCGAACATCGGGATGATCTCCTTCGACTCCAAGAGCATCATCGGCTCGCTGATCTTCCACGTCCTCAACATCGCAGCCTTCCTCGTGATCGCCGGCGTGCTCATGTTCCTGTGGCGCCGCCTGAGAGATCCCGGTGCGCTCGCCGTCGAGCGGTCCGGGGACATCGTCGCCATCGCAGGCCTCTTCGCTGTGTCGATCACAGGACTCATGCTGACTGCGTCCAACCTCTGGCTCGAGGGGCGCTTCTACCCATTCCTGACGACGTTCCACGCCCTGACCGTCATCCTCGGACTGATGTACATCCCGTTCGGCAAGCTCTTCCACATCTTCCAGCGACCCGCCAACCTCGGTGTCGAGTACTACAAACGGGCGGCACTCGAAGGCGCACAGCAGCATTGCAGCGACTGTAACCAGCCATTCGCATCCCAGCTACAGATGGATGACCTCAAGGAGATCCTTCCCCAAGTTGGCTTCGACTACTCAACGACCACCGGTGGCAACTATCAGGACCTGTGTCCGAAGTGTCGAAGGTCCCGGGTGACGAGGGCCCAGGCACGTCTCGTCGGAGGATTCGGCTGATGGCGAAACTCCCCGTGACTGAAGAAGCGCTCATGGCGAAGTTCGGCCCTCATCTCAACGTCGCTCCCCCGGGCGGGTGGAACGCGGGACTCGATATCGACAAGGAAGTCAAGACGCACTGCTGCTTCTGTGGCCAGCAGTGCGGGATCGTGCTCAAGGTCAAAGACAATGAGATCGTCGGCTTCGAACCGTGGTACGAGTTCCCCTTCAACGAGGGAAGGCTCTGCCCGAAGGGAGTGAAGCGGTATCTCCAGGGGAGCCATCCAGACCGGCTGCTCGCACCACTCGAGCGGGACGAGAGCGCTTCAGACGGCTTTCGTGAGGTGGAGTGGGACGCCGCACTCGACCGCGTCGTGTCTGAGATTCAACGAATCCAGGAGGAGCACGGCGCTGATTCGTTCGCGATGCTTTCGGGTGTCTCGCTGACGAACGAGAAGTCGTATCTGATCGGGAAGTTCGCGAGGCTCGCCCTCGGCACGGCGAACCTTGACTACAACGGGCGCCTCTGCATGGCGTCGGCTGGGGCAGCAGCCAAGAAGGCTCTCGGCGTGGACCGCGCCCCGAACCCCTGGAGCGACATCCCACTGGCCGACATCGTATTCATCGCCGGTGCGAACATCGCGGAATGTGCGCCGATCACCACGTCCTACATCTGGAGGGCGCGAGACAACGGCGCGAAACTCATTGTCGCCGACCCGAGAGTGACCCCCCTTGCCCGTACAGCAGACGTGTTCCTCGGTCTCAAGATCGGCACGGACTCGGCGCTGATGGGGACCATCCTGCACATCCTGATCGAACGGGACTGGCTCGACCACGACTTCATCGAGCAGCACACGACAGGGTTCGATGCCGCAGCCGCTGCCGTGCGCGAGTACACGCCACAGTGGGGCGCAGAGATAACGGATGTGCCTGCGTCACGAATCGAAGAGGCCGCTGAGCTGTGGGGAACGTCGGCGACCGGGATGCTCCTGCACGCGAGAGGTATCGAACACCACACCAAGGGTGTGGAGAATGTCCTGTCGTGCATCAACCTCGGTCTCGCCACAGGCAAATACGGAAAGCCCGGCTGCGGCGTGTCCACGATCACGGGGCAGGGGAATGGACAGGGAGGGAGGGAGCAGGGCCACAAGTGTGACCAGCTTCCCGGCAACCGCGACATCACGAACCCTGAGCACCGGGAGTACATCGCCTCGGTATGGGGTGTGGATGAGAGCGAGATCCCCGGAAAGGGGTTGTCGGCGCAGGAGATCATGAACGAGATCCACGCCGGCAACATCAAGGGCCTGCTCTCGATCTGTTTCAACCCTGCCGTGTCACTGCCCGACACGAAGTTTACCGCCGAGGCGCTCGACAAGCTCGAGTTCTACTCCGTCATCGACTTCTTCATGTCGGAATCTGCTCTCCACGCGGATATCGTCCTCCCCGGATCACTGCACGAGGAGGATGAGGGGACGGTCACGAGCGCCGAGGGGCGCGTGATCAAGATCAACCAGGCGGTCTCTCCTCCAGGCAAGGCTCGCAAGGACTGGGAGATCCTGCTCGACATCGCCGAACGTCTCGGCAAGAAGAGCCTCTTCACCTATGACAACACCGAAGAGATCTTCAACGAGATGCGCATCGCATCCCACGGAGGCACCGCCGACTACACGGGGATCACGTGGCAACGGGTCGAGGACGAGATGGGCATGTTCTGGCCTGCACCCGAGATCGGTCACCCCGGGACGCCTCGCCTCTTCGAGGGAGGGAAGTTCTTCACGGACGACGGACGCGCTCGCTTCATCCCCGTGTCGTATCGGCCACCTGCCGAGGTCGTCGACGACGAGTACCCGATCTGGCTCACGACGGGGCGAGTAATCAGCCAGTACCTATCAGGGACACAGACCCGTCGGATCGGACCGCTCGTAGACCAGTATCCCGAACCGTTGTGCGAGATCCACCCGAACCTCGCCGCCGAATATGGCATCTCCGACGGTGATCAGATGACGGTCACCTCCCGTCGGGGATCCATGACGCTCCCCGCGAGCGTCGTCTCCACGATCCGGCCAGACACCCTGTTCATCCCTTACCACTGGGCAGGGAAGAAGTCTGCGAACCAGTTGACACAGCGCGCCCTCGACCCTGTCTCGAAGATCCCCGAGTACAAGGTGTCCGTCGTGCGGATCGAGAAGGCCGACGGATCGGTCGCCGTGACAGATGAGCGCGACATGGAGCTCACCGACGGGAGCCAGGCGTGACCAGCGCTCTCGACGACCGACCCATCTTCGTCATCGACCAGAGCCGTTGCATCGGATGCGAAGCGTGCGTCCACGCGTGCGGCGAGTGCGGGACTCATCGTGGCACGTCACTCATCCAGCTCGACTACGTCGACAGGGGGGCGACGGTCCAGACGGCGCCTCAGGTGTGCATGCACTGCACGGAAGCGACCTGCGCCGAGGTGTGCCCGGCGGACGCCATCAAGATCAGAGAGGACGGCATCGTGCAGTCATCTCTGAAGCCACGCTGCATCGGTTGTTCGAATTGTGTGCTTGCGTGTCCCTTCGGTGTGCCGAAGTACGTAGCGGAATTCGATCAGATGATGAAGTGCGACATGTGCTACGACCGCTCATCGGTCGGTCTGGCTCCACTGTGTGCATCCGTGTGCCCCTCCGACGCATTGTGGTACGGCACCCGAGCCGAGTTCGAGGCGACCCGATCCGGTTTCCTGGAGAACCGCTACCGCTTCGGGTTGCAAGCAATCACGACGGCGGTCTTCACTGTGTCGGACACCCCACTGGGAGACCTGATCGACGTGATGGCCGAATCGTCGGATGCACCGTGGCAGGACGACCCATTCGCGTTAGATGACGCCTCGAAGGAACGAGCGCGCTGTGACTGAGAACAAGGAGACTCGTGCTCTGTGGAAGGAGCGGTTTCCGACAGAGACCGCAGGCGAAGAGGACTTCACGAGACGCGAATTTGTGCGCTATCTCGTCGTCGCGTCTGGGGCGTTCGCTGCCACGAACATCGGGATCGCGGCTTGGGCATCGACCCGTACTTTCAACACGGGTGAGCCGCGGCCGATCGTCGCTGTCGACGAGATCCCCGAGAACGGCAGCTACCTCTTCCGATATCCAACCAAGGACGACCCTGCGATTCTGGTTCGTCTGAGCAGTGGCGATCTGCATGCCTTCAGTCAGAAATGTACACACCTCGGCTGCGTCGTGATCTTCGAGAAGGACGAAGAAGAGCTCTTCTGCCCATGCCACAAGGGGTTCTTCGACGCAAGTGACGGGAGGGCGACCGCGGGTCCACCAATTCGGGCCCTGGGACGCATCCTCGTCGAAGTGCGCGAAGGCACCGTATGGGCGCTAGGTGCTCAGAAATGACTACACCGAACCGCGCCGCGTCAATGGGAATCGGGATCTTCGTGGTCGTGCTCGTCACGCTGCAGATCTTCCTGCTCACCGTCGGCCTCGAGGCGTTACTCGCGTACGAGCCCGACCAGGCGTGGACGGCTGCAGTGCTCTCGAGCATCCTCGGCGCAGGGTCCATTGCGCTCTACGTCTTCTTCCGACGCCGCTGACGGAGCTCCGGACTCGCCCGGGTTCTCACCCTACGATGGCCGGTATGGGAACCGCATCCAACACTGACCGCGACCGGTGGAACCGCCGGTACATCGAACGGCCGTGGACCGACGACCCATCCCCCTGGCTACTAGCGAACGCGGACTCCCTCCCCGAGCCCGGGCGCTGCCTCGACGTGGCCGGAGGTACTGGGCGCAATGCTCTCTGGCTTGCAGATCGGGGCTGGGATGTCACGGTCATCGACGTCTCGGACGTGGCACTCGCTCTCGCAGCCGATAAGGCAAGGTCGCTCCGTCTACCCCTCACGACGCACCTCGTCGATCTGAGCGCCGAGCCGCTCCCTGAGGGACCGTGGGCACTGATCATGGTCTTCCACTACCTCGACCGAGCCCTCTTCTCCGACATAGCCTTGGCACTTGCACCGGGCGGCGTGGTCGTCGGCGCGCTTGCAACCACAACGAACCTTGCACGCAACGAGAGTCCGGCCGGAGAGCATCTCCTCGCGGACGGCGAGCTACCCGACCTGATGGGCGATTTCGACCTCGTGCGGTACGAAGAGGGGTGGCAGGACGACCGCCACGACGCCCGGTTCCTCGCTCGGTGCTCCCTCTCCGTAGCCCGGCCGCGTACGCTCTAACCGAGATCAGACCACCCTGCGAGCCGGAGGACTCTCCAATCGACACACAGCTCTGAATCTGCCCCAGAACCTGTGAACTCCGTGCCGGCATCACGGGCCGGAAGTATCCTCTGTGTATGGAGGTCACGACTCGGTACGACGCGACATGCCGCATCTGCGCCGCGTCGGTTGCCATACTCGACCGGCTCGACACTTCCGGCACGTTTCGCTTCGAACCGTTTGATGACGGCATCTCTGCCGGCGAGATGCTGGTTCTCGTCGAACGGAAAACCTTTCACGGGTGGGCTGGGATCGCAACATTGGCGAGACTGAGCGGCTCACGATGGCTTGCACCACTCGTCTGGATCGATCGGTTCAAGGCGACAAGGTCGATCGCGAAATTCGCCTACCGAATCGTTGCTCGGAATCGCCACAGGCTCCAACGCGTGCGGTAGCGTTGCAGTCACAGTCAACCAGTTGCTGCGGTTTTCGCGGCCGAGAACTCCTACGCCGCGGTCCAGCCTCGCGTCGACCGGATAGTGAACACGAGAAGCGACTCGATCGTCTCCGCGGGACGGTACTGCGGATACTTGCCGGCGAGCGCCGACCTCCATCTGCTTGCAAGTTCCGCGGCGCCAATGAACTCGAGGTCTGCCTGGACCCACCACAGTGCTCCCCAATCGGCGTCCCTGTGGTCCACAAGGAGCGACGCTCGTGCGTCCGCACGCAGATTGTCGATTCGACGCAGTCGCGTCGTCGTCTTCGGTTTCACGGCGTCGATAGGGATCACGAGTTCGTCGCCTCGTACGGCGAAGACCACGGGAACGAGATGTGTCCCACGGTCGGCATCCAACGTTCCCAAGACACCGAATGAAGCAGATTCCAGACGCATCAGGCAGTCGACCGCATCCATTTGCATCCGGTCACGATACCAAGGCGGGCGGCAAGCGTTCGAGGGGCAGACTCTCGCCCGGTCCCCTCCGGCGTCTTCGTGACAGCAAGCCAACTCTGCGAGAACCAAGCCGGCAACCGCGAGCTTCAAGGAGCATCCCGTTGCATCCACGGACGTAACTCTCAGCGGCGACGCCAACTCAGCCGGACAAGGGTGAGGCCGCCAACGAACACCAACACACCAATCACGACCCACGTCCGGCTACCCGTCATGAAGCTCTGTGGAGCGAGTTGGGAATTGAGACCTTGAAGTACCCAGACGGCGCCCATCA
>JASJXX010000085.1 GCA_030123765.1 Actinomycetota bacterium | reverse complement strand
TTGTAGCCCCGATGGGATTTGAACCCACGCTACCGCCTTGAGAGGGCGGCGTCCTAGGCCTCTAGACGACGGGGCCAGATAGCAGAAGTCAATCTGCTGGCTCGGGGGGAAGGACTTGAACCCTCAATGACGGGACCAGAACCCGGAGTGTTACCAATTACACCACCCCCGAAGGCGATGGCAAGGATACGTCGCGGCATCCCGTAATGACAACATGGGCCGGATCCCATTCTGCGCGCCACACTTCACACAATCGTGGACTGGAACCCTGGGCACGCGGTCAGGAGAGGAGGGCCCGGGCGTTGCTGAGGCGGGTGAGGGTCACGTCCCTGCCGAGGACCTTGAGCGACTCGAAGAGAGGTGGGCTCACCGTCGATCCTGACACGGCGACCCTGATCGGCTGGAATCCTTTACGTGCCGAGAGCCCATGTACTTCGAGCATGGCGCGCAGTGCCGCATCGATCGCTTCGGTCGTCCAGTCACCGAGCCCAGAGAGCGCCTCTGACGCTCCGTCAAGCGCGATCGGCGCCTCGGGAGTCTCCATGACCTTCTTCCAGCTCGCCTCGTCGTAGCGCTCGATATCGCTGAAGAGGAATCGCACGTGGTCGGCTACCTCGCTCAACAGTTTTGTCCGCTCCTTGACGAGGGACGCTATCTCCATGAACTGGTCCCGCTCCCCGTCGGTGAGTTCCCTCCCGAGGTCCTCCTCGACGAGCGCCACCGTGCGGTCCACGAAGGCCCGGTCGTCCATCTCCCTGATGTAGACACCGTTGAGCCACGTGAGCTTCTGGGGGTCGAAGACAGCGGGGTTCTTCGACACAGCACCGAGATCGAATTTGGCGACCATTGCGTCAAGTGACGCGATCTCGACGTCGTCGCCGAGCGACCAACCGAGGATCGCGAGGTAATTGTTGACCGCCTCCGGCAGGAAGCCGGCCTCCCGATAGGCGCTCATGGCAGTGTCGCCATGGCGTTTCGAGAGCTTCTTGCCGTCAGGCCCCATCAAGAGCGACAGGTGAGCGTACGTTACCGGTTCCGCCCCCATGGCCAGGGTCAGCAGGATGTGCTTGGGCGTTGAGGACAGCAGGTCCTCGCCGCGGATGACGTGCGTGATGTGGTAGTCGACGTCGTCGACCGTGGACGCGAGGTGGTAGGTCGGCGTGCCGTCCGAGCGAAGGATGATGAAGTCGTCGACCTGTCTGTGGTCGAACACCATGTCGTCGCGCACGATGTCGGTGAATCGTGTCTCCCCGGGGCGGGGCACCCGGAAACGGATGGCGGCCTGTGCCCCCTCCCTGATACGTGACGTGGCGTCGTGCGGGTCAGGTTCAAGGCTGCCGTCGTATGCAGGAGAGGTGCCTGCCTCCCTCGCCGCGGATTTGAAGTCATCCAGCTGGGACGCCGTTGCGAACGAGTAGTACGCGTCGCCGGCGTCAACGAGGGCACGGGCTACCTCGCGGTACCTGTCGTATCTATCCGACTGACGATATGAGCCGTGTTCGCCGCCCTTGACGAGACCCTCATCCCACTCGAGCCCGAGCCACGCCATGTGTTCGAGGATGTCGTCGTGGAACTCGTCGGTGCTCCGCTCCCGATCGGTGTCATCGGAGCGCAGGATGAACGTTCCGCCCTTCGCACGGGCAAAGAGGTAGTTGTACAGGGCGGTGCGGGCGGCACCTACGTGGAGGTAGCCCGTGGGTGAGGGCGCGAAGCGGACGCGGACAGTCACATCTCCACCACTGGATTGAGGAGCACTCCAATGCCCTCTATCGCAACTTCCACCCGGTCGCCGTCGGTGATGGGCCCAACCCCTGCGGGGGTTCCGGTGAGGATCACATCGCCGGGGAGCAGGGTCATCACCGCAGAGACGAACGACACGATCTCCGCGACTCCGAACACCATGTCTGCGGTCGTCCCCGATTGTCTGAGCTCACCGTTGACGGTGCAGGTGATGTCGTTCCCTGCGGAGGGGTCGAATTCGGTGTCGATCGCGGGGCCGAGCGGGCAGAAGGAGTCGAATCCCTTCGCTCTCGTCCACTGGACGTCGCTTCGTTGCAGGTCGCGTGCCGTCACGTCGTTCGCTGCTGTGTACCCGAGGATGTGGCTGGCGACGTCTTCCTCCTTGACGTTCCTCGTGACTCTCCCCATGACAATCGCCAGCTCCGCTTCGTGGTGGACCTCCCCAACGCCCCGCGGGATACGGATCGGAGCCATCGGACCGATCACCGTGGTCGGCGGCTTCAGGAAGATCGCGGGAGTGTCGGGAACCTTGCTTCCGAGCTCAGCCGCGTGGTCGACGTAGTTCCTGCCGACAGCGATGACCTTTGTGGGGATGACCGGGGAGAGCAGTTTCACTTCGGTGATCGGGAGCACCGTCTCAGACCGTTCCCAGAGGAAGAAGGGGGATCCGTGGTAAAGGCGGATTCCTTCTGGTTCCACGGTTCCGTAAGTGATGTCGTCAGCTTCTGCGTCGATGCGGACGATCTTCATGGTGCCTCTCGATCAGGGGTAGTAGTCGCCGGAACGGTAGGTCGCGAGCCGTTCCTTGTGTGCATCTGTGAACCCGTCGAAGACCTTCTGGTAGTGTTCGACGTCGATCGCGAGGAACAACGCGGACGCCTCCACGAGGATGCGGCCGTCGTACTCGATGGTGCCCTCCGCCCACATCTTGCGACCCTCGACGCGTGACATCCACGCGACTCCGCGCACCGTGGCAGCCATCGGCACGGGCGCAAGGAAATTCGTGTCGAGCCTCGCGGTGACACCAGGAGAGCCGTACAGGACAGGGATGTAGCCGAGGAGGTCATCCATGAAGGCAGTGATTGCTCCCCCGTGGACAGTTCCGGGGCCCCCCTGGAACCGCGGCGCGAACTCGAGATCAGCAACGACGCGGGTGCCTTCGATGTACGGCTGGAGTCCGAGGCCCTGTTCGGCTTGCGGCCCGCAACCCCAGCAGTACGGCGTGTGCATCCCTTCAAGGGTGGTCACGGCGGGCACGATGTCGATGTGTTCACCGCTGAGGAATCGGTACGTCACGTCTCCGCTGCTCACCGCTGCCCCCGTGCGCTCAGACGTACTCGAGCCACTCGGGGTGCGTGTCGAGCTCCCCGGTGACCGTGCCCATGAAGAGTTCCTGGGCGCGGCGGGTGACGGGCCCGGGCTCTCCACTGCCGACGGACTTGTCATCGACTTCCCTGATCGGTGTGACTTCAGCCGCGGTGCCGGTGAAGAAGAGCTCGTCTGCGTAGTAGAGGTCGGTTCTCGTGATCGCGGCTTCGCGCACGTCGTACCCGTCTTCGGTGAGGAGCGTCGACACCGTGTCGCGGGTGAGTCCGTCGAGCGCTCCCGCTGACGTCGGCGGCGTGTACACCACCCCGTCGCGCACGAGGAAGAGGTTCTCCCCGGATCCCTCCGCGACGAGGCCCTCAGAGTTGAGCAACAACGCCTCGTCGTAGCCTGCACGCACCGCTGCGGTCTTGGCAAGCACCGAGTTCATGTATCCGCCTGTGACCTTCGCGTTCGGCATGAACGAGTCGTGGCCGATGCGACGCCATGAGGACACCGCCACACGTATGCCATTCTTCACGCCGTCCTCGCCCAGGTAGGCGCCCCACTCCCACGCGGCGATGACCACGTGGACGCTCGCTCCGGCAGGGTTGAGCCCCATCGATCCTGTTCCGAAGAATGCGATCGGCCTGAGATACCCCGAGGTGAGCCCGTTCACCGACAGCAGGTCTTTGGCTACCTTGACGAGTTCCTCGACGCTGTAATCGAACGAGATACCGATCGTGCGAGCCGATCGTGCGAGGCGGTCCATGTGGTCGGTGAGCCGGAAGACGGCCGTTCCGTTGCGAGCCTCATACGCGCGGATGCCTTCGAACGCTCCCGTTCCGTAGTGCAAACCGTGCGTGAGGACGTGCACCTGGGCGTCGGCCCACGGGACAAGCCCACCATCCATCCAGATGTATTCGGTAGCTTTCATGGCTCTAGTCTGCCAGACGAGGCGCTGTTACGTGGCTGCCGCTCAACATCACGGGTTGAGGTAGCGGGCGTGCCACTCCAGGATCGCTTCGAATCGTTCGACGCGATGCTTCGGCTTGCCGCTGCGCGAAAGTTCGTGCCCCTCCTCGGGCGGGAACAACACAAGTTCGGTGTCGACGCCTGCGCGGTAGAGGATCCCAAAGAGTTGCTGGCCCTGCTCGGTCGGGCACCGGTAGTCGCCCTCCGAGTGCAGGACGAGCGTCGGAGTGTTGATCCGGTGGGCCCGCGCGAGTGGGCTCGCACGCCAGATCTCGTCAACTCCGTCAGGCATGTCAACCTTGAGATGGAGATACATGAACCAGGGGATGTCTGTGGTTCCCGCCATCGAGACCCAGTTGTAGACGCCTCTCTCAGCAACGGCAGAGAGGTAGGAGGTGTCCATCGAAGTGACCATCACCGTTGCGAGCCCTCCGTAGGACCCGCCCATGATGCCCTTCCTCTCAACGTCGAGACGAGGGAAGAGCGCAGCGGCCGCGTAGGGTGCTGCAGAGAGGTCCTCCATGTCCGGCGGCACGTCCTCTGCCCATCTCCCGCAGGGCGCCTCGCCATGCGCGAGGCCGTACCCTGATGACCCTCTCGGGTTGATCGCGACGACCCCGTACCCCGCACCGACGTAGATCTGGAACTCGTCGAAGAACCCCCATCCGTACTGGGTGAAAGGCCCGCCGTGGATGTTGAAGAGCAGGGGCACCTTCTCCTCACCTGGAGGGAGGAGAACCCAGCCGTGGATCTCGTGACCGTCGGAGTCGAACGTGAACTCCTGAGGGAGGACGAGATCGGTGCGGGCGCGGAACTCGTCGTTGAGCGTGGTGATCTGTCGCTCCTGCTCCCCGTCCCACAAGTACACCTCACCGGGCTGGTCCGGAGCTGAAGCGGTGAACACCGCGCCTCGCCCGTCATCGGTCGGGCACCAGCCGGTGATGACACGCCTGCCGCCGTGGATGTCGGTGACGGCTCCATCCGATCCGATGGAGATGACGCGCTGGGCGCCGCGGTCCTCGAGCACCACGGTGCAGGACCCGTCGTCGAGGAACATCGGCCTCGCAAGCGGTCCTGGTGGATGGCCGGGCATGAGGTTCCGGTCCAGGTCGGTGAGCACGGTGAGCGAGCCGTCGGATTCGATGCGCTGGAACGGGTTCGGGTCGAGGGTGAAGTCGCTGGTTACCCGCCCGATGACGTGAAGGTCGCCAGCGTGGTTGTACCCCGACCAGCCCCACACCCCCATCGGCGTCACCGCGACAGGATCGCCCCCTGTTGAGGGAGTCGTGAACACCTGGTTGAAGGGCCGCATCCAACGCTCCTGATGGGCGGCGGAGAGGTACGCGATCGTTGCGCCATCGGGGCTCCACTGTGGTTCAGCCTCGTCGAAGTCACCTGAGGTGAGCTGCGTGGTGTCGCGCTCCTCCACGTCCAGTATCCAGATGTGGGACCGCTTGTTGTAAGTCCAGCCTCGATTGTCGAAACGGAACGAAGGGTCCTTGATCCGTCTCGGCGCACGGCTCCGTTCGTCCTCGTCCTCGAAGCCGTCGACGTACTCTGACACCACGAGAGCGATGCGCGCTCCGTCTGGCGCCCATGTGAAGCTCTGCACACCGAGTTCGAAGTCGGTGACGATCTCGGCCTCTCCCCCACCGATCGGTAGGAGCGCCACCTGCGGCCGGTCGTCGTCCGCGGGGCCTTTGCGCAGGAACGCCAGCGTTGCACCATCGGGTGACCAGCGGGGGGAGGTGTCTGCACCTGCGAACGTGAGCTGGCGGGACGCCTCACCGTCCCAGAGCCACACGTCACGGACGTACTCGTCCTCCTCAAGGTCCATCCGGGTCACCACGAACGCGACCCTGACGCCGTCGGGGTGCAGGAACGCGTCGGACGGGACTCTGAATTCGCTTAGTTGATCTGGTCGCATCGACGCAGCGTAACGTCCGCTCGGAGTCGCGGGAGCAGGTACGCTGGGTGGCCGTGACTCGCTTCATCGCCTCAGGATTCAGTGTTGGCCTCATCCCCTCCCGGTTGTGGGGATCCGACAGCGGAGCAGGCACATTCGGTGCCGCTCTCGCCGCTGGTGTGGCGTTCTTGTGGTGGGAGCGTCCCTGGTGGTTCCACATCGCGGTCTTCGTCGTGTTCCTCGCCCTGTCGCTGTGGTCCGCTGCCCCGTACGCCGACGATCACGCCGACCCTGGCTGGATCGTGATCGATGAGATGGCAGGCACCTTCATCGCTGTCATCGGCCTCGCGGGGTGGCCGTGGCTGATCGCCGTCGTCGTTGCACGACTTGCAGACATCTTCAAGGTGCTCCCTGGCGTGCGACGCGCCGAGCGGCTCCCCGGTGCCGCGGGGATCACGATGGATGACGTTGTTGCGGGGCTCTACGGCCTCGCGGCGGGCTGGCT
>JASJXX010000139.1 GCA_030123765.1 Actinomycetota bacterium | reverse complement strand
TCAACCTTGTGCGAGACAGGTCGTGTAGGTGATTTACTGTCTTGAGAGGGCGACGAGAGGAGAAACGCTGGATGTCTATTGTTGCGGAGGGTCGGTTGGGGGGTCATGCTGGGTGGGTGAGCGATCCGAATCCTGAGGTCCGGGAGCGGGCCAAGCGCCGGTCGTATACGGCGAGGTACAAGTTGGAGATCCCTTGGTGAGTACGAGGGCTTGGATCGTGACGACAAGGGCGCCTTGTTGCGTCGTGAGGGTCTGTATACGTCGTTGATCTCGGAGTGGCGTAAACAACGCGACCGGGGCGCTCTTGAGGCGTTGGCGGCGAAACCGGGACGGGCGCCGCTGGATCCGGTGGAGCGCGAGAACGTCCGGCTCCATCAACGTGTCGAGCGCCTTGAGGGCGAGTTGGGGACGGCTCGTCGGGTGATCGAGGTCCAGGGGAAACTCTCGGCGCTGTTGGAGGAACTCGCCACCGACAGCGCCCTCAAGACCGGCGGCGAGCCGAAGTGATCGACGAGGCCATCTTGGAGCTGGCACCGATGGTTGGTGTCACAGCGGCGTGCGCTGCGGTGGGGCGTCCCCGAGCCACGCATTACCGCAGGCATCGTAAGAGCCCTCTGCCACCGAAACCTGTACGGGGTGCGGCCCCTCAGCCTCGTGCCCTCACACATGTTGAACGTCACGAGGTGCTGCGGGTCCTCCACGAACCGCAACATGTCGATGAGGCGCCCGCTACGGTGTACGCCAAATTGTTGGACGATGGCATCTATCTGGCGTCGACGGCAACAATGTACCGGATCCTACGAGTCGAAGGCGAGGTGTCTGAGCGTCGCCGCCAGGCCACCCATCCTGCTCATGTCAAACCCGAGCTGGTAGCTCGAGGCGCCAACGACGTGTGGTCGTGGGATATCACGAAATTGTTGGGACCTGTCAAGTGGACCTGGTTCTACCTGTATGTGATCATCGACATCTACAGCCGCTACATACCGGGCTGGATGCTCGCAAGAGCCGAATGGGCCCATCTCGCTGAGCGGCTCCTCGCCGACACCATCGGACAGCAGGGCATCGATCGGAACCAGTTGACGATCCACGCCGACCGCGGAGCTTCGATGGCGTCCAAGGCGGTAGCGGTTCTCCTGGGCGATCTCGGTGTCACCAAAAGCCACTCGAGGCCGCACGTGTCCAACGACAACCCGTACTCCGAATCCCAGTTCAAGACGATGAAGTACCGGCCCGAGTTCCCGAAACGTTTCGGATCCTTCGAAGACGCCCAGAGCTTCACTCGACGCTTCTTCGACTGGTACAACAACGAGCACCGTCACTCCGGCATCGGATTCCACACTCCTGCCGACGTCCACTACGGCCGGGCCGAAGCGATCCGGGCGCAACGAGCAACCGTCCTCGATGCTGCGTATCGGTCTCACCCCGAACGGTTTGTCCGTATGGCGCCAACACCGCCACCACTCCCCGACACGGCGTGGATCAACAAACCAACGCAAACTGTATCGATGGGCACGGGCCGAACCGGATCGCCGGTTCGACGACGTGTGCAACTTGATCTGCGACCAGGCGACGCTTGTTGTTGCTTGGGAGCGGGTGGCAGGCAACCGGGGTGCACGCACCGCAGGCGTCGATGCCGTGACCCGGCATCACGTTAGGCGTCGCGGAGTGGTGCCGTTCCTAGAGGAGCTTCGCTCCTCGCTGAGAGACGGCACGTTCCGTCCGCTTCCGGTCCGGCAGGTGACGATTCCGAAGAAGGGCGGCAAGGTCCGTCGTCTTGGGATACCGACGCTGCGGGACCGGGTAGCGCAGATTGGTTCGCCCTGGGAATAGTGGAGACTCTTTATCTTGGAATTAAGAAGGAGAGTTATGGAGAACGAGTCAACATTTAGGAAGCCGACTACGCGTCGGTATACACCGGAGGAGAAGGCTCAGGC
>JASJXX010000138.1 GCA_030123765.1 Actinomycetota bacterium | reverse complement strand
GTCCCGTTGACTGAGATATTGACTTCCACGGTGCGACCCTCCCGTCGACTACGGACATCCAGGCAGGCGCGGCACACTGCCGAGGCTCACACCTTAGACAATGTGGCAGCAGCTTGCTGAAGATCCGCCATATCGACGTCGTCTACGCGCCAGAGTGAGAGAAGAGACGCTTCAACCAGCCGACGAACGCGCCGAAGATGCTTGCGAGGAACAGCGAGAGACCCCGCACCTCCGCAGAAGAGATTGCCGCGGCTTCCTCGGAAGTCTCTGCGGCCAGCTTTGCATGGATGCATGCAGAGAAGTCGTCGATGAGTCGTCTCGACACCTCACTGATGAGGCCCGTTCTCCCGAATTGTGCGATCGGGCCGGCGAGTTCGACTTTCGCTTCGATCGTCACACTCGTGCGGCCACTATCGATCTCAACCAGATGCACATCGACATCCACCTTGCCCTGGCTTCCGCCGGACCGGTCGACGCCACGCCCTTTGATGTTCAACGTGAACGCATCGTGGTCGAACTCGATCGTGGCCGTGCCTTCGAACGAGGCCGAGATCGGACCGAGCTTCACCGAGACGCCACCGTCATACGTTCCGTCCCCGTTGTCGCTCGTGAGCTCGGCTCCTGGAAGACAGCGAACCAATTCGGGTACATCCTGAAATAACGACCAGACCGATTCGATCGGACGAGTGACCGAAAACTGCTCGGTGATGTCCACAGCTTCTCCTACGACGTGTGAATCGCGGCATCGGTACCGCGGAGGGAGACGGCCGAACCGGCGCCGTATCTCACCTGGATGATCTCCGCGAGGATCGCGACGGCCGTCTCTGCTGGTGACTCTCCCTTGAGATCGAGACCGATGGGCCCGTGTATCGCACCAACCTCCTCGTCCGTCCAACCTTCATCCTTGAGCCGATCGACACGCAATCCGTGCGTACGCCTGGACCCCATTGCACCGAGATACCTGACCGGCTCTCCGTGCACTGCCCGAAAGACGGGTATCTCGAACCGGCTGTCGTGGCTCAGCAGCACCACATACGTTCTGGCGTCGGGGGACAATGTGATCGAAAACGGCGTCAGGCCAAGCGACGATCAGCTCGTCGACGTTGGGGAATCTCTCCGACGTTGCCCAGGTGGCGCGGGCGTCAGCAACAACGACCCGGAAACCGAGCTCTCGGGCGAACATCGACAAGGGCTGCGCAATGTGCCCCGCACCGAAGATCAGCATCACGGGCGAAGGAGCGATCGTGTCTATGAAGATCCGTCTGTCCCCGTAGAAGAGGACCCTGCTCTCCTCACGGTCCATCAGATCATTCGCGTCCTCCACGACATCCCGATCGAGCCACGGTGACCCGTCCCCGGCCACATGGCCGGTTGACCGCTCGACGACCACGACCGAACCCGTGTCCGGTCCATCGATGACCGTGATCATCGCTCCGAGCCGTTCATCGTTCTTCAGTCTGCCTACCGCGTCGAGGACCTCCTTCACCATGGTGCGATGTAGACCTCGATCGTGCCACCGCACGTCAAACCAACCTCGAAGGCATCATCGTCAGCGATCCCGTACGTGACAAGCCTCGGGGTTCTGGACGCGAGCACGGCCGTAGCATGCTCCGCAACGTCGTTCTCGACGCATCCACCGCTGACGCTTCCCTCCATGTCGCCCTCCGATGAGATGACCATCTTCGCCCCGACCCCGCGAGGAGTGGAACCCTTGACACCAACCACTGTTGCTACCGCCACGTCCTTGCCCTGCTTCGTCCACCGGTCGTGGATCTCGAGTACGTCTTTCATTGTGCTGCGACACTCCTTCGTCCCAAGCTCGACGATTGCAAGAGATCTGGATCGCCCTGGGTTTGATGGAGGCTCGTTCTATTGGTTTCCAAGCGGCTGTTTGTTGCTCCTTTCGGCATGATAGGCGTCCTCGAACTCTGCCGGGGGGAC
>JASJXX010000084.1 GCA_030123765.1 Actinomycetota bacterium | reverse complement strand
ACCTGATCTACTAGCGAGCGGAGGCCCTGGACTCTGCTCCCTCCGACGTTCACGGATATCACTGAGCGCCCTCTATCTGCGAGGGCGGCGCGGTCGCCTGCGGCTTGTGCCTGGATGAGTTGGTTGAAGGTGTATCCAGCGCCTGGAACCATGAGTTCGGTGGCGGTGTCATCGACGATCTGGAGAAACACGCCTCCAGGGGGGCCGCCCTTGTGGAGTTGCCCTGTCGAGTGGAGGTACCTCGGCCCGTACCCCGTTGTCGTGTAGACCCCGAGTGTTGTGCTGATGGTGAGACGCAGAGTGTCGAGCCGCTCTTCGGTGTCCGCATCCTGAGGGAGGTAGGCCTGAATCGATACGTAGGAGGGTGGTGTTGTTTCGCCGAGTGCGGCGAGGAAGTCTCTGATCCATCGGGGGTCGTGTACATCGTGGGGCGCCTCCCCGGCCGGTCCCACGTCTCCCTGCATTGCTTGTCCGGCGAGTTGTTTCGCGATCTCGACGTCAGGCTGATCGAACGGGTTGACGCCGAGGATCTCGCCCGCGACCGCAGTGGCGAACTCGAGGATGAACATCACCGCGCCAACATCGTAGGGATCGTGCAGACCGATTTCGATATCAAAGGCCTCATCGCTCGGGGTTCCGATTCCGACCGTCGTCGCGCCCGCATTGTCCCCGGGCACACCGTCGAGGCGGGGTCCGCCATCGATCGGTACGATCCCGACTCCATCCTTTCCTGTCGATTCGGCTATGAGCTGCTCGATCCAGATTCCGAGCGAAGCTACCGGCGGTGAACTGACGAAACGGACTTTGTCGGAGTTCCGCCGAGAGCGATCCGTGAGCCGCACACCGATACCGAAGCCGGCGTTCTCTTCGAGAGGTATGTCTGGTCCGCATCGAGCCGCTCCCCGCTTGGCTGCGTCGAGGAGCGCACCGACATCAGCGCCGATGATCCCTGCCGGAACCAGGCCGAAAGCGGTGAGGGCCGAGTACCGCCCCCCGACCTCAGGATCGGCGAGCACTGTCGCTCTGAAGCCTTTCTCAGCGGCCAAGGTTTCGAGAGTCGTGCCGGGATCAGTGATCGCGATGAAGTGGTTCCCCGGATCCGGAACCTCCAGAGTTGCTCGCTCCCAGAAGAATTTCAGAAGCGACATTGTCTCGATGGTCCCCCCGGACTTCGAAGAGATGATGAACCATGTTGTGGCGGGGTCGATCGCAGCGTCGACGGCCCGTACAGCGTCCGGATGCGTCGAGTCCATCACCGTGAGCCGGGGGGAGCCTTCGGCGCTGGGCAGTGTCGAGGCGAACACCTCAGGAGCGAGGCTCGATCCCCCCATTCCACAGAGAATCACATCGGTGATCCCATCGTCCACCGCTGTTCGGTGAAGCTCCTCAATGAGCGTGACGAGCCTGCGCGATCGCTCCGGGGCATGGAGCCAACCCAGCCGGTTCACGATCTCGGGCGCCGGTGGATCCGCCCACACGGTGGGATCCCTGCGCCAGATCCTCGCAACGAGATCCTCGGTCCGCCAGCGTGTCTCGGAGTCGCCGGCGTGACCGCCCGATTGCGGCTTGATCGAGACGCGGAACGTCATGCGTAGATCTGTGCCTGCTTGCGCTCGATCGCCGCGAGCAGCGAGAAGTATGCATCAGCGAACGCGGCCACGCCTTCGACCTGGAGAGTCGTCGTGATGGCGTCGAAGTCGATCCCGACTTCCGGGAGGGATGCGATGAACCTCACAGCGTCGGCCGTGTCCTCAAGGAGTGAATCCGTCTTGACGACACCGTGGTCGAGGAAGGCCTCGATGGTGGCAGGTGGGGCGGTGTTCACGGTGTTCGGACCGATCAGCTCTTCGATGTACATGACGTCGCTGTAGTCAGGGTTCTTCGTAGAGGTAGACGCCCAGAGCACGCGTTGGGGCCGCG
Source organism: Actinomycetota bacterium (assembly GCA_030123765.1). Classification (GTDB taxonomy): domain Bacteria; phylum Actinomycetota; class Acidimicrobiia; order Spongiisociales; family UBA5794; genus B3-G11. The sequence goes on along the minus strand of JASJXX010000084.1, from coordinate 4,769 downwards.
CGCCGGCAGCGCGTAGCGCCTCGAAACGGACGCCTTCGAACAATTCTCCATATCGCTTGTAGGCGACCTTTGCGTTGGCGATTGCAGCCCTGCCGCGGAGAGCGAGCGCCCGTTCGGTCCCGTTGAGCTCGAGCGCTGCGTCTGTCGACGCGTCGACTCGGCTGACGAAGAACGAGGCTACCGAAGCGAGACTGGACGGGTCGGAGGCTCTCTCCGCGCCGTGGATGTACGCCATCGCCACAGCTTCATAGTCGTCGAGCGAGAACATCAGGGTGGCGTTGATGTTGAGCCCCTGCGCGGTGAGTTCCTCGATCGCGGGTATTCCGGCTTCGGTAGCGGGAACCTTGATCATCAGATTCGGACGGTCGATGACGGTCCACAGCCTCATCGCGTCGGCGATCGTCCCCGCGGTGTCGTGCGCGAGCGCAGGGGACACCTCGAAACTCACGTACCCGTCTTCGCCACCCGACGTCTGATAGACGTCCATGAGAATATCTGCCGCAACACGGATGTCCGATACCGCAAGGGCTTCAAAAACCTCCGCGGGTGTGCTGCCGTCGAGCGTGGCGATGTGGTCGTCGTACAGGTTCGAACCAGCGATCGCCTTCTCGAAGATCGATGGATTGCTCGTCACGCCGCGGATGCCGGACGTAACGAGTTCTCGCAGTCCGGCGCCGGTGAGCATGTCCCTTCGGATGAAGTCGTACCAAATGGATTGGCCGCTCTCATGGAGCTGTCTCAGTTTCGTCATGGTGCATCAGCCTTCAGGTATCTGGTGTCCGGTGTCTGGTATCTGGTGTTTGTAAAGCTCATTAATCATTCGTTGAACATCTTCCCTCATGTCGTCTCGGTCGAGGGCGGCATGCATCGTTGCCGCAACGAACCCTACTTTGGAGCCACAGTCGAACCGTCTGCCTGTGGTGCGCACAGCGTGGAAGGGTAGAGCGCCGATCGATGCCAGCAGCGCGTCCGTGAGCTGGATTTCGCCGCCTCTGCCTGTCGCTGTGGTCTCGAGCGTCGTCATGATGGTTGGGTCGAGGATGTATCGGCCTATGAGAGCGAGATTCGAGGGCGCCGTACCGAGCTCCGGTTTTTCGATGATGTCGGTGACTTCGATGGCGCCGTTGACGTCTCTCCCCGGCGTGATGATGCCGTACTGATCAGTCTCGTCCGCGGCGACTTCGTCGACGAGGACCAGGTTGCCGCCGAGATCGGCGTGGAGTTCAATCATCGTCGCGAGATCCGGTGTGTCCGACAGGATCAGCTCGTCTGCGAGCAGAACCGCAAATGGTTCATCGCCGATGGTGTTGCGTGCGCACCACACGGCGTGGCCGAGACCGAGCGGGTCGATTTGACGTACGTACGCCACCTGTCCGGGTCCGGGTCTCAGCCGTTCGAGCGACGCGGCGATGTGGGAGTTGCCCCCGGCTCGGAGCATCGACTCGAGTTCGAAGCTGACATCGAAGTAGTCCTCGATCGCGCTGTTCCCCCTCCCCGTCACGAACACGAAGTTCTCGATTCCGCACGCCGCTGCCTCGTCGACCGCGTGCTGGATCAGTGGGCGATCAACGATCGGAAACAGTACCTTCGGCATCGCTTTCGTTGCGGGCAGAAACCTCGTGCCGAATCCGGCAACGGGGAACACGGCTGTCTTTACTGCGCTCACTCTGCTCCAACCGCCTTGGCGACGCGGTCGGCGTGACCCTTCGCCCGAACGTTGTAGTAGGCATCTGTGATTACACCAGATGCGTCGATCAGGAATGTCGAGCGAATGATGCCCATGTACTCCCTGCCGTAGTTCTTCTTTGGGCCGTACGCGCCGAACACAGTCGCGATTTCGTGCTCCGGATCCGAGAGCAGATCGAACGGCAGGTTGTACTCATCCTTGAACTTTGCGAGCTTCTCAGGAAGATCCGGCGATACCCCGATAATCGTGTAGCCGCTGCTGGAAAAGAACTCGTGGCGGTCTCTGAAGTCGCACACCTCGGTGGTACAGCCCGGGGTGAAAGCACGGGGGTAGAAGAAGACCGCGAGCTTTGTCCCCGAGTAGTGCTCAGACGACCGCACGCTGCCGTCCTGATCGAGCGCGGAGAAGGCCGGCGCTTCGTCTCCAGGTTGCAGTCGCATGTTTGGTCTCCAACGGTTGGTCCGTAGCGTAATCTAGCTGAGCTCCGTCAACGGTCAACGGTCAACGGTCTACTTGCTTCTCAACCTGAGCTGGCCGCAGGCTGCGTCGATGTCCTGGCCGCGCGTGTCGCGAAGTGTCACGTTGGCGCCCTCTCTTTTGAGCGTCCCGATGAACCTTCGGATGTGGTCACGCGAGGGAGGCACGTCATGGCTGAGGGGTGTGGGGTTGAGCGCGATGACATTCACATGTGCGTGGATCTTCCTCGCGATCTGAGCGAGACCGATCGCCTCCTCGTCTGAGTCGTTCTCGCCTGCAATCAGAGTCCATTCGAGCGATACGCGCCGCCCCTTGACGTCGAAATAATCCTTCGCGGCAGCGACGACGTCGTGAATCGGATATCGCTTGTTGATCGGCACGAGCTTCGTGCGCTCTTCGGGGATGGTGGAGTGGAGGCTGACGGCTAGGTTGATAGGCCACGGCTCTTCAAGGAGCTTTCTCATTCCTGGGACCAAGCCCACGGTGGAGACGGTGATGGATCGAGCGGAGATGCCCATGAGCTCGATCATCCGACGGATCGACTCGATCGTCGCGTCGTAGTTCGCGAGCGGTTCCCCCATCCCCATGAAGACGACGTTGGTGACGCGTTCAGGGGAACGAGGCAGCGGCGTGGCGGCGAGGTAAGCGTTCGCGTACGCCACCTGCGCCACGATCTCCCCTGCGTCGAGGTGCCTGTCGAACCCGAATTGGCCTGTGGCACAGAACGTGCATCCCATGGCGCAGCCAACCTGGGAGGAGATGCAGAGTGTCGTTCGCGTCGCGTACCCCATGAGAACCGACTCGATCGGCGATCCGTCCGTGCACCGAAAGAGCCATTTCTTTGTCAGGCCTGCGTCCGCCGACTGCTCTATCTCAAGGGTGAACGGCCAGTGTTGCTCCGCGATGCCGGCGCGCATCGAGCGCGGGAGGTTGAGCATGTCGTCGGAGGACAGAACGGGGTGGTCGTACAGCCATTCGGTGAGCTGATCGGTGCGATACCGCGGCTCGTCGGGAAACAGCTCGAAGAGCCGGTCAGGCGCGGTGAGGTACAACACGCCTAGTCCAGCGCTTGAGCGGACTTCACCCAGCCTTCTGCTACCGCAACGGAGGTGCCTGCGACTTCAGCGACGTCATCTGCGCTTCGCTCGCCGAGATCGCTGAAACTGTGGATGCCCCCGGAGGCGAGACGTTCCTGATACGTCGGCCCGATGCCCCTGATTTCGGTTAGATCGTCCGCGCCGCCACCGGTGCGAAACTTCGGAGGCGGCTCATCGTGGATTTCGGGGGGAGGGAGCATCCTGTCGCGGAGCACCCACGCGGCGGCGCCGAGGCCGGCGACGACGCCCACAACCCGCAGGAGGTTCTTGGCAGCGTTGTTCATGATGGGCGATTCTAGCCGCGGCTGTCGGGACAGGATCCGTACGCCGGGTGGTAACTCCACGGCGTGTACCAGTGTTCGCCTGAGCCTGCGATGTAGGCGCCTACCGCAATGTTCGCCTCTGCGTTGTAGGGGGTCGCGTAGAGCCCGTTCGAGTCCCTGAATCCGGCGGCCGCTGCACGCGCCTTCCAATACTTGCTCAGATGCTGCATGAGGCCTTCGGCGCGGCTTGACGAGTTGTAGGCGCGCGGGTCGCCTCTGGATTCCCTCTGGATGATCCCGAGGACGCAGTCGACTCTCTCGGGCGCCCAATATTTCTCTACGAGGGATCTCCACGCTTCGACATTGCGAATTCCGCCGGCATCGGCCGGCCACTGCGGCGACCACGTTGTCTGCGCCGGTGGATTCGTTGTTGTCGTCGAGGGCGCCTTGGTGGTGGTCGTCGCCTTCACCGTCGGTTCGTCGTAGTGAATGGTGATCTTCAGCTCGGAGGAATTCCCCGCCTTGTCCATTGCTGTGAATAACGCCCTGTTGGCGCCATCAACCATCACGAGGCCGAGTGACCAATTGCCGTCTTCGTCGACATCCGCGTCGAAGGGCCCCGAGCGGACGTAGGCACCGGCCTCCGAAGTACCTCTGAAGACGATGTAGGAGTCGGTGACATGCTCTCCGTCGCTGTGCGACGTGACCTTGATTGAGGGCGGCGTCGTGTCGCGCGGTTTGGTCGTAGTCGTCGATGAGGCTTCTACCGATTCGGTCGCTTCGGTGGTGGTGACAGGATCGGCCGGGATTGCAGCGGGCTCAGGCGCGGCAGTCGTTGCCGGGGCCAGTGTCGTCGCGATCCGAGTCTCGGCGTTCGCAACCCGCAATGCGAGCACGGCTGATGCAACTCGTGCGGACGCGGTCGGTGTCGCTGCGAGGGTCGTAGGAGCGGCAGGTTCGTTCGTCGCGGGAGACAACGGCGGAGAGAACGCGGCAAACCCGATCACCGCTACGAGAGCGATGACGAGAAGGCTTGCGTATGCGAGCGGTATTCGAGGTGTCACGTAACTCCGTGATTCTCGCGTGCACTTCCAACCCGACGGGCGTCACATGGTGTGTCCCGTGCGGCGTCGAATCAACGTTCAGCGCGCGCTGATGCCGACGTTCTGTTGGGAATGGTATAGATGAACGGCGCGTAGAGCAACCCCGACCGTGCCAGTATTTCCCAATCTGAGTGCTGGTGTC
>JASJXX010000083.1 GCA_030123765.1 Actinomycetota bacterium | reverse complement strand
CTATCCGTGAGGGTGGCCGGACGGTTGGCGCAGGCCGCGTCACCAAGATCATTAAGTAAGTAGGGAAGATGGCTACCGACAAGAGACCGCCGATCACGCTCGCGTGCGAGAAGTGCAAGAGGCGTAATTACGTCACTACGAAGAACAAGACGAACACTCGCGAACGCATTGAGCTTCGTAAGTTCTGCAAGTGGTGCCGCGAAGTTACCCCACATAAAGAGACGCGGTAGATACAGGCACTTGCTGTCGGAGGAGCTGCCACGACCTTGAGGGAGGCAGCTCCCCGCGTCCTGTCTAGCCTATCCGCGTAGATGACCGATCTCTTCACCCCCGTAGATCTCCGAGGAGAGCCCATCGGGCCAGTTGATGTCGCGGTCACCGCAGACAGAGTCGCCCTGTACGTCGACGCGACCAGTGACGACCCGACGCGGTGGTCCGAAGCTGCTCCACCCGGGTTCGGGTCGGTGCTCCTCTTCGCTGTCGCGGACGAGTTTCTGTACGATCCAAGGGTTGTTCCGTTCACGAGAGCCCTCCTGCACCTCGACCAGTCATTCACCTACGTTCGACCTCTCCGCGTCGGCGCCCTGATCACGGTCACCGGCACGGTGACGCGCGTCCGGCAGCGGGCGGGCTCGTACTTCGTCACGTTCTCCGCGACTGCGTGTGAGGGCGAGCGCCCCGTGATGGAGTCCGTCTCGACTTTCGTCCTCTCCGACCAGCAAGCACCTCCTTCGGACTCCGCGGTCAGAGAACCATCGGTACACCAGATTGGCGTCAACGACGGGCCGCTGCGCTCAGCGAGCCGTCACGACCTCATCCGGTACTCGGCCGCGTCCCGCGACTTCAACCCGTTGCATTGGGATCACGACTTCGCGATCGAGGCCGGTCTGCCGGGCACCGTCGTCCACGGGTTGCTGATGTACGCGTGGCTGACCCAGGAGGCGTCGCGGGCCGCTGACGGCCGTGACGTCGTCGCCGCGAAGATCCGGTTCCGTAACGCTCTGCGCCCTGCCCAGCAGGCGACGATCACTTCTGAGCTTCAGGGCGACAAGGTCGAACTCGTGCTCGCTGCCGAGGACGAACGACTGGTCACCGGGACCGCTACCGTTCTGTCCCGAGCGGAGTAACGGCGTGGAACGTGAACGAGTCGAACGTGGAGAGCCACAAGAGCTTGTCGAGAGAGCGAAGCTAGGCGACCGCGACGCTTTCGGCGAACTCGTGGCGTTGTATCAACACGAGGTGTTTACGTTGGCAGTCAGGCTTGTTCGAGACACAGATCTCGCAGGGGACGTTGCCCAGGACGCGTTCATCCGAGCCTGGCGTGCGATGCCCAAGTTCAGAGGCGACGCGAAGTTCTCGACGTGGATGCACCGTATAACGGTGAATACCGCGTGGACTCACAGAGCCAGGCGAAACCGGGTACGCCTCGACCCTCTCGACGCTATGGTCCCTGAACCCCACGCGACGACGCTCGATCCGGTGCGTGCCGGCGAAGCCGCGTCGGCGTTACCGAAGATCGAAGAGGCGCTGATGCAACTCACCGACTCGATTCGCGCGGTCGTCGTGCTGAAGGATGTGTACGGTTGGACTCACGCCGAAATTGCGGACCATCTCGACATCTCGGTGACGGCTGGAAAAGTGCGCCTCCACCGGGGCCGCAAGGAGCTTCGTCACCTGCTTGACGGATACCAGGACGGTGCACCATGAATGTCATCTGCTCAGCCGTCCAGATAGCGCTCCCTGCCGTGGGGGAGGCGGCGATCACGGGGCCACTGGCGGGTCACGTCCGGTCGTGCCTGCCCTGTAGGGGTGAGGTCGCAAGATATCGGCGCTTGTGCCAGCAGCTCGCCGAGCTCCGTGACATGACGCTGGCTGCGCCCGGGAGCCTCACTGCGGATGTGATGAGCTCCCTCGGCCCCGTCGCTGTGGCTGATGACGAGTCCAAGAAGGAGAACCGCGTTCCTGTCGCCGCCGCGGCAGTGGTGGTAGCTACGGCGGCCGCGGGCACGGTGGTTCTCCTGAAGCTGTATCGCCAGCGGGCCGCGTAACCGCTCCCGCCAGTGTCCGAGTCGGTTTACACTTCAGGTGAGGGGTACATATACTCACCCGTCGGGGCCAGACCGGACCGGAGGGGTGTAGCTCCAATCGGCAGAGCGCCGGTCTCCAAAACCGGATGTTGTGGGTTCGAGTCCCGCCACCCCTGCGAACTACTGAGGAGTATGTAGTTGAACCGTGAGATGCGTCGCCTGCAGGCGAAGGAAGAGGAGCGCGCGAAGAAGCGTCGCGCTGACGCTTCGCGCCCGAAGAAGAAGAAGAAGGACCCGGAGCTGAACTTGTTTCAGCGGAGTTCTAAATACCTTCGCGAAGTGCGGCAGGAACTCAGGAAGGTCGCGTGGCCTTCAAAAGAAGAGCTCGGTACGTACACGGTTGTTGTGTTCGGCATGACTCTGGCGCTCACGCTCATCGTTTTCGGGATGGACTGGGCTTTCAACCGGCTCATCGTGAACATAGTATTGGATGCGATTACCTGATGGCGGACGTTGTGGAAGAAGCAGTGGCTGACGAAGAGACACCGGCTGTCGAGAAGCGCCCCGCGAGCCCGTACGACCTTCCCGGCGCGTGGTACGTGATTCACTCGTATTCAGGATACGAGAAGAAGGTGAAGGCGAACCTCGAGAACCGCGTCAAGTCGATGCATCTCGAAGACAAGATTTTCGATGTCGTCATTCCGATGGAGGACGTCGTCGAGTACAAGAACGGCAAGAAAGTCACCGTCGCAAGGAAGAAGTTCCCCGGGTACGTGCTCGTCCGCATGTACATGGATGACGACTCCTGGTACTCCGTCCGTAACACTCCGAACGTGACCGGGTTCGTCGGGCCAGGACCCAAGCCAGGTCCTCTGTCGAGGCGTGAGGTCGAGCGGATCCTCGGCGTCGAGAAGGAAGAGGGCGCCAAGAAGGTCAAGCCGACTTTCAAGCCTGCCTGGGAAGTTGGCGAGACGATCCGTGTCGTGGAAGGCCCGTTCGCAGACTTCAACGGTGTGATCGAGGACATCAACGTGGACCAGTCCAGGGTTCGTGTGCTCGTAGACATCTTCGGTCGTGAGACTCCTGTGGAGCTCAGCTTCGACCAGATCATCAAGTACTGATACAGCAAGGAATTCCAATTATGGGTCGCAAGAGACTGATGACCGTGCTCAAGTTACAGATCCCGGCGGGGCAGGCGAGCCCCGCACCGCCGGTCGGTCCTGCGCTCGGTCAGCACGGCGTGAACATCATGGAATTTGTCCAGGCCTACAACACCGCGACGCAGGCGCAGGCTGGGACGATCATCCCCGTCGAGATCTCGATCTTCGAGGATCGGTCGTTCACGTTCGTCACGAAGACGCCACCGGCAGCCGTGCTGCTACGCCAGGCGGCAAAGATCGAGAAGGGCTCTCCTGTGCCGCACAAGGAGAAGGTCGGGACCGTCACGAAGGCGCAGATCCGCGAGATCGCGGAGACCAAGATGCCTGACCTCAACGCGAACGACATCGACAACGCGATGTTGATCATCGAGGGCACCGCCCGTTCGATGGGGATCGTCGTCGTCGACGCATAGATCACTCCGTCGCGCGTACCTGAGCCTCGTCATGGGGGATGCAGCTACTCGAGAGCGGACACATAAATGTGGGAGGGCGAATGCCCGTCACACCACGAAAGGAAACATCCCATGGGTATCTCGAAGAACCGTGCCGTTCAGGAGCGCGGATATGATGTTGAGACGGCGTATCCAGTGATCGACGCGATCGGTCTCGTCAAGAACCTTGCGTACGCGAAGTTCGACGAGTCCATCGATGTTGCGTTTCAGTTAGGGATCGATGCCCGACACGCAGACCAGATCGTGCGCGGCACTGTCTCGCTTCCTCACGGTACAGGCAAGGATGTCAAGATCGTCGTATTCGCCAACGATGAGGCGAACGAGGCCGAAGCCGCGGGCGCCGATGTCGTCGGAGGCAAGGAGCTCGCCGACGAGATCGCAAGCGGTTCGCGGGCCCTTGACTGGGACGTGACGATCGCCACGCCGGACATGATGCCTGTCGTAGGCAAGCTGGGTCAGATCCTTGGGCCCCGGGGTCTCATGCCGAACCCGAAGACGGGCACCGTCACCAGAGACATCGGCAGAACGGTCGAGGCATTCAAGGCCGGGAGGGTCGAGTACCGGAACGATCGATACGGAAACGTACACATTCCGATCGGCCGTGTCTCGTTCGAGGCGGAGAAGATCGTCGAGAATCTTACGTCGATCGCGGACGAGATCGCGCGGTCACGTCCTGCGGCATCGAAAGGCAAGTTCGTCCGTAAGGTCTCCATCTCGTCGACGATGGGTCCCGGAATTAAGGTCGACCTGTCGGATCTCGAGGATCTCGTCAAGCTGAGTCGCTAGGTCCCCTTGTTCAGAGAGAACGGTCTATGGGGAAGCCCGTAGGCCGTTGTTTCGCGTTCCAGGTCTGTGAAGGCGTTGTAGCACGGTGATTCGGGGAACGTCGATAATTTCTGTTGACATTGTGCCGACCTCCGGCGAGCATTGTGCTGATAGCAAGGGGACTGTTGGAGGAAGGTATAGAGAAGGCGACCCACCACCGCCTTACAGGTGGATCTGAGACTCCGGGCCACGCAGGCCGGCCCCTACCCCGGCCCACCGGAGCGACATACGGGTAGACAGCATCCTGGCCCGCCGTCTACCCGGCCTCGAGAGAGACCACCGTCCACCTCCAACACTCCCTTGCTTTCTTCGTTGGCGAGGCCGACGGAGAAAGCAGAACGCTCCTTGCGCTCGCGCCCAGACACCAGATCGCTGCGCGATCAGACCTCGATCCGTCTTCTCTGTTCCGCTTGACGGATCAATTCATCTTGTGTATCGTTCGGTCGAACGACCGAGCATCGTCTTACAAGACTCTTGGTCATCAATCGCGGGTTCGAATTCGATGAGCGGAGAGCAAATAATGGACGAACAACAGATAGAGGAATTCGTATTTCAGGTCGTTGCTGATGTAGGGGCCTGCATGTCCGGTCCGCTCGTGCTGATCGGCGATCGCCTTGGGCTGTGGGCCGCGATCGCCGACCGAGAGAGTGTCACCTCAGCGACACTGGCACTGGCTACCGATATCGATGAGCGGTACTGCAGGGAGTGGCTTGCGGCCATGGCGGCGTCAAGGTATGTCGACTTCGACGGAGATGATGGATTCAGCATGAACGTGGCCCAACAATTGGTGTTCTCGAACCCAGAGAGCCCCGTGTATCTGCAGGGCGCATTTGGTATCAGTCAGTCTGGATGGCTCGACGAGGAGCGGATCAGTGAGGCCTTCAAGAGTGGCGAGGGGATGCCGTGGGGTGACCATTCCGAGTGCCTGTTCACGGGGACTGCCCGCTTCTTCAGACCGGCCTATGTCCATCATCTGGTCCAGGAGTGGATGCCTGCCGTGCCCGGCATGGTGGAGAGCCTGGAGCGGGGAGGCCGACTTGCCGACATTGGTGTGGGCCTGGGTGAATCGACCGTCGTGATGGCGAAGGCGTTCCCTGACGCTACGTTCGTCGGGTTCGACAACCACGAAGCATCGATTGCCCAGGCCAAGGAGTTGGCCAAGCGCGAGGCCGTGTCGAACGTATCGTTCCATGTAGCGGATGCCAAGGGAATCGACGGAACCTACGACTATGTGTCTCTGTTCGACTGCTTGCACGACATGGGCGATCCGCAGGGGGTGATCGAAGGAGCCCTTGCTCGTCTCTCGAGTGGGGGAAGGGTCATGCTCGTGGAGCCGTTTGCCAACGATGAATTAGCGGACAATCTGACCCTGGTTGGGCGAGTGATGTACTCTGCCTCAACGTTCCTTTGCGTACCGAACGCTCTCAGCCAGGCGGGCGGTGAGTCTCTCGGCGCTCAGGCTGGTGAGGCTCGGTTGCGACGGATCGCCGAGGCAGCGGGAGCATCGTCGTTCGAGAGGGTCGCCGAGACTCCGTTCAACATCGTCTATGCGATAGGGGCATAGGGATTAGTCTGGGGATCCCGCGGGCGCGGCGAGACAGGTATTCGTGACATCGGAAGAAACTGCAAACCGGATTCTCGAGGCGGCGCGGAGTTGTCTGCTTGCCGATGGTTACTCGGCACTGACGACGCGAAGCGTCGCCGAGTCTGCTGGTGTGCCTCTCAGCCAGATCCATTACCACTTCGGCTCCAAGGACGAGATGATCCTGGAGCTCCTGCGCGCTGAGAACGACAAACTCCTCGAACGCCAAGCTGAGATGTTCGGGCGAGATCTCCCACTATGGAAGCGGTGGGACATTGCGTGCGACTACCTCGACGAAGATCTCGCTTCGGGTTACGTCAGGGTGCTCCAAGAAATGATGGCTGCGGGTTGGTCCTCGGATGTCATAGGCAAGGAAGTCGCTGGCATGCTACGCGGGTGGAACGAGGTTCTGACCGGTCTGGTGGATGAAGCGTATGAAGCCGGTCTTGCGTTCGGCGGTCTGCGGGTACAGGACGTGGTTCTGCTCACGTCCTGTGCTTTTCTGGGCGCAGAGTCGATGATCCTTCTCGGTTTGGATGACGAGGAGATGCCGCTGCGGCGGGCGCTTCGACGAGTAGGCGGGATGATCAAGGGAGTAGAAGAGGGCACTACATGAGAGCGCGGTATCCAGACACAGAAGGCTTCGTGGAACGCAACGGAGCGAAGATCTTCTACGAGGTGTACGAGAACGAAGGTCCGACGATCCTACTCGCTCAATCATGGCAGACAGCCCACTCGCGGTTGTGGAAGATGCAGATCCCCTACCTTGCCCGCCACTTCCGAGTAGTGACCTACGA
>JASJXX010000034.1 GCA_030123765.1 Actinomycetota bacterium | reverse complement strand
AGGTGAGGGGATTTGAACCCCTGGCCCCTACGTTGCGAACGTAGTGCTCTGCCGGGCTGAGCTACACCCCCGGAACGGGGAGATGATACCGCCAGGGTTCAGCGAACGATCACTGTCCCTCAGCGAACCCCCGTGGCCCCCCAATGGCTTCTTCGTGGTGGATCTCGACGGGGGTGAGGCTATCCGCCGGGTCGAATCCGAACACTCGTGAATAGAAGAAGAACTCGGCCTCGCGGGCTCGTTCGATGTTCCCGGATCTCCGAAACCCATGGCCCTCACCTTCGAACTCCACGTAGGCGTGAGGGATGCCCTTCGCATTGAGAGCGGCCACGATCTCGTGTGCCTGAGCGGGCGGAACCACCCGGTCGTCAAGGCCTTGGAACAGGATGACGGGACAGTCGAGCTCTTCGAGATGACGGATCGGTGACCTCTCTTCGTACAGATCGGCCGCTTCCGGGTACGGGCCGATCAGGCCGTCGAGATAGCGGGACTCGAACTTGTGGGTGTGAGCCGCCAGCGCCGCGAGATCGCCCACGCCAAAGTACGAAGCACCAGCAGCAAAGACGTCGGAGAACGTGAGCGCACACAATGTTGTGTAGCCCCCCGCGCTCCCCCCTCGAATCGCCATTCGGTCCGGATCTGCCAGACCGGCATCGGCGAGATACAGGGCGGCGCTGATGCAATCGTCCACATCCACGACACCCCACTCTCCGCGGAGCGCTTCCCTGTACCGCCGGCCGTAACCCGTCGATCCCCGGTAATCGACGTCGACCACGGCGAAGCCGCGCGAGGTCCAGAATTGGAGACCGATGTCCAGCTCCGGCGAGGTCGAACTCGTTGGTCCCCCATGGCTCAGCACCAGGAGCGGCGGTTGCTCTCCCTCGGGACCCGCGAACGCCGGGTTGCGAGGCGGGTAGTAGTAGGCGTGAGCCACAGTGCCCTGGGTGGTGGGGAACTCGATCGGCTTCGGATGGCTGATCAGACCGGGGTCAAGGTCGATGTCAAGGCTGGTGCGGACAATGTCGACGTCACCGGTCTCGGCGTCGATCCCGACGACCGCTGTTGCACTCCCTCCGCTCCCCGCTGTAGTAAAGAGCACATCGCCCCGAACCCCGAGAGAGGAACCAAAACGCTCGTAGGCGGTGTACACGGGTTGCAGCACGTCGTCCTCGATCATCCCGAGCCGGTCAACGCCATTCTCCGAGTACATCGTGACGATGCGGCCCCCGGGCAAGAAGCCGTAGCGGCGCATCCCGAATTGCCACTGCGGATTGCCGAACTCGGCCTCCATAGCGTGCAGTGGCTCGACCCGGTCACCGACGAACCGGTAGAGATTCCACCAGCCAGATCGATCCGAGACGAAGTGGAGCACACCACCGGGTGACCACTCAGGTTGAAGGACCGACTCCGTCTCACCCCCCGCGAGCAGCTCGGGCTCAGATACGGACCCGTCCTGTGCAAGGGCTGCCCCCCACAGCTCGGTTCCATCCCACGGCATCCTCGGATGATCCCACGAGAGCCACACCAGTCTCGATCCATCCGGGCTCACCCGTGGAGATGAATAGAAGTCGTGACCCTGTGCGATGACCCGAGGGTCGTCAGAGCCGTCGAGGGGGAACACCACCAGGGAATTGATCGGCTCGAGGTCGTCGCTGTGGCGCTCGCGCACGCAGATGATGTGGTCACCGTGGAAGAGAAAGTCAGCGTACCGGTCACCTGCCTCGATGTCGGGCTGCGGCGTGATGGCGATCGGATCTCCATCGCCGAAGAGATAGACCCGCTGATCTTCGAGACTGCACGAGATCAGGATCCCGCCACGCACCGCGTACGTGCCGCCGCCGTACTCGTGCACGCGGGATCGCGCGTTGAATCCCGACGGGACCGCGTCCGCGATCGTTCCGTGTGCATCTCGTCGAACAATGACGGTCCGACCACCTTCGTAGGCTCGAGACTCGGTCCAATACAGGTCGTCACCATCGACAGCGACATCACCGAGCCGTACACCGGCGTCGGCCAGCATTGAGATCGTGATCGGCGAATCCCAGGAACCGTACGGAGCAGTGATGATGATGACAGCCTCTCGTTCGCTCCCCCGAATCTACTCAGCCGCCCGTGCTCACCAACCGACCGCTGAGATGACACTCTCGATTCGTGCCACGGTAATCGCGAGAGGGGCGCCGCGCACAGACGGATCGAGAGCGTCTATCTTGGTGGGATATGACAGAGAACCACGACTCAAGCGCAACCGCCGTGCTCCGAGAGGAGCATCAACTCATCCTCAGCGTCGCCCACCACCTGAAAGGCATGCTCGCAGCCGACAGGGACGGAGCACCGCTCGACTACGACACCGTAGGCCAATGCATCACCTTCTTCCGCCTCTTCGCCGATGCTTGCCATCACGGGAAGGAGGAGGACCTGCTGTTTCCGGGGATGGAGGCTCAGGGAATGTCGAGAGACACCGGGCCGATCGCGGTCATGCTCTACGAGCACGATCAGGGGAGAGCGTTCGTTGCGACGATGGCAGGATCCCTGGAGGGCGCCAGGAGCGGCGACAACCAGGCGGGCGATGACCTCAGGACCGCCGCGGACGGGTTCATCTCCCTCATCGTGGATCACATCTCCAAGGAGGACAACATCCTGTTCAACATGGCCGACGGGATGATCGTAGGCGCGGAGTGCGTAAAGCTCTGCGCCGGATACGAAGAAGTGTGTGGCCGCACATTTGAGGGCCGGACCAAGGAGGACCTCGAGCGCCTCGCTGAGGAGATCCTCTAGCGGCGCCGGAGGGCGAACGCGACAGCTTCAACCCTGCTGTGGACGCCCAGCTTGGCGAGGATGTGCTGGATGTGATTCCGCACTGTCGCCTGGGATAGGAAGAGTTTCTCTGCGATAGCTCCTCCGTCGAGGCCCTCTGTCAGGAGGTGGAGCACTTCGCGCTCTCTTGCGGTGAGCACGTCAAGTCGGCTGTCACCACCGTCGAACGCCGGGCTCCAACCGTCGAGCCGCTCAACGATGATTCGCTCGAGCTCAGGTGGAAGAGCCACCTCCCTAATCAGGTGGACCAGTCTGCACTCCTCCCTGAGCTCAATCGGGGGGACGATCGTCGATGCGCTCAACCACAGCGTCCTCCCGGCGGCAGAACGGCCAAGCACCTCTCTCGTGCCGATCACCTCATCGGGACCACCAGGCTCAGCCGCGGGGCAGAACCCATCACATACAACATCCCCGCAGCGGTCCGTCCAACAGAGGATCTCCTGGCACGGCCTCCCGAGCGCCTCGTCCGCCGTATAACCGAGGAGCTCTGTGGCCGCGTCGTTCCACGCGATGATTCTGAAGGCGCCGTCGATCGCGAGCATCGCGTCGGTGGTTCTGCCGAGCACGTCAAGCAGCTCCGCAACGCCTTCTCCTATCCCTGTTTTGATTGTTGTCACGCCGGCCATAAGCGATGTCGACTGTACGGTTGGCCCCCGATGCACGTCAAGGCGAGTTGCGATGTCAGCTCATCCACCGCGCTGCTTCCGGAGTACCGCGAGAATCCCTCCGGCTTCCAGGATCTCGAGCATCTCGGCAGGCAGCGCGTCACCGCGCAGTTCCGATCCACTGCCGACGTTGACGATGCGCCCTGTCGCGAGATCGACCTCGATGCGGTCGCCGTCCTCGAAAACTCCTCGGATACCCGCGCAGACAACTACCGGGAGGCCCAGAGCGATCGCGTTACGCATGAATATCCGGCCGAAGGACTCGGCGACAACGCACGCCACCCCGAGCGCCTTCAGATTCTCCACGGCGGTCTCTCGACTCGACCCACAACCGAAGTTGCGGCCGGCAACAATGACATCACCTTGAGCAACCTCGGATGCAAAGGAAGGATTCACCGACTCGAGAACATGGAGCTTGCGCACTTCGACGGGATCGACGGCGTACTGTCCAGGGGAGAGCGCATCCGTGTTGATGTCGTCGTCGAACCCCCACACTCTTCCGGCGAATCGATCTTCAGGCATTCGTCACCTCCAGATGCCTCGGGTCGGCAAGATGGCCGGCGAGCGCCGACGCCGCAACCGTCGCGGGGGACCCGAGATAGATCTCGGCGTCGGTGCTCCCCATCCTGCCGACGAAATTCCGGTTGTGGGTGCCGATGCACCGCTCACCTGGAGCGAGGAGACCACCGTGGCCGCCGAAGCATGGCCCACACCCCGGGGGTAGCACGGAGGCGCCAGCATCGACGAGTGTCGCGAGCACCCCGGAATCCAACGCCTCCTGAAGCACCCTGCGCGAGGCAGGAACCACGAGCAGGCGGACTCCCGAAGCGATCTGCTTCCCTCTGAGAACGTCGGCCGCAACTCTCAAATCTTCGATACGACCATTCGTGCATGAACCGATGAATGCCTGGTCGATCCTAAGACCCTCCACATCAACGATCGAGCCGACGCGGTCCACTTCGTGCGGCATCGCCACCTGCGGAGGCAGTGCCGAGAGCAGAATCTCATGGACGGCCTCGTAATCCGCATCCTGATCCGGGCCGAACGGTTCGGCGCCGACCCCGCCATGGTCCCGCAGGTAGGCATCCGTGATCTCGTCCGCAGCGAAGAGACCGAACTTCGCACCCATCTCGACAGCCATATTCGCGACAGTGAGCCTGCTCGACATGTCCGCACTCTTTACCGCCGGACCACCGAACTCCATCGCGCGGTACTGAGCAGCATCCGCTCCGAAACGTCCGGCGAGATGCAGAATCACGTCCTTCCAGGAGACCCACGGAGCAAGTTCACCGAACATCTCGAAACGCACCGTCTCAGGAACCCTGAACCAGAGCCTCCCCGTCGCGAGCGCATAAACCATGTCCGAGGTACCGATACCCGTGCCGCCTGCCCCGAGCGCACCATACGTCGTGGTGTGGGAGTCCGTTCCCACGATCAGCATCCCGGGCCGGACATGTCCCCGCTCGGGGAGCAGCTGATGGCAGATCCCCTCACCAGCATCGTAGAAGGCCTTGATACCCGCGCGTGCAACGTGCTTGCGGATCCGCTGGTGAAGCGCTGCGGCCTCAGCGGAGGGGGCCGGAACGAGGTGGTCTATCACAACGACGACCTTGTCCGGGTCAGAGACCCGATCCACACCCACCTCACCAAGCATGTCGAATACCTGTGCGGCGAAGATGTCGTGGAGCAGCGCAAGGTCGATGTCTGCGACGACGAACTCCCCCGCTGACACCTCCTGCCTCCCGGCCGCCTTGGCCAGGATCCGTTCCGCGAGCGTCATTCCCATGGTGTCTGTACCTCCATCAACCTGCCCCCAGACTTCTGCCGCCACAAACGTACAACGTCTGGCCGGTCACGTAGGAGGACTCGTCCGCGGCCAGGAAGAGAGCAGCGTTGCCGATGTCCTCCGGAGTCCCGATGCGACGGACGGGGATGGTCTTGATGAGCCGCTCCTGAACCTCCTCCTTCAGTCCGCGGAAGAGCGGCGTGTCGACGAGCGCCGGAGCGATGACGTTCGCAGTGATCCCGTAACGGGCCATCTCGAGCGCCAACGTGCGCGTCAGGCTTATCACGGCCCCTTTGGATGCCGCATAGTTGGCCTGGCCAGGCCCGCCAAGCCAGGCCCTGGACGAGATATTGATGATCCGGCCATGCTCCTGGTCCATCATGTGGGGTGCAACGGCCCGACACATGAGGAACTGGGACTTGAGGTTCACGGTGAGGACGGTGTCCCAGTCCTCCTCACTCATCTTTACGAGCCAGCCATCCCTTGCCATACCCACATTGTTCACCAGGATGTCGATGCGGCCGTACGCGTCAATCGCCGCGGCAACAAGGCTCTCAGCGCCTTGCGCCGACGCCACATCGGCTCGTTGGCCGACGACGTCGAACCCGGCTGCCTCGAACTCGCTAACCACTGCCCTGACCCTCTCGGAATCGAGATCGTTGACCACGACCTTCGCGCCGGCTTGCGCGAGCACCCTCGCGATGCCTCTGCCGATGCCCTGGCCCGATCCGGTGACGATCGCAACTCTGTCTTTCACATTCATCTTCGGTGCCTCCAAGGTGGTCTCATCGTCCTTTGAATTCCGGTGGCCGCTTCTCGATGAAGGCCTGTATCCCCTCGGCACGATCCTCACTGGCGCGCAGCACAGCGTGGCTCGTCGACTCCAGTTCGAGACCTGTCTCGAGGTCGGTCTCGGTGGCCCGGTTGACGAGAACCTTGACCCGATCGTGTGAGAGCGGTGCACGGCTGGCAATGTGTTTCGCCAGTGTCATCGTTACGTCCATCAAATCCTCGTCAGGTACCACTCGATTGACCAGACCCATACGCAGCGCGTCCTGAGCGCTGATGTGGTCTGCCGTGAACATGAGTTCCTTGGTGAAGCCTGGCCCGATCAGGCGCGTCGCTCGCTGCGTGCCGCCGGCTCCCGGCAGGCTCCCGACCTTCGCCTCGGGGAAGCCGAGCCTCGCTCCTGCCGCTGCAATCCTCAGGTCGCCTGCGAGAGCCAGTTCGAGGCCGCCGCCGAGGGCGTATCCGCGGATCGCGACGATCACCGGCAGATGGAGATTCTCAAGACGACCGAAGATGCTGCGCACGAGCAGGCCGAGCGGGTCATGGATGAGACCTGGCTCGAACTCCCTGCCACGACTCTTGAGATCTGCACCGACACAGAACGCCTTCTCCCCCGACCCTGTCAGCACGAGGACTCTCGTCTCCGGATCTGATTCGACCTTGTCAAGAATGCCGCCGATCATCTCCAACATCGCCACCGTCATCGAGTTGAGGGCGTGAGGCCGGTTCAGGGTCAGAACGCCGACGGCCCCAACGCGTTCATAAAGAACCGGTGCTTCCTCGGCCGTGCCTGCTTCGTCATCTGTCATCGCCGTCTCCTCCTCGTGCTCCCTGTCGATCCGGGCCGGTGACGACACCGCTCGACATCAGTTCCTCGATCTCGTCATCCCCAAAACCGCACTCGCCAAGGATCTCAGCCGAGTGTTCGCCCGCGATCGGCGGAGGAGCGCCCGTGACATCGCCCCTCGTCTCGGAGAAACGGCCCGGAGTCACGGGGGCACGCATCTCTCCGATGGCCGGATGCCGAATGGTCACAAGAGCATCCCCGCTCGCGACGTGCTCCTCGGCAACGAGCTCGGAGTACGTGAGCAGCGGACCGCACAGGACATCCACCTCGTCAAACGCTTCGATCCACTCGGCTGTCGTGCGCGTGAGGAAGAGCGGCTCAAGCGCCTCGCGAAGCTCGTCTCGAGCGACGACGCGGCGCTCGTTCGTGTCGAAGCGGGGATCGGTTGCGAGTTCCGGGCGGCCCAATGCACCACAGAGCGCAGGCCAGCGCTTCGCTGTGTAAGCAGCGACCATCACATAGCCATCCCGAGTCGGGAACGCCTCATTGGGTGCCGCGTAGGGCGCGGCGCTCCCCAGACGCCCGGGTGACTCCCCGCTCGCAAGGAACATCGAGAGCGGCACAACCTGAAACGCGAGAAGAGAGTCCAGGAGTGACACGTCAACCCGTTGTCCGCGGCCGGTCCGCTCCCTGGCGAAGAGGGCAGCGAGGATGGCCTGGGACGCGTAGACACCCCCGGCCATGTCCGCAGCGGGCACACCGACCTTGACCGGTGGGCCGTCCGGCGCTCCGGTAACACTCATGATTCCGGCCATGGCTTGGGCGATGCCATCGACACCGGGACGATCGCGCCACGGCCCACTCTGGCCGAACGCCGAGATCGCTGCGTAGATCAACCTGGGATTGCGGCCACTCATGGCTTCGTACCCGACTCCGAGCCGGTCTGCCACGCCGGGCCTGAAACTCTCGAGCGCAACGTCGCAACGCTCGGCGAGCCGCAGGATGACCTCGGCTCCGCCAGGCATCTTGAGATCGACCACGATGCTGCGTTTGTTCCGGTTCATGCCGAGGAACGCCGCTGCGACTCCTTCAACAAAGGGGGGACCCAATCCCCGGCCCCACTCGCCCCCGGGGGGCTCTACCTTGAGAACGTCCGCGTCCATGTCGCCGAGGTACATGGCACACGTGGGCCCGGCAGCCCCTTGGGAGAGGTCGAGAACCTTGATGCCGTCAAGCGCGCCGCTCACGTGGGGCTTCTCCTCTCCGAGGGAGCCGGAGCGCGCGATGCGATGGCGCCACGTACCGCGAAGTGGGCGAACTGTGACGCGATCTCATCAGGGCTCCGGCTGCCGTCGGGTCGGTACCAGCGCACAACGGAGTTGCACATACCGAGGATGGCCTTGACGGCGATGCCGCCGTCCTGTTCCATGAAATCGCCAGACTCGATGCCTTCTTCGAAGATGCGCCGGAACAACTGCTCATACGTGTCCCTGTTCGCGAGGTGCGTCTCCATGAAGTCCGGGGCGAGATATCGTCCCTCCTCGACGAAGCATGCGAGCGCATCCTGGTCACGAATCGCCTCGACGGTGTGGAGGACGACCGCCCTGCCCAGCCGCTCGCTGACAGGGAGATCCATCTCTGCTACCGCCCGCACGAGCGGGGTGACTCGGCTCACGGTCAACTCGATGATCTCAGAGAGCAGCGCCTGCTTGCTCGGAAAGTGGTGATAGAGGCTCGACTTCGTGACTCCGACCGCGCTCGCCAGTTCGGCCATGCTTGTGCCGTTGAAGCCGCGCTCACGAAAGAGAGCGGCGGCCTCCCGGCGGATGCGTTCCCTCGTAGTGCGCGTCTCGGCCATGGGACTCAACCGCCAGCGAGCTGCATCCCTGCGCACAGGGCGTCCAAGTTCATCTTCCGGTGCTGCGTCGGGACCCTCGCGGCGACAGCTCGCTCAAGGACATCGGCGTCGACGACTCCTGTGTGCGCCTGCAGAACGCCAAGGGCCACCACGCCTGTCACGAGATGGCCGCCCGAGATCGCACGCGCCGTGTCGACAACAGCGAACCGGGCAGCGTCTCCGTTCATCGATTCGGGGGCACAGCGGCTGTCGATGATCAGTTGGCCGTCCGGATCGAAGTCCGGCACGTACTTCGCGTACGCCGCTGCACTAAGGATGATGAGGAGATCGATGTTGTCGGCGAGTGGGAACCCGATCGGTTCAGTAGCGATGACGACGTCGGAGCGGCTCGCGCCGCCGCGAGACTGTGGGCCGTACACCTGGCTGTGCGTCGCTTCACCGCCCGAGAGAATCGCGGCCTCGGCAAGTATGCGACCTGCGGTGACCACTCCCTGGCCACCCGTCCCTGCAATCCGGATCTCGTTGCGACTCATGACGATCAACCCTCTCTGATGCCGGAGAACACGGGGCGCACCTCGCGCTCCAGAACGCCGGTGGCAAGTGCCGGTGAGAGAACGGTAATGGGCACATGGTTCACGAACCGCTTCGCGGACAGCGGGCCCGCAACACCCTCGTCCTGCACGGTCATCCAGGACAACATGTTTGCGCCACCTCCGATGTTGTTGTACCTGCCAAAATACTCGGGACAGTCGCTGATGACCTCGATGAACGAGAACCCCGGATGCGTGATGCCATCCGCCATCACCTTCGTCATCTCAAGCGGGTTCGCGGCGAATACACGGGCCACGAAAGACGCGCCAGCCCCGATGAGAAGCTTGCAGGAGTCGAACATCGGTTCGGTGTTCCCAGCCGGTGTCGTCGATGCCACTGCCCCCTCCGGCGTCGTGGGAGCGGACTGACCGCCCGTCATCCCGTAGATCGCGTTGCTGAGCATGAGCACCGTGATATCGATGTTCCTGCGAGCAGCATGAATCATGTGATTGCCCCCGATCGCGAGCGCGTCTCCGTCCCCTGTCAGCACAACGACGTTCAGCTCCGGGCGTGCAAGCTTGAGTCCGGTGGCGAACGCGGGAGCTCTCCCATGCGTTCCGTGCAGGGTGCAGAAATCCACATGGCCGATCAGCCTGCTGCTGCAACCGATCCCGGCCACCATCGCGAGTTTGTCCGGATCGAGCTGCAACTGATCGACGGCCTCCAGGAACGATCTCAGCACGATCCCGTGGGCACACCCAGGACAGAGAACGTGGGGCATCGTCCACTCGCGAAGGTACGTATTGATATCGGTCATGCTTGCCCTCCGCTAACTGACGCCACAACGTTGAGAAGCGCCGTGGGAGTGATCGGTTCGCCGTCGACCCGCAGGTAGCCGACGATCTCTGCCTGGCCCACAGCAGCACGCTCTACCTCACCGATCAGCTGGCCAAGGTTCATCTCGGCCACGACCAACGTATCGACCTGCTTCGCAGCCTCGGCAACCTGGGCGTACGGGAACGGCCAGAGCGTGAGCGGTCGGATCAGGCCGACCTTGACACCATCGGCACGAGCTCGCAACACCGCTTCACGCGCCGACCGACCAACGATCCCGTACGCAAAGATCGCTGTCTCAGCGTCATCCATCATGAAGACCTCTACCTCGATGATCTCCTCTGCGTGGGCCTCAACCTTGCGGTGGAGCCGGGTGATCAACGCCTCGGCCACTTGTGGGTCGTTCGTCGGAAAGCCACGCTCGCCGTGCGTGAGGCCGGTGATGTGGAAGCGGTGCCCGTCCCCGAAGGCAGACATCGGCGGCACCCCGTCAGCCGCGGCTCTCTTCGGCCAGAACTCGCTACCGTCGCTGTTCGGTTGAATCCGATCCACGATCTCGACGGAGTCCGGCAGCGCGACGCTCTCTCTCGTGTGTCCGACGATCTCGTCGTACAGAACAATGACAGGGGTGCGGAACCGTTCCGAGAGATTGAACGCCCTGACTGTGGCATCGAACACCTCGCCGACGGACGAGGGAGCGAGGACGATCGCCGGGTGGTCGCCGTGGGTGCCCCAGCGCGCCTGCATGACGTCGCCCTGGGAGGGCGACGTCGGGAGTCCTGTGCTAGGGCCCCCCCGCATGACATTGACGATCACACATGGGACTTCTGCCATTGTTGCGAACCCGATGTGCTCCTGCATCAGCGAGAAGCCGGGTCCGCTGGTGGCCGTCATCGCCTTGGTTCCTGCGATGGAGGCTCCAATGATCGATGCGAGCGACGCGATCTCGTCCTCCATCTGTATGAAGACACCTCCGATACCTGGCAGGAGTCGCACCATCTGCTCGGCGATCTCCGACGAGGGCGTGATCGGGTACCCGGCGTAGAAACGGCATCCGACGGCGAGTGCTCCCCTGACACAGGCTTCGTTTCCCTGGATGAGTTGCACGTCGCTCATCGTGACGCTCCCCCCTGCACCGCGTGGACGGGGACGGTTGCGGGCTCCTGCGGCGGATGGATCGTGATGGCGAAGTCAGGGCACAGAAGCACGCAGAGCCTGCATCCAGTGCATGCCTCGGCGTTCGTGACCGTCAGCACCCCGTCTCCGTTCACCGCAAGGCAGTACTCGGGGCAGATGCGAGAACAGATGTCACAACCCTTGCACCAGTCGTGCCTGATGTCGATCTCGTGCGGTCCCGAGAATCCCTCAGGTTCCACCGTCGGGAGCGGGATCTGCGCTTCCGACGCCTCGCGGCCGGCGCGGAAGGCAGCGAGATTCACTTCCTCGGTTCCCCGCGGCACGAACTGTTCGATCGCTGCCTCCCAGTGGACGACATCGATGTCGAGGAAGGCCGCCAGCGAGCCGAGGACGACGTTGTTCGCTGCCCGTACGTTGCCGAGCTCGGTCGCGATAGCGGAGGCGTCCACCAGTCGGGTCTTCAGCCCACGACTGGCGAAAACTTCGGCGTCGATGCCGGGGTACGGCATCGACCAGGACCGTCGGTCGGAGCAGGCTCCGGGGGGGACGATCATGCGAATATCCGCGACGACGGCTCCACCGTCCCGAACGTACGGAACCCAACGGATCGCCTCTGCCCACTCGAATGCGGCGAGCACCTCGGCGCTCCCCAGCGGAACGAGCGGGCTGTCCACCCGGGACCCCCAGCGAATGTGGCCGAACACGGAGCCGCCACGCTGAGCCATCCCGTGCACTTCACTCTGCTTTACGTCGTGACCGGCACGCACGAGGGCGTCCGCGACGATCATGCTCGCCAGCAGAACCCCCTGGCCACCGACCCCGGCCAGTAACAATCCGCTCGTGGTCTCAGACATCGGTGGACCCCTCCCAATCGGGCACAGGCACGATGGCGAGCGGCGGACACAGTTGGGCACACACCGTGCACCCCGTGCAGGTGACCGGGTCGATGACGACCTTGCGCCTGCCCTCGAAAGTCTCCTCCGACCAGATGATCGAGGGACATCCCAGAGTCATGCACGCCTGGCACGCAGTGCAGGCCTCGTCGATGACCTGATAGGGCTTGTCGCGGATCTTTATCGGCGACACGACACAGGGGCGGTTGGTGATCACCACCGAAGGCCCGACGTAGGCAATGGAACTCTCGAGCGCGCTGTACATCGCCGCCATGTCGTACGGATCGACGACTCGCACGTCGCGGACACCCAGCGCCTTGCACAGCGCAACCACATCCAGGGGAGTCGTGTCCGAGCCCTGGAGCGTCACTCCGGTGCCGGGATGCTCCTGGCCACCGGTCATGGCGACAGTCCCGTTGTCGAGGATGAGCACGGTGATGTTCGCCTGGCTGTAGACAGCGTCGGAGAGTCCAGGGATCCCCCCGTGCACGAACGTAGAGTCTCCGATGGCAGCCACTACCGGACCGTCGGCGCCTCCGGAGGCAGCCATCCCGATCGCCATCCCGATGCTGCTGCCCATGGCGAGACAGGTATCCATCGCGGAAAGCGGCGGCAGAGCGGCCAGGGTGTAGCAGCCAATGTCGCCGGTGACGACGGCGCCGAGCCTCTTGAGAGCGAGGAAGGGAGATGCGTGGGAGCACCCGGGGCACATGATGGCTGGCCTGACCACCGTCGGAGGAGCAGGATCTGACTCGGGAGGCGCGAAAGGAAGGATCCCCGCCTCGGCAAATCCCTTGCGGACGATGTCGGGGTTCAACTCCCCGATCTGGGGGAAGAAGGCTCTGCCCTCTACCGCGATTCCGCCGAGCCTGATGTCGTTCTCCATATGCGGGTCGAGCTCCTCGACGACGAAGAGGCGGTCGACGGAGTCAGCGAATGCCCTGATCCGCTCGATGGGGAGGGGGTAGGTCATGCCCAGCTTGAGGATCCGTGCGTCAGGGAGCACCTCGCGGACGTACTGGTGGGCGACCGACGCCGTCACGACACCGATATCTCCCCCACTCCCGGATTCGACGGTCAGCGAGCTCGCCTCGACGTACGCCGTGAGCGCCTCGATGCGCTCGAGGAGCACGGGACGCCGGCCGCGCGCGTAACCGGGGATCATGACGTACTTCGCCGGATCGCTCACGAAGCCCTTCACCGGCCTCTCGAGGCGCGCGCCTATCTTGACGACCCCCCGGTTATGCGACACGCGGGTAGTCGTGCGAACCAGGACCGGGATGTCGAACTCCTCCGAGATGTCGAAGGCGAGCATGGTGAACTCCTTGGCTTCGGAGCTGTCGCTCGGCTCAAGCAGCGGGACAAATCCCATCCGTGCATACGCGCGGGTGTCCTGTTCGTTCTGTGAGCTGTGCATGCCAGGATCGTCGGCGACGAGGATTACGAGACCGGCTCCGACGCCGGTGTAGGCCGCGGTCATGAAGGTGTCGGCCGCGACGTTGAGACCAACATGTTTCATCGTGACGAGAGCGCGAACACCGCCGAGTGACGCCCCGAGAGCTACATCGAACGCGACCTTCTCGTTGGGCGACCAGCGAACATACATATCCTGGCGGTTGGCAATGGACTCCAGGATCTCGGTGCTCGGCGTTCCCGGGTAACCAACCGCGACCAACACCCCGGCCTCTACTGCTCCGCGGGCAACTGCCTCGTTCCCCGAGAGAAGCAGACTGGTAGCAGCCTCAATGCGACGTTCCGTGTCGATACTCACGGTGCGCCCGCCGTGCTCAGCAACTCAAGGATCTCGTCATCGTGCAGCACGCGGTCGGACCTCTTGGCCGCTGCGAGGATCCTGTCGACCGTCGCGTCGTCGCTCGAATGGCCGCGCTTAGTCAGCCAGGCAACCGCGTTGGCCTTGCCACTCATGGGTCCGACCGCTATCTCCTGTTCTCTCCCGAGTTGGTCGGCCGGAACTCCGCTGTAGATGCGGTTCGCGAGCCAGGTGTCGCCGATGCGCTGAGCCTTGAGCACGGCAGCGGCGTGGATGCCCGTGCTCGTCACGAAAGCGTCCTTGCCAATGCCCGGACAGTTGCTCGGAATCGGCGTGTCCGTCGCCTTCGAGATCGCTTCGCAGTACGCAGGCAGCTCGCTCAGGTCGGTATCGATCCAACCAAGAAGGTTGAGGTTCACCAGGAGCATCTCCATCGGGGTATTCCCCACACGTTCGCCGATTCCGAGTCCGCACCCGTGCACCCGGTCCGCACCGGCGGAGAGGGCTGCGAGCGAGTTGATCACGCTGAGGTTCCGGTCCCTGTGGCCATGCCAGTCGATCTTCACGTCCTCACCGGTCTTCACGACGATCTCTCTCGCGAGCATGACGAGAGCTCGAACACCCCAGGGCGTGGCGTGGCCCACGGTGTCGGCGAGACAGATACGGCGCGCTCCTGCCTCGATAGCCGCCGTGTACACCCGCATCAGCACATCGGGTCGAGCCCGGGTCGTGTCCTCTGTGACGTACATGACCTCGAGATCCTCTTTGCGGGCAAGGGTGACGGCGTCCACGGTCGTGCGCACGAGGAAGTCAGCGTCCCACCCCTCGACGAACTGGCGAATAGGGCTCGAGCCAAGAAACAGGGCTGCCTCGATGGCGACACCGGAGCGCTGCTGCGCCTCCGCGATGGGAAGGATGTCAGACGGGTGCGTACGACCAGCGCAGCCCGCTGCGATCTCGAAGCCCTCGCTCTCGATCTCCTGCGCGAGCGCGATCACATGGTCGAGTACGACGGGATCAGCGCCCGGGTACCCGATGTCGGCTGAGTGGATGCCGAGCCGCGCCATCCGGTGGAGGATGTCGAGCTTCTCATCGAGGTTCGGTTGGCGGACGGAAGGGCTCTGCAGCCCGTCTCGCAACGTCTCATCGTTCAGCTCCACCACGCCGGGTATCGCGATGCTTCCCTCCCCGACCTTGTTCCAGTCATAGAGCAACTCTTGTTCTCTGTCGCCGCTTGCGTCTCCATGCATCACGTCGTCACCTCTTTGGACAGGTTGGCCAGATCAGCCGTCCGGCCGGTCGGTTGGCTCGTTGCACAGACTCCCAGCGACTCGACCTGCTGACAATCCGACTCCTGTGTCATTTTCATGATGCGGATACATCACTCCCCCCCTCGGAGACTCGCCAGATCGGCAGCCGTCACCTCCGCAGGGGTGCATGTAGGGCTTTTGCATCACACAAATGGAGCTGGTGGCTCATTGACGGAGTCACAGCCGCCGGTAGAGACTCGCATAGTCAACCGAACGGCCGGACGGTTACGGATTCGCCGCCATCCGCCGCACCTGAAGGAGGAGACTTGACTGCAGCTGCGATCGGAGCGTCGTTCCGTCCGAATGAACTCGAGGTCCGCCCCGACGGCTCAGGGAACCTCCTCGGAAGCCTGTGCCGCTCATGCGGCGCCCACTTCTTCCCCATCCGCGAAGCCTGTGCGGGATGCCTGAGCGAGGACCTCAAGACGGTCAGGTTTGCAACGGAGGGGACGCTCTACACCTACACGATCGTGAGGCAATCGACTCCCGCCTTTGAGGTGCCCTACGCACTGGGCTACGTAGATCTCCCCGAGGGAGTGCGCATCATGGGCCAGATCACTGGAGTGGAGTTCAGTGACATCTCCATCGGAATGCCGATGGTCCTTGTACTCGAACCGTTCGGCACCAGTGAGGCAGGCGATGCCCTCACAGGCTACCGATTCAGGCCCGCGGACGTAACCAGTGACTGACGTCCACATCCTGGGAGTCGGCATGACTCGCTTCGGGAAGCACCCCGAGAGCGACGCGACAGACCTCGGTTCGGCGGCACTGCGCGAAGCCATCACCGACGCAGCGATCGATCCTCGCGCCCTCGAAGCCGTGTACGTCGGCCACGTCTTCCAGGGCATGGTCACCGGCCAGCGCATCCTGGCCCAAGTGGGACTCGCCGGCCTCCCGCTCGCCAACGTCGAGAACGCGTGCAGCAGCGGGGCAACAGCCATCAGAGAAGCTTCCCTCGCCATCCGAGCGGGAGAGAACGACGTAGTGATCGCCATCGGCACCGAGCACCTCACCAACAAGTTCTCAGGTGCCCTCACGCCCGATCCGAGCGACCCGGAGGCCGCTGTGGGCGCGACCATGCCAGGAATCTACGCCATGCGGGCGCGCCGTTACATGGAGGAGTTCGGGATGACGAGAGAGCAGCTCGCGGCCATCCCCGTCAAGAACAAAGCAAACGCAGCCCGCAATCCCCTCGCGCACTTCCGCAAGGAGATCACGATCAAGGACGTGTTGGAGTCGCGCCCGATTGCGGACCCTCTCAACCTGCACGACTGCTCCCCCGTGACGGATGGTGCCGCTGCGGTGATCCTGATGAGTGACACGGCAGCTCAGAAGTACGCCAACGGAAGGGCCGTCCGCCTTGCGGCATCCACACTGCGGTCCGGATCGGTCGATGTCGAGCCGACGTCAATGACGTATGAGCCGCTGACGTGGGAGACGGCGAGAGAAGCGTACGAGAAGTCCGGCATCGGGCCTGACGAGGTCGACTTCGCCGAAGTCCACGACTGCTTCAGCATCGCTGAAGTCCTCCGAGTGGAAGGCCTCGGGCTCTTCGAGCAGGGGAGTTACCCGTGGGCAGTCGAACGTGGCGAGGCCAACATCGACGGACGGCTGCCTATCAACCCGAGCGGGGGTCTGCTCGGCAAAGGCCACCCCCTCGGTGGCACCGGAGTGGCCCAGGTTGTCGAACTCGTTAGACAGTTGCGCGGCGAGGCAGGGGACCGGCAGATCGAAGGCGCCAGGGTGGGTCTCGCACACTGCCGCGGAGGGAAGGCTGTCGGCATCGAAGGAGCTGCGTGCACGGTACAGATTCTCATTCGCTGAGAGCTGCGACATCACAGCAGACGCAGCTCCCCTTCGTGCTGATGCGCGGCGGGACAAGTAAGGCTGTGTTCCTCCGGAGCGATGTCCTCCCGGGTGATCCAGAAGCCCGCGACCTCCTGATCCTCTCCCTCTTCGGGAGCCCCGACCCGCGTCAGGTGGACGGCCTCGGAGGTGCCGATCTTCTCACAAGCAAACTCGCGATCATCGGTGCGCCGAGTCGGCCCGACGCAGACCTGGACTACACCTTCGCCCAGGTGAGTGTCACCGAGCCCGTCGTCGACTACGACATCAACTGCGGCAACATCTCGGCCGCCGTCGCCGCCTACGCCGTCGACGAAGGCCTCGTGGAGATCTCCGATCCCCTCACCAGCGTCCGTATCCATAATACGAACACGGGCCGGATTCTCGTCGCGACAGTACCCATTGTCGAGGGTGCTGCTGCCGTGGAGGGCACCTACTCGGTGCACGGCGTACCTGGAACCGGCGCGCCGATCGCCCTCGACTTCGCTCAGACGGCCGGAGGCATCACCGGGTCACTCCTGCCGACCGGGAGTGTGGTTGACCTGCTCGACACCGACAACGGTCCGGTCGAGGCCACGATCATCGATCTCGCCAACCTCACGGTCATCTTCGACGCACGATCGATCGGCATGACGGGGACGGAGGGACCGGGAGACTTCAGCGAAGCTCACCTCGCGGCTGTCGCCGCCGTTAAACAGGCTGCCGCCCGGTTGCTTGGCATGCCGACAGACGGGCTGACACCGGTACCTGCGATGGTCGCTCCACCGAAGAGCTACATCAACTACGCCACCGGACGTGCCGTCGCGGCTGATGACATCGACCTCACTGCACGGGTCGTCGGCGGTCGACCTGCCGCACTCCACAAGGCCTATCCGGGCACGCTCGCCGCCTGCACCGGCGTCGCTGCACGCATCCCAGGAACCACCGCCCACAAAGTCGCAACACACGACCCGAGCAACGAGAACGAGATCCGGATCGGGCACCCCTCAGGAGTGATGACCGTCTTCGCGAGCACCAGTCGCGACGGAGACGCCTGGAGAGTCGATGAAGCCACCTACCACCGCACCGCCCGCAGGCTCGCCGAAGGAACCGCCTTTATCCGCCGCCGGAGCGTCGCCTCCCCGGAAGCCGGCGGCTGATGACAGAACGTGCCGTGACCATCCCCATCAACGGCGAGGGCCGTCAACTGCTAATCCCGGAGAACCGCACCCTGCTCGAAGTTCTGCGTGAGGACCTCGAGATGACGGGGACGAAACATGGCTGCGACCTCGGCGAGTGCGGTGCGTGCACCGTGCTCCTCGATGGCCTCCCCGTGCTCTCCTGCCTGGTGCTTGCCCGCGAAGTCGACGGGAGATCGGTCACGACGGTCGAGGGGCTCGCGGGCGATGCGGGACCCGACGAGCTACAGACCGCCTTCGCGGAGCTCGGCGCCGCGCAGTGCGGATACTGCACACCGGGCATGCTGCTCTCCGCCCGTGCTCTCCTCGACGAGAACCCTGCTCCGACGACCGGTGAGGTCAGGGAAGCCCTCGCAGGGAATCTGTGCCGATGCACAGGCTACGTCAAGATCATCGACGCGGTGCGTCTCGCAGCCTCAAGGAGCCCCGAATGACGGAGACTCCTTTCTCGGTCATTGGCCGGCGCCTTCCGCGGCTTGACGCAGTGGACCAGACTACGGGCCGCATCAGATACGCCGACGATCTGACACTCCCCGGCATGCTTGTCGGTCGACAGCTCGCAAGCACGCATGCACACGCGCTCATCACGAGCATCGATACGAGCCGAGCAGAGGCGCTCGAAGGGGTGAGGGCGGTCCTCACCGGAGCAGACCTCCCGATCACCTACGGCATACTCCCCATCAGTCAGGATGAGAACGTGTTCGCGGTCGATCGGGTTCGTTACGTCGGTGAACCTGTCGCCGGCGTCGCTGCCGTTGATAGGGAGACCGCGGAGCGTGCGCTCGATCTGATCGATGTGCAGTACGAGCCGCTCGACGAAGTGGTCACTCTCGATCAGGCCTTCGACGACGATCGGCCACTCATCCACGGCGAAGGCTTCGGCAAGAACGTGCACCGCTCGGCAGCGCTCGAGTTCGGAGATGTCGAGGAAGGTTTCGCATCCGCAGACCACATCCGCGAAGACATCTTCTCGTTCGGCGGCACCACGCACGCAGCACTCGAGACGCACGCTGCGCTGGCGTCGTACGGTACAGATGGGCGCCTCACCCTGCGATCGTCGACCCAGATCCCCCACTACCTCCATCGCGCCCTCGAGAAGGTGCTCGAGATGCCGCCCGAGCGTATCAGGGTCATCGCGACACCGGTCGGTGGCGGATTCGGAGGTAAGACCGATCCGTTCTCCCATGAGATCGCCGCGGCGAAGCTCTCGATGGTCACCGGCCAGCCGGTCAAGATCACCCTGACGAGGGAGGAAGTCTTCTACACACATAGGGGGCGCCACCCGGTTCTCATGTGGCTCAAGACCGGATTCAGGAGCGATGGCCGGATCACCGCGCTGCACTTCACAACATTCCTCGACGGCGGGGCGTACGGCAGCTACGGCATTGCGACGCTCTACTACACGGGTGCGCTCCAGACGTCCACCTACAGGATCCCGAATTATCGCTTCGAGGGCGTACGGGTGTTCACGAACAAGCCTCCGTGCGGAGCCAAGCGTGGCAACGGCACACCACAGCCGAGATTCGCTCTCGAGTGTCATCTCGACAAGGCGGCTCACGACCTGGGAATCGACCCGGTCGCCATCCGCCTCCGCAACGTAGTCAAGCCATTCTCGATGACCGTGAACCACCTGCGCATCACGAGTTGCGCGCTCACCGAGTGCATAGAGAGAGTGATTGAGGCGTCCGGCTTCTCGGGCAAGTACGGCCAGCTCCCCGAAGGCCGCGGTGTGGGATTTGCGATCGGCGCCTACATGTCGGGGGCCGGCCTCCCCATCTACTGGAACGACATGCCGCAGTCTGAGGTCGAGGTGACAGTTGACGACTCCGGCCACGTCACGGTTCGCTCGATGGCCACAGACATCGGTCAGGGCTCGACATCGATGCTGGGCGGCATCGTCGCTGAGTGCCTTGGTCTCGAGCCGGACGACCTGACCATGGTGACGGCGGACACCGACCTGACGCCGATAGACCTCGGGAGCTACTCGAGCCGTGTCACGTTCATGGCGGGCAACGCTGCTCTCGAGGCAGGGGTGCGGGTCAGGTCGCGCGTTGTCGCGGCGGTGGCTGACGAACTCGGAGTCAACCCGGGCGATCTCGTGGCAAGAGGCGGTCGAATCGAGCTGGCCGACGAGCCGGGAAGCGGCACCACATGGTCAGAGGCGGTTCGTTGCACCGTTGCCGCCACGGGTCGGCCACTCATCGAATCCGGCAGCTACCGCCCCCCGGAGCTCGCAGGTCCCTATCGGGGATCCGGCGTCGGGATCTCGCCCGCGTACAGCTACTCGGCGTGCGTCGTTGAGATCGACTGTGACCGCGATACGGGCATGGTGAAGGTAGAGCAGGTCTGGCTCGCGCACGACGTCGGGAAGGCCCTGAACCCGATGCTTGTCGAAGGTCAGATCGAGGGCGGTGTGTACATGGGCCTCAGCGAAGCCCTCTTCGAGGAACACGCCTTCCGCGGCGGCCTGCACAGAGGCCCGTCCCTGCTCGACTACAAGATGCCGACCACTCTGGAGATGCCGCCCGTTGAGTGCATCATCGTGGAGTCAGATGATCCTGAGGGACCCTTCGGAGCGAAGGAGGTCGGGCAGGGTCCTCTCCTCCCTGTGATCCCTGCGGTCGCAAACGCCATACACGACGCCCTGGGTGTGCGTATCGACGAGACGCCTTTCACGCCCGACAAGATCGTTGCCGGTCTGGTCGATCTCTCACGCGGCGGCACAGGTCGAGTCGGTCCGAAAGCTGTCCCCGACTTCAAGTTCCCCCCTCTGACCCGCGTTGAACCTCCGGAAGGATTCGACGCGCGATGACGATACCGCTCCCTGCCTTTGCATACCTCACCCCGCGAACGCTGGGAGAGGCGACCCGTCTTCTGGCCGACCCGCAGCGCCGCGCGACGATCGTCGGTGGCGGCACGGATCTGCTTCCGAAGATGAAGCGCCGCCAGGTGGCACCTCCAGCACTCCTGTCTCTTCGAGGGGTCCAAGAGCTGCGCGGGATACGGATCGACGATGAAGGCGCCTGCGTCATCGGCGCCTCAACGACCCTCCACGAGATCGTGCACTCATCACTGGTCCCCGAGGTCGTCTCGGCCGCCGCGGCGTTGGTCGCCTCCCCACAGATCCGCAACACTGCCACGATCGGCGGCAACCTCTGCCTCGATACGAGATGCAACTACATCGACATGCCCGAGGGCTGGCGACGGGCGTGCGGACCCTGCATGAAGGATGGCGGTGACACGTGCTGGGTTGCACCGCGAGGCGACAGATGTTGGGCGGTCAGCTCAACTGATCTTGCTCCCGTCGCGATCGCGCTCGGTGCCTCGGTCAGACTCACCAGTGTCAGAGGGGACCGTCTGATTCCCATCGAAGATCTCTACCGGAACGACGGGATCGCATATCAGACGAGAGAACCGGACGAGATCCTTGCGGAACTCGTCTTACCCGCCAGGGAGTGGCGAGCCACCTACCGGAAGCTCCGAAGACGAGGATCAATCGATTTCCCCCTTCTCGGCGTCGCCGCGGCTATCCGTCTTGACGATGCGGGGCGTTGCACTTCCGCTCGCATCGTGCTGGGAGCTGTCGCGTCTGCTCCGCTGCGGGCGACGGACGCTGAGGAGTTCGTCATCGGTAGGGAGCTCACGGAGGCGACGATCGAGAAAGCGGCGAGACTCGCCTCTGGCCCGGTCCGCCCTCAGGACAACACCGATATGGGTTCCCGCTACCGCAAGCGGATGATCGCGGTCTATGTCGGCAGGGCGCTCAAGGACCTGG
>JASJXX010000137.1 GCA_030123765.1 Actinomycetota bacterium | reverse complement strand
GCTCCTTTTCCCTGGGCCGCATCCCTAACCGTTGCCTGGGGAGCGGGAGCAAAACAGCTGGTGTCCATTAGGAACTGCTCACACACATTCCGAAAGTTGCTGACGGGAAACACAGATAGCGACCTACCGGCCCTGGCGGAGCGAAAGCAAACCCTCAGTTGTCCATCAAGAACTTCTCTGTATTGTTAGCCTTGGCGAGGCGAAGGGGGCTGACCCGATTAAGATTCGGCCGCGTGCCTGGCCAACGACCCGCCGTTACTCCTGTGCGACGAGCCCACCGGAGCCCTGGATACAGAGAACGGCGACTTGGTGTTGGACGCGCTGTTTCAGTTTCAGAGGGATCTCGGAACCGCCGTCGTCATAGTCACGCATGACACGCGCGTGGCGGCCAGGGCCAACCGCACGTTCGTGATGACCGACGGGAAGTTCGCGAACTCCAACGCGGCCTGACCCTCTAAGAGCGTCCATGAACTGCCGAGATCGCACAACGAATGTTGAAGGGCCGCAACCCAGTGAGCGTCGGTTCGTCTAGTGCGTGTCGGTGACGGTATTTGCAAGCCGCGCTTCGTGTGCTGTAGAATCGGGCACGATTTCGACAAGCAGTGCCAGAAGTGACGCCGGGAGACGCTACGTTGCTTTACGAGCTCAGAGTGCAATTGAAAGCGGTGGACCCTCCCGTCTGGCGCCTGCTCCAGGTGCGCTGGGACACGACTCTTCACCACTTGCATGAGGTGCTGCAGGTGGCGATGGGCTGGACCAACTCTCACCTCTACCTCTTCCACGTTGGTGACACGGTATATGGCGAGCCAAGCTCGGAGTGGGACACTATAGTTCGAGACTCAACACGAGCGAAGTTGGAGACGATCTTCTCCGAGTCAGGCGGGTCTTTCCTTTACGAGTACGATCTGGGTGACAGCTGGATGCATGCGATCACACTCGAAGGGACTCTGGACGTGAAAGGGGAAGAAATGGCGCGGTGTACCGGTGGCGCCAGAGCTTGTCCGCCGGAGGACTGTGGCGGGCCTCCGGGATACGAGCACGTTCTTGAAGCGATCTCGGATCCGCACCACCAGGAGCATGGCGCGATGCTTGATTGGGTGGGTGGGGGATTCGAACCGGAGGAATTCGACGTACAGGCGGCGGACTCGGCGCTGAGCCGGCTGGCGTAGGTTGGCTGGCCGGTCGCTCCGGTGTCTGAAACGTCGGGAGTTATTGACATCCCCCGACATTTCGGACACCATGGTTTCATGGGAACCTCGCTCACCGACAAGATCCTGGACCGAGTGCGAAAAGCTGGCGTGCTCCGTCCTCGAGACGTTGAGGGCTCAGGAATTCCAGGCACCTATCTCGCAAGGCTAGCCCGCCGCGGTCTCCTCGCGAGGATCGGCCGGGGGCTGTACACGCTGCCCGGCACCCCGGCTGGCGAGCATCATTCGCTCGCGGAGGCGGCGAAGCGGGTGCCCCGAGGCGTGGTGTGCCTGCTCTCCGCTCTGCGTTATCACGGCCTCACAACTCAGTCCCCTTTCGAGGTGTGGATGGCGATAGGGGAGAAGGATCGGCGACCGAAGGCCGATGGCCAAGCTCTGAGAATCGTTCGCTATTCTCCCCAAGCGCTACGAGCAGGCGTCGACACTCACGAAATCGACGGTGTTGGTGTGAGCATCTTCTCTCCCGCCAAGACCGTCGCCGACTGCTTCAAGTACCGCAACAAGATCGGCATCGATGTCGCTATTGAAGCGCTCAAGGACTGTGTGCAGCGGCGCCGGTGCTCAGCGGACGAGCTTGTTAGGTATGCCCGCGTCTGCCGCGTTTGGAACGTGATGCGGCCGTACATGGAAGCGGTCGCGTGAGCCGTGGCCCTCAGAAGAACCTCCCGGCCTCGGTGCGGCAGCGCCTCCTGAACCTGTCTCGGAAACGAGGCGAGGACTTCAACTTCACGCTCACACGATACGCCAATGAGCGCCTGCTGTATCGGTTGGGGTGTTCGCCTTATCGCGGCCAGTTCGTGTTGAAGGGCGCCGCCCTATTCCAGGT
>JASJXX010000082.1 GCA_030123765.1 Actinomycetota bacterium | reverse complement strand
CGGACTCCAGCGCGGCGTAGGTCTCCTCGAGGTCGGCCTGTGTGGCCGCTCCCTCCGCCCGGCGGCCGGTGGGCAGGGGCTCCGGCTCTCCGCCGTCCTGCGAGGCCAAGAAGATCTCATAGCACATGAGCAGACAGGCCTGGGCCAGGTTCAAGCTCGAAAAGACAGCGTCGGTGGGGACGATGGCCACGGAATGGCAAAGGTCCAGTGCCTCGTTCCCCAGGCCACGATCCTCCCGGCCGAAGAGCACCACGACCTCGCCCTCACGCGCCCGCTCGATGACGAGTGGCGCAAGCTCGCGGGGTCGCACATAGTTCCGTTGTGCCGTTCGCGCTCTCGCCGTGGTGCCCGCGACGAACGTGGCGTCCGCGACCGCTTCTTCCAGGGAGTCGAGAATCTCTGTGGCAGCCACCAGATCTTCGCTGCGGTGGGCGATGCCCGCGATGCGGTAGGCGTCGAACTCGGCAGGGCGGACCAGGCGCAGCCTCGACAGGCCCATGTTCATCATCGCCCGAATCACTCCGGCCACGTTGACGAGGTTCTGCGGCTCGTGGAGGACGATGACCACGTTGTCGAGTGGGCTGGTCATTGGGTTACTCTGGGGAGCACGCCACCGGGGGCGCCGAAATGCACGACCAGTCCTTGAGCTTCCAGTCCGACTCCGGGAAGAGGGAGTGTGAAACGCCCGAGGTCTGGGGAATAGTAGAGGCACCCCAATTCATCGGTGGGTCGTGACCGGGCGAATTCTTCGGCGTTCTCCAAAGCCCGCAGCCATTGCTCCTTGCTCGTGATCGGGTCATAGGGAACGGCGAGATTCAGGCGTTCCATTTCCGCGGGACGATGCCGCCCTCGCCGTTTCAGGAGTTCGATGAGCGACAGAGGGGTGAAGCCCGGATCCTTCCCCACGGCTGACCACGTGAGGCCTGCGAGCGGTAGCACCCGCTCATGCACGAACAGGATGTCAACAAAATCCCGAGGCTCATCTCGCCCGGCCAAAGCAAGAGTCTTGTTGACCGCTAGGTCGATTTCGTGGAGGAGGAAACCACCCATCGAGTCTCGGACAGGAGGCATGAAGCGCCAGGCGGTGTCGTGGGCCCAGTCGATCCTCATCGCCTCGTGTCCGTCGCCGACGGTGGCACGAATGAAGCCGGGCTGACTGATCTCCACGTCTACCTTGTAGCTCTCCGCCTCCAACAGCGCGGTGTCCTCGGCGAACGCGGCGGCTACCCGCTCCGGCGAATCATGGAAAAAATCAAGAGCGTTGCTGAATCGGACCGAGTTGGGAGCGAAGTGTAGCGCCGCTCCCCCGGCAAGGTAACTGTCAGGCGCTCTCGTCGGGGCGAGGAGCGCGAGGACGGTTCGCTGAAAGTCGGTTAGGGGCATAGGGACCTACCGATTCGCCAGGCCTGGCGATTGCCGTGTTTCATGAGCGTTTCCGCCACCCATTCAACGTCATCCATGCCGATCTTCAGGTCCGGGCGATAGGACCAGAAGCACAACGTATGGAAGTGACGGTATGCCCGTCGAGCTTCCCGAACGCGTACCATGTTCCTGGCCGTCTCTGGGTCGAGAGTGCGGCGGCTCTTCTGGCCACCGCGGCGGCCGATTTCAGCGAGGTAGTCTCTGATCGTGTCAGCCATATCATAACGTAAGCCGCTTATGATCATAGTGCAAATAGGGGGTTTGATCATAGGTCGCTCAAGGCCGTGTTCGGGTTGATGCGCCTGGACGCCCGCACGGCCGCAGCCAAAGAAGCGGAACGCCGGAGCGTCAAGCGCGATCGCGTTGATCTCCAGCGTGTGAACCAAGCGCTACGAGATGCCAAGGAGCCCGTCGACTGCGCAGCCGCGGCTTCCCTCAAGGTTCTCAACACCGCGATCGAGGATGCCAAGGCGCGGGCGGATTCGGCCGCCGCGGCCGGCCGCGAAACGTTCGAGCAGATCATCGAGTCGGTTCCGGACAGCATGCCAGAGCTACGTGCTCTGGTTGAAAGGCGTGATCGTTCACCACGACCGGGACCCGGTGTTCACAAGTTATGGCTGGACCGGCAAAGTGCTCATCGACGACAGCTCACGGCTTTCGTACGCCTTGGGAGGCGCTTCAGACAACCCAGAGATGGAGAGCTTCTTCGGACGTTTCAAGGTCGAGAACCGCTCGCTCCTTACCGACGCTGAAACGCTCGCCGATCTCGTGGCGGTGGTCGATGACCGCATCGCCTACTACAACGACGTTCGACTTCACTCTTCGCTGGGGAACTCGGCTCCAGCGGCGTTCCTCTCCCGGTGGATCGGGGGAGGGACATCACAAACTTAGGGGGTCAACTCTGTCCAACTTTTGGGGCGCACGTCCAAAGCACCAGAAAAATACCAGCCAAGCTCACGACCAGGGCAAGTCGGACGTGGTGTATCATCACCATCTCCCTAGCTCGAGATAAGTTGATACTCTGACACGCTCCAGCTTCCGCCGAGCCACTCAAGCGTCAGGAAGTGCCCAAGGGTATGTGCACTGTCAGCGCCGTCCAGCATGAGTAGGGTGCTGATACCGACCTGGCGGCGACCGTCTTCCAAGCCCTCAATTGCGCCAATTGCTATCCGAATCACCGATCTATCCATCACACATCTGCGACGGTCGTCCTCGTTGCAACTCAGTAAGACCGACTGCCTCTCCAGCTCCCACTCCCCTATCCCTGGTAGCTCAAGCCTATCCATCGCTTCCACTAATACTTCAGCCGAAACGCGGTCTTCCTCAGCAAATCCCGATTGGATCTCTTCAAACATGTCAGGGTCAACCACGAAACGCTTTATCACCTCCAGCTCGCTGCCGTAAAACTTCGGAAGTGAGTCAGATACGGCGGTCAACGCGGCCACAAGCACTGCCACCTGCTCAGATGACTTGGGAGGTGGTGCCATCCCACCGCTTGCCGCCTTATCGCATGCGGTCAATACGAATCCAGCGCCAAACACGAAAAGTGATACTCTTGCTGTTCGCACAAATTCTTGCCTAAGCACTGTCCACTCCTCCTCTTCGGGTTGCCGCCCGCCTTCCACTCCCATGGATTCATACTCGCCGGGAGGCTATCGGTTCGGGTGGGCAGGTTGCGTGAACTCGCCTCCTAGGTGTGATTCTGTACTTGCGTTGCCGGGGGGGGGGCATGGATAGGAAGCGATATTGCTGCTATGCGCCGCCATCAATACGAAGCGAGCGCTGGATTGACAAGCAGAAGTTTTGATCTCGACACTTGTGTCGAAATCTCGTCACCCTGCCTCGTCGTGTGCGATCATATTCTTGATGCGGTCGAGTAGATCCTGAGCCGACCGACCCGCCTCGTCCGCAGAAGGTCCATGAGGAAAGAAATAGCTGATGGCCGCCCCAGGGCATGCGCCACGCTGGCGAGCACGTCGAGGCTGAAGTGCAGGTTCGCAGATTGGGTCATGAGAGTGGAACGCGGCACTCCGCTTTTTCGAGCCAACCACGCCCAGGTACGTCCATTGAGCGCCTGTTCGATCCGAGCGAGGATAAACTCGTGGAGTTTCTTGTCTCTCACGTTACCCACCTTCACCACCCACCGCTCGCCCGAATACGAAAGTCCGTCGAAGGGTTGGGTCGGTTTGGCGAACCGGTCGGCTTCTGTCCCCCGGGGGGGGGCGGGTGGAAAGAAGCGACGTAGCGTATCTGCTCGCGTAGCCTAGGCACCGAACGGTCCATCCGCAAGGAGTCTAGTGAACGCCCCGAATCCTCGTCAGCTCGAGCAGAAGGGTTCGATATGCTCTGGCCTTGAGGAGGCGCTCCGACTCTCGATCCTCGACGACACCATCAATCCCCGGTTCTTCGGCGAACTCCCGGGCAAGGTGGCCACGTTCCTTGCGGGTGTCGGCGCCGGCGTCGTGTTCGTGTCGCGGTAGGTTCCATCCGAGGGTTCCCATCGATCCTCCAGGCATGAGAAAACGGCCACCCCCCAAGATGGGGCGGCCGTTCAGCTTTGGCTGGTCCCGGACAAGGATCGGAGGCGAGTACAGCTATGTGCCGGAAATCATCGCGACGTCGTCAACGACCCAGGACGCCCCTCTGCGCGAGAAGGAAATCTCAAGAATCCATCGTGCCACCGGTACCCTCTCGGAAAGAGTTCGGTATTTTGCCCAGACGACGACGGAGGCCTGCTCCACAGAGATTACAGGCTCCGAGATCGCCAAAGCAGATGAGACATTGCCTACCATTCGACAACTGGAAGGTGAATTCGGCTCACAAGACACCACTTCTTCAAATCTAACAAACCCTTGAGCGCCGATGTATTCTGCAAGCTGTTCAGATATTCTCCGCGATCTGACGAGTTGACCTCGCTTGAGAGAGGCATCAAAAAAGTGGTCGTCCAATACTAGGCGGCCAGCCGGAAGAGTAGTTGTTCGCAGCTCGGAGATTGCCAGTCTCAGAAGAGTACGAGTGTCGGGTTGTATCTGGGCCGGCAGCCCCACCGGGAACACAAGAGTGATTAGAGCGAGGAATCCGATCCCCCTGCGGACCACCGCAAACCCAATACGCCCGTCCCGGCACATACCCTCAGTCATAGAAGTCATCAGTTTTGACCCGTATCACAGGAAGTCATATACGAATCAGCGGTAGGCTCACTGGTACAATCACAATCTTCGTGATCGTACTCATGGCGGACAGTGTTTTGAACCTCACCGCTTATTGAGAAGGTGCCATTCCACAAACTTACGGTAGCGGAATCGGTGCCAACGTAGTGTAACTCTCCCCAATCACCGTCATCGAAGTCGTATACACGGTACCTATAGTCCATGAGGCGCGAGTGCATGACATCACAACCGGCCTGATCAACCAGATCAAGCGCAGCGTCGATTTCGTCGAGCTCTTCTTCTGTGGGTTCTCGTGCGCATTCAGGGAACGGCTCACAGACGGTGTGCGTGTTGTGGGAAAACTGCACGGGCGAAGGAACGTGAGACTCATTTCCCAACGGCCCACCCTCCTCGCACGCCCCAACCGACCACAAGATCAGCGCGCTGATCGCAAAGAGCAACAACTCCTTCGGCGACCAAGACATTAGGACTCCTCCTGAAGGTAACGGATGGGACAGATTTCTCGTGAGTCTCTGTTCGCCAAAGCGCGTCAACTCCTGTTGCCAAGGGGGGGCGGCATGGATAGGAAGCGATATTGCTGCTATGCGCCGCCATCAATACGAAGCGAGCGCTGGATTGACAAGCAGAAGTTTTGATCTCGACACTTGTGTCGAAATCTCGTCACCCTGCCTCGTCGTGTGCGATCATATTCTTGATGCGGTCAAGGAGATCTTGAGCCGAGCG
The DNA here is from genome assembly GCA_030123765.1 of Actinomycetota bacterium. GTDB lineage: Bacteria > Actinomycetota > Acidimicrobiia > Spongiisociales > UBA5794 > B3-G11. The sequence continues at coordinate 1,632 of JASJXX010000082.1, read as the reverse complement.
ACCAGTCCCGTCCGCAGAGAGCCCAGGAGGAAAAAGGTAGCTGATAAGCCTCCCCAAGGAATGCGCTACGCTCGCGAGCACGTCGAGGCTGAAGTGCAGGTTCGCCGATTGGGTCATGAGAGTGGAACGCGGCACACCACTTTTTCTAGCCAACCACGCCCAGCTACGTCCATTGAGCGCCTGCTCGATCCGAGCGAGGATAAACTCGTGGAGCTGCTTGTCTCTCACGTCACCCACCTTCACCACCCACCGCTCGCCCGAATACGAAAGTCCGTCGAAGGGTTGGGTCGGTTTGGCGAACCGGTCGGCTTCTGTCCCCCGGGGGGGGGCGGGTGGAAAGAAGCGACGTAGCGTATCTGCTCGCGTAGCCTAGGCACCGAACGGTCCATCCGCAAGGAGTCTAGTGAACGCCCCGAATCCTCGTCAGCTCGAGCAGGAGAGTTCGATACGCACTGGCCTTGAGGAGGCGCTCCGAGCCTCTGAGCAGCGAGCCGGGTTGCTCAAGGACGCCATCAATCCTGGGTTCTTGGGCGTGGCTCCCCGGGAAGGTGGCCACGTTCCCGAACAAGCCCTATCTGGTCCCTGAGACCGACACGGTCCGAGGTGCCCGCGGCGCTATTTGAGGACCCAGCTGCGAGGCTTGCATGCCTCCCGGTCCCCAGGTGCGTCAGGATTCCCCATCCCCCGGAGGAAGCCTTGGCTCGTCACCGCTATCGTCCTCGAGCGCATCCTCCCGCAACTCACCCTTGAAGTTCCGGATGGCTCCCCCGAGGCCACGCGCTATGAGCGGAATCTTTTTGGCGCCGAAAAAGAATACCAGGATCAGGAGGATCAAGGCGAGTTCGCCAACCCCTAGCCCGAACATCAGCGAAGCAGTGCGTTGGCGATGGTCTGGAGCTGCATGTTCGTGGTCCCTTCGTAGATTGTGCCTATCTTGGAGTCTCGGTACAGCTTCGCGACGGGATATTCGCGCGTGAACCCGTAGCCCCCGTGCAGATCGACGCACAGGGATGAGACTTGCTGAGCCATGCGGGAGGCGAAAAGCTTCGCCATGGCGGCTGGTGTGAGAAAGTCCTCACCGGAGTCCTTGAGGCGGGCCGCGTTGTACACGAGCAGTCGCGCGGCTTCGATGTCGGTGGCCATCTCGGCGAGCTGGAACTGTACGCCCTGGAAGTCGCCTACGGGGCGGCCGAACTGCTCCCGTTCCTGAACGTAGCGCAGCGTGTGATCGAGAGCGCCCTGACCCAGCCCCACCATCTGGGCGCCGATCGCGATACGACCCTCATTGAGCGTTTCGATCGCGACCTTGTAGCCGTTGCCCACCTCACCGAGGACGTTGGCCGCCGGGACGCGAACGTCCTCCAGGACCAATTCGGTGGTCGATGAGGCCCGAATCCCGAGCTTGTCCTCCTTCTTGCCGACCGTGAAGCCCTCGGACTCCCGCTCGACCAGAAACGCCGTGATGCCCTTGTAGCCGGCCTCGGGGTCGACCGTTGCGAACACGATGAAGATCCCCGCTTCGTACCCGCTCGTAACCCAGAGCTTTTGTCCAGTGAGGACCCAATCGTCGCCGTCCCGGTTGGCGCGGCACGACAGGGCGAAAGCGTCGGATCCACTTCCGGCCTCGGAGAG
>JASJXX010000136.1 GCA_030123765.1 Actinomycetota bacterium | reverse complement strand
CGCCGCAACCGTCAGATTGGACACAACGAACTGGGTCAGATCCGTTCCAGACGCGGCAACCGCGCGATCAATGAGCTCCCGGTCCTCGGGCGTGGTTCTGATCTCCATTCGTGCGCTGCGTCTCCGCTGCGGTCCACTTGTCATCGCTGCTCCCGTGTTGTACGGCCAGTGTACGGCCACTTGTCAATCTTGTCAATCTCGGCGGTCCCGGGGCAAACCGGAGTCACACCTGCACAAGCGAGAAACAGACGATGACACGACGCTCGTTTCGCTCCTCGTGTCGCCACGCCACTCGACCCTGCCGGATGACCCACGCAAGCTCATCGCCCTTGACCCTGTCGGCGATGAGCGTGGTCTCCTTGTCGAAACCGAGCTTCGTCAGGTACGCCCGACTGTCGGTGTCGAGAAACATCGTTACGCGCGTGTGAGACATATCGCAACGGTATCGAACTACCCCCACCAGGGGAAGAGTGTCGCTCACCCAGGCGCCTCCACCATGCGGATCGGGCGTTGCAGCCAACATGTCCCCGTACGGAGGTCTGGGCGCGGCTTCGGTTCGGCCTGCTGGAGGAAGACACTTAGGGGCCTATCACACCAATCGGTATCACCGCCACCCCGTCCGGACGCTGATAGGCAAATCCCGTCGCGGTGATCACTCCGAGCTGTTTCGGTTCGCCAACTCTGGAGAGATCGATCCGATTGCGAAATCGGAGCAGATTTCGTGCCGCGTCGTCCACACGTTCGCGACCACCCAGCTTGATCTCGAACGCTACCCACGAACCATCCATCGACTCAACGACGGCATCGACCTCGAGGCCGGTGTCGTCTCGATAGTGAAAGACCGCCGCGTCGTGTGCCTGTGCATAGATCCGCAGGTCCCTGACCACGAGGGATTCGAAGAGCAGGCCAAAGGAATTGAGATCTGCCATCAAGCGGTCCGGTCCGGTTCGCAGCGCTGCCACTGCCAGGGATGGATCCACGAAGTGGCGCTTCGGAGTCCTTCGCAACGTCGAGCGTGACCTGAGATGAGGAGCCCACGCTGGCTGATTCTCAACGACAAACACCCGTTCGAGGGCCTCGACATAACTCTTCACCGTTCTCGGATCCAGCGGCCCGTCGCTACCTCCCGAATCCGTGGCAAGCGTCCGTATGGATACCTCGGTAGCCGAGTTCCGGCTCAGTGATCGCAACAGCTGGAGGACCCTCGCAGGATCGCGACGTACACCGTCGGCTTGTTCGACGTCGGTACGGCGGATCTCGTCGATGTAATCCCGAACGAAACGCTGGGCGTCGCTCTGCGTGTCATTCAACGTTCCGGGCCAGCCTCCACGGCAGGTCCACAGAGCAACGTCGTGCAGAGTGAGACCAGGATCGGGCGCAGCCGGAACCGACGCTTCCAGGAGCTGGCCGAGAGACACCACACCATTACTCAGACCACTCTCGAACAGGGACATCGGCCGCATCCGCAGACGCGAGATCCGTCCGGCCCCCGAGTGTCTGGTGACGTCGTCAACCGGGGAAGCGGATCCAGTGAGGATGAACTGGGCCTTCGCACCAGATTCATCGCTGGCACGACGTATGTGATTCCAGACCGAAGGCACGAGTTGCCACTCATCGATTAAGCGCGGACGCGCTCCAGCAAGGATGAGCCGCGGATCAATCGCCGCAGCTTCCTGAGCCTCGAGATCGATGTCGAGAAGCACCTCAGAGGAAGCAAGACGTCGCGCCGTTTCGGTTTTGCCGCTCGCTCTCGGACCTTCCACCACGACCGCTGCCGCGGAGCGCAACCGTGAGTTCAGTTCGGCGTCGACGACGCGGCACCGGTACTGCACCATTCGGACGCCTCCTCTCGAAATCAGAACCTGCACGATCAACACCGCGCCGATGCATCATATATGGCATACAGGATGCATCCTTTATGACGATATGAATGTATCAAACCGGAGCGCTCTCGTCAACGGTTCCCTTCGCTGCCGTTGAACCGAGACCAGACACGAGCCGTCGTCCCATTCGAGAACATTCCCTAGTCCTTCCCTTCCATGC
>JASJXX010000006.1 GCA_030123765.1 Actinomycetota bacterium | reverse complement strand
TGGCCTTGTCCATGTTGATGATGTGGAGATAGTCACGGTCACGAGCCGAGGCTCCGGCCTCGAAGTTCTTACCGGTACCGTCTGGACCCGTTCCTGTCGCGAGTTCGGTATTGAAGGACCCACAGAAGACCCAGCCTGCCGAAACGAGCTTGCCCGCGTCGCAGAGGTCCTGCCAGTACGGCGGCAGCTCCATCGCGAATGACTGGTCCTCGAGAATGCGGCCACTTGCGCGGTCGAACTTCCAGAACGTGATCATGCCCTTGTACTCGGATTCGTACACCGACGTCGGTGCGTACTCCCAGCCGTGTGGCGTGCCGTACTGGCCGCCCTGGATCACCCACTCGGTGTCCGGCGTCACCTTGGCACCACCGTGGTCAACTACCGCAATGGGGTTCTTGATGATCTGTTTCACCTCGAAGTCCCTGAGATCGATGACCGCGATGCGAGCGTTCGCTTTATCATTGATAAAGATCCACTCGCCGTCATACTCTCCCGCAGTCTCTGACAGCGCAGGGTGATGCGTGTCGCCCCAGCGCACTGGGTTCCCGTCGATGTCGCCTTGGGCGAGGATCTCCTCGGTGTGCTTGTTACCGAATCCCCATCCCTGCCAAGGTTCCGGTGTGAACACCGCGATTGTCTTCAGGATCCGCATCGACGGAATCCCGATCACGAACATCTGGCCAGACTGCCCGCCGGAAGCGAACATGATGTAAGGATCGTGTTCGCCCGATGGCAGATACGTTAAGCCTGCAGCGAGTAACTGGTCATCTGAGAGCGGTTGGAGTCCCGCCGCTTCTCTTCGTGTGTTGATGTCGTCTGTAGCGCCTGTGTCAACTCCGCTGGTGCAGGCTTGGAGCACCAATGCGAACGCTGCAAACAGCCCAATTGCCATCAGAATCGACCGCTTACGCCACCAGGGCGTTTCGGATCTTCGACTCATGTTCTATATTCTCCTTCTTTAGGACTGGCATCCGAGAACCTCGGCGAGATTCTCGGAAGCCAGTTCTTCCAATAGAGCTTCACGCGCCCGGGTCCACGATTCATGTAGAGCACATGGCTCCTGGATCGGACGCACGAAGTCTCCGTGCATACAGCTTTCTCGGTCCACGACCCCCTCGACAATCTCAAGGAGGTCAAGGATGCTGTGGCATCCCATGTCTGACGAGAGTCGGTAGCCACCGTTGGGGCCTGTGGAGGCTCGTACCCACCCGGCTCGTGACAACGGTCGCATCACCGTGGTGAGGTAGTGAGTCGAGATCGACAGCGCCGAGGCAATTACGGGGCCCGACACCATGGAGTCGCGAGATCTCGCTATCACGCCCAATGCGCAGAGAGCTAATTCCGACTTTCGTGTTACGTCGAGCTGCACCACAACCCCGTAGTGTCTGAGTTACTGACTTTAGGACTACGTAATAGTATCCAATGGGAGAACATAGCGCCACTGTTGAGTGGTTGTCAGCTTGCGGTCTTCGGTGCCGCAGGTTGTGTATTCGAACGATGGGCCACGATCATGTCACCGAGCGCGCTTACCCGGAGTTCTCGTAGCAGCGCGGACCGCGCCCGCATCCACGGATCGTGAAGCGCGCAGCGATGGCCACCATTGTGCTTGGGTCCAAGATGGAGACACCGAGAGTCATCAAAGCGCCCTTCGACGGCCTCAACGAGGTCGAGCAGAGACACGGACGCAAGGTCAGCCTCGATCGAGTATCCACCTCTCGGGCCAGACGTCGATACAACCCACCCTGCCTTCGTGAGCGGAGCCATCACGTGCGGCAGATATTGAGTGGTGATGCTCAGCGCCTCGGCCAGATCGGAACCTGTCGCCTTATCGTCTCGAGATACGGTGATGAACTCAAGCGCTTGGAACGCGAGGTCGGTCTTCTTGGTGAGTTCGAGTCGCATACGGCCTCACGTGAAAAGTTACTTATTTCCTGACTCCGTAATTATAGCTTGCGTCCCGTAGTCTGTCACCCACTACCGCCGCTACCTTGTCCTTGCGTCAGTTGTCGCGCGCTATGTGCATCGGCACGAAAATCCCGATGCACATCGGGAGACAGATCTGACGACGCGACGTCCAGGCGTGAGAACCGGCTGACTTCCGCGATCCCCGGCAGCGGCTTCCACGTGCGGAGGGGTACCGCGACCGATCTCTCCGTCAAGCAGATCGACCTTGCACATTTCGGATTGTCCAAGGCTTCGGCGGGTTCGCGAACGCTCGCCGTGAATCTCCACACGTGCTGGTAGCAGCAGGAACTGCCTACCTTCGAGCCAGGAAGAAAAAGGGTTCACAAATGCCGGTAGCTGTGTGATATTGAGGTACACATTCTCGATGCGTAGGTCCGTCGAAGCTTCGGTGCGACCTGAGCGCCCGCTCTGGGAGACGACCGTCAACATGTTGGAGGAGACAGGATGACGACCGGCCCGAAGCCGCGTAAGGCCATCGTCAGCCGCGCAGTCAGAGAGCGCGAGGAAGCTAAGGAGCGGATGGGCCGCGACACGCTGAATCGCTCTCTCAAGGATCGGGATCGATCCAAGTTGACGGACGACCGAGGCCGCCTCACTACGGACCTTGTTAGCCAGTATCTCACGTCAATCGGTGAGTTCGAACTGCTCACTGCTGAGAATGAAGTTGACTACGCCCAGAAGATCGAGGCAGGACAGTCGGCTCGTGAGCGGCTTGAAGCGGGAGATTTCAAGACCAAGAGCGAAGAGATTCTTCTGAAACGGCAAGTGAGACGCGGGGGTGAAGCCAAGGATGCGTTCCTCACCGCGAATCTGAGGCTTGTCGTGGCGAACGCCAGGCGATACGCGAACACCTCAGGCATCGACTTTCTCGACCTCATCCAGGAAGGCAACCTCGGATTGATCCGTGCGGTCGAGAAATTTGACTGGCGGAAGGGATTCAAGTTCTCGACCTATGCAACTTGGTGGATTCGTCAGGCCATCACCCGCGCCATCGCGGACAAGTCGCGTACGGTGCGTATCCCGGTACATCTCCATGACACACTCGCTGCAGTGCGAGCAGCACAGGCGTCGCTGAAGGCTGAACTCGGTCGTGATCCGCGGCCTGAAGAGATCGCAGAGGAGGCCGGAGTCGAGGTCACGAAAGTTGAGCTCGCGCTCGCCGTGGCCGACACGGTCTCCCTTGAGCAACCGGTTGGGGAGGACGGGGCGCAGCTCGGGGACTTCATTGAGGATGAGGACACTGCTGATCCGGTGAAGGTCACGGAGGAACTTGACGTCGCTAACTCCCTTCGGAAGTCTATCGAGCGGCTGCCGATGCGCGAGGGACGGATACTTGCGCTGCGGTACGGTTTCTACGACGGGATTCCTCGCACACTCGAGGAGATCGGCGATGAGTTCAATCTCACCCGTGAACGTATCCGCCAGCTCGAGAAGCTCGCGCTCTGTCGTCTACGACATCCCAGCTTCGGGATCAGAGAACAGGATCTGGTCTAGGAGGTCGCTCGCGGAGTCTCCCCTAGGCATGTAGTGGGGAGCTGTGTCCCCCCTTCTCCCCACGTCACGGTGGAGGTGGGCGATCGCTCACCCTGACTCACAGAGTGTTGACGGCAGTCTGTCCCACGACCGTATCGTGGAGTTCCATGCAACCCACGAACGATGACCTTCTCGCCGCCTACCACGCCGCGTTGGTTGCCGTCGACCCACGCGCCGCGGTCGTGCGCGCGATCTCTTACGAAGGCGGCACACTCAAGGTCGGTCCCTCGCGGTTCGTGAACGTCGATCCGGATAACATCGTCGTCGTCGCCCTCGGCAAAGCAGCTCCCGCAATGGCGACCGGGGCTTACGAGGCAACCCGCGCCGAACGTGGACTCGTCGTGACCAACGATGCCGATTCGCAATGCCCCTACGCGATGTGCATCGGCTCGCACCCGATTCCGGACGAAAGCAGCCTCGCGTGCGCAGATGCGCTTCTTCGTCTCGTGTCCGGAACGGCACCCTCCGATGTGGTGCTGTTCCTGATCTCTGGCGGGGGATCAGCGACCGCGAGCCTCCCCGTCGACGCGGTCTCGATCGGTGATCTCGCCGTCATGAACGGCGTCCTCATCGAGAGCGGCATGCCCATCGACGACATCAACGAGGTTCGAGCAGCAGTGTCGCGCATCAAGGGCGGCAGGCTACAGGCCGCGACCAGCGCCGATCGCAGCATCACTCTTGTGCTCAGCGACGTCGTCGGGGCAGGCCCCGAGCATGTCGCCTCCGGTCCAACCATCGGATTCGGGCTGGGAGCAGCAGCGGACGCGGTGATCGACTCCTACGGAGTGCGCGCCTCCCTCCCCCCTGCAATTACCTCCGCGATCCGCCACAGCGAACCTGTCGTGGCGCGTCGCAAGCCCGACTCGCACGTCATCGGATCGCCGGAGATCGCAGCAGATTCGGCAGGCGCCTACCTCACGAAGCGAGGGTTCAAGGTGTCGATGCTTGGAGCCGATCTCCGAGGTGAAGCACGCGATGCAGCAATCGCGCTGATCGACGCGACACCTCGCGGCACGGTCGGCGTCGCCGCAGGAGAGACCACCGTCACTCTCCGTGGTGACGGCCTCGGTGGTCGAAATCAGGAGGCCGCCCTCGCCGCGGCGCGTCACCTCCAAGGCAGGGACATCCTCTTCGCTGCGCTCGGCACGGACGGCATCGACGGGCCTACGGACGCGGCAGGTGCCATCGTCGATGGTGGCACCGCGACCAGGGCGCACGACCTTGGCATCGACCTTGAGGACGCGCTCGCCCGCAACGACAGCCACAGGGCACTTGATGCACTCGGTGTGACCGTTGTGACAGGCCCGAGCGGGACGAATGTCGCTGATCTGTGGCTCGTGGCGAAGGGACCGTTCTAACCACGGTGTGTGGCGAGGAACTCGATGATCGCGTGGCGATAGTCGTCGGGCGACTCGTTCCACGAACGCGTGTGGTCAGCCTCCGTCGTCACAAGAGTGACGATATCCGGGCGGAGTCGCGCCATCTCCGCGCTCGTTTCATACGGCACGGAGGTGTCGCCGGTACCGTGGAAGATGAGCATCGGGGTGTGCAGCTCGTTGGACTTCGCCAGGTAATCGGTCGCTGCCCAATCGATGTCGAACCGCCAGCTCGAGATCTGTTTCGCGAGCGCGGTGACTACTCCCGGCAGCTTCATCGAGGTGAAGGGGATCTCGGTCTGCGCTGCCTGGAAGTCAACGATCGCCTCGAAGCTCAACGCGGGAGAGTCGAGGATCGCTCCCCGCGTCCGGTTTCGCAGCGGTGACTGGGTGAGATAGCTCGTGACGATCGCTCCACCCATCGAATACCCGACGAGGAGGTGCTGGGTAGCACCACTCTCCTCTGCATACCTCACGGCTGCAGCCAGATCGATCCACTCGGTCTCACCAAAGCGGTGATAGCCGGACGGGTCCCTTGCGACACCTGGATCGTTTCGGTAGTGGATGACCAGGATGGGAAAGTCGAGGGCATGCAGCGTAGGCACGATCCGGAGACCTTCTCTGAGATCCGCTCCCTTCCCGTGGACGATGATCGCCCAGGTATCGGAGCCACCCGGAATGAACCACGCCGGGAAACTCCCGACGTCCGAGGTGTAGATGACCGTCTCAAAAGGGATCCCGAAGGCCTGCTGAGGGTCTCCCGGATACGCGAACAGATCGAGCCGTACCGCCGTGCCCACGGGAGGTACCGTGCCGTCTGAGTCGGTGATTCGCAGATCGGTCCGGAGCCCCGAGTCGCCCTCACTGCTTGAGACAAACTCCGTCGCCTGGAGGTATCCGCCGTCCCACGCGATTCCTTCGACCCCTAGTTCACCGATCTGACCGCTCGAGACCGCAGCAACTATCGCGACGCTGTCAGCCGTGACTTTGGTGATCTCGAGATCGTAGACCGGATCCGTCGCCGTGGCCGGCTCAAGCGCTCCCTCACGCAGCTCACCCGAGAAATAGAAACCACCGAGGAGAAGGAGTGCGGCCCCCGCCACGACAACGGCGCTGATGAACCGTAAGAGCATGCCAACGAGCGAATGCCGCTCCCTGTGGAACTGCGGAGTCGAAGATGGATTCCTGCTGCCAGTTCTGCGTCCCATGGCTCCCTTGGTCTATGCAGCCGAACTCGACCCGGCCCGTGATGCTCGGAACCGGATCCTTGCGTCTGCCAGTAGACACCCTACCTCCATGTCCAACGATGTTCAGGAACTTTTCTCCCTCGTCGTAGCGTGGCGCACAACGATGACAACACTCCTCAGATCGTTGTAGCGTCGGGCCCATGCCACAGCTCAGCGCCGTCACCGGCCTCGGGAGGGGATTCGATTCGCAACTGCGGTCGAACCGCATCGCTCTGGCCGGAACAGCGCTGGCCACGGCTACGTACGCAGGGCTCACCTTCGTCACCGACGCGAGACTTCTCGACGCGCCGATCGCGGGCATCGTGGTATTTCTCGGATGGGCAACCGGGAGAGAGCTCGATCCGGACCGGCCTCAGGTCGCAGCCTGGTCGATGCTCCTTACTTTTGCCGCATCGATCTACATCCTTCCGTCGGGAATCGCTGCGGCGGCCGCGCTCGTCGCGATCCGTCTCGTGGCGGGAACCGTAGGCGCCCGTGTCACCTGGCTCGATGTTGCCATCTTCTCCTTGCTGGGATACGCGTCAGGTTCGACAACCGTGTTGTGGATCGTCGCCATCACGCTGGTGATGTGGCTCGTCACCGGTCCTGAGGCAGGCAGGCTCCGCTACGTCGGCCTCGCTTCGTTCGTCGCAGGCATCGTCGCAGGTGCCGTGCTCTCGGAGCTCGCCACCGCCGATATCACGCAGAACGCCTACATCCTCGCCGCCGTTGGGGGCGCCGTGATGATGGCAGCGATGCGCCCCCGTGCCGTCGTGTCGCCCGTGGATTCAGGGTCGGGTCACGTCGATCCGTTGCGTGTCGGGTTTGCGCGAAAGACAGCAGGGTCATTCCTGATGTGGGCCGCACTCATGGGAGGAGTCGCCGGATTCTGGTCAATCAGCCCTGTCCTTGGCGCCCTCGTCGCCACCGCATTCGCGAAGTGGTTCTCACCCGGTGCCTGAAATGTCGGGGAACGGCCCTGCCTTCGGAAGCATCGCCTCAAGGGACCTACCGACCAGACCGGCCATGTGACGAGACACGTCGATCACCTCCTGCAACGAGACGCCTGTCGTTATCCCCGCCCGGTCGAGCATGTAGATGAGATCGTCTGTCGGTATGTTCCCGGTCGCAGCCGGGGCGAACGGGCAGCCTCCGAGGCCTCCGACCGACGCGTCAAGCGTCGTAACTCCCGCCTGGATCGCAGCGTACGCGTTGGCGATCCCTGTGTTGCGGGTGTTGTGGAAGTGGGCTCGCAGCGCGATTCCACCAACAACCTCCTTCACCGCGCCGATACGGTCCGTCACCGTCCAGGGGTCCGCAACCCCGATCGTGTCTGCGAGCACGATCTCCTGCACGCCGGTGCCGGCGACAGCCTCCGCTACGAACAGCAGCCGATCGATCAGCATCTCACCTTCGAAGGGGCAGCCCCAGGCGGTTGCGATGGTGGCCGTAACAGGGAGCCCCGCGGTCGAGGCATCTCGAACGATCTGGCCAAGCACGTCGATCGTGTCGTCCGTCCCTGCTCCCTGGTTCTCCTGATTGAAAGTGTTCGACGCCGAGACATTCATGTTGATCTCGTCGACACCGGTCTCCTGGGCACGGCGCCATCCGCGCCAATTGAGGATCAGCCCGATATAGCTGACGTCATCTCGCGCCGGGAGCAACTCCATGACCGCTTCGGCATCCGCCATCTGAGGCACGAGGTCTGGATGCGCGAACGACACCGCCTCGATACGGCTGAGCCCTGCATCACCGAGCCGGGTGATCATGTCAACCTTCTGGTCGGTTGTCAGGATGAGGGACTCGTTCTGGAGTCCGTCCCTCGGACCGACTTCAACGATCTGCACATGCCGGGTCATGATCCTCCTTGGGTGCTTCACAGTAAACGAGTGCGTCAAGTGCCGCGACAGCGGGCCATATGATGACGGCCCCAATGCTGAAAGAGAGACTCCGATGTCCGTATCGGCTAATGACTTCAAGGATGTGATGGCGCAGGTCGCCACAACCGTTACCGTCGTGACCGCGAAAAGTTCCGACGGACCGATCGGTCTCACCGTATCCGCGTTCACGTCAGTCTCCGTTGATCCGCCCATCGTGTTGGTCTGCATCGACAAAGTCGTCGGAACGATCGAGGCGATGCTCGAGGCACCGGGGTTCACCGTGAACATGATGCCGGAGGACTCGGAGGACGAGGCCATGCTGTTCGCGACCCATGGAGCCGACCGCTTCGGCTCGACGAAGTGGCAAGATGCAAGGTCACCTGAGGCCGGGCCCGTACTCGCGTCTGCGTTCGCGTACTTCGCGTGCGCCACCGTCAAGCGCACTGAGATCGGCGACCACTGGGTGATTTTCGGCGAGGTCACCGCCGTCGGGTTGCCTAAAGACGGATCCATGCCGCTTGTATGGCACGACCGCGGATTCGCGAAGGTGGCGCGGTAGCCGTTACGAGTACAGGTCCGGGGCAGGTTCGAGATCGGGGACATCGACGTTCCACAGCTCCCTGGCGAGGTCGAGAGTCTGGAGCGCGCGGGGTGCCATGGAAGGACCGATCGGCGTCCGGTCGGAGTCGAAACGCACGATGACGATCGTTCCGAACATGGCGGGACCGATCTCCATCGTCGCGTCGCTCGGCTCTTCGGGATCGACGGCTGTTGCCCGATCGTCGTTGAACACGACGCCGGTCTTCGCTGTTGCGTAGTCGCCGCGCGCCGCGAAGATTGCTCCGCCACGTCGTCTGGCCTCGGCAGCAGACAAGACCGCTTCCTCTAGATCGGGAGCCCCTATCTCGATGTCGCCTTCGATCATGAGTCGTTCGATGCTGCCCAGAGGAAGGTCAGCAGCCCGTGCATGCACAGTGTGGCCGAGGCTCAATCGAGGATTGAGCTCCGTGGGGCGGAATCCGTCAGCGGTACAGATCCCGTCGATGCCGAATCCGCCGAGGTACCCGTACCGGTCGTGAAGGAGCGCCCCGACCGAACTCGCTGCACTCCGCATCTCATCGCGCAGGTCACCTGGCGGATTCCAGAAGTTCCCTCCCTGTGCGTAGAAGAGCGAGGATCGCTTAGCGACGCGGAAGATGAAGAGCTCTACAGGATTGAAGACCGCGACACCGTCGCGAGTCACGAACCCGTGTATCGAGCATGGCAGGCCGTCAAGGAATGGCATCACACGCACGAGACGCGCGTGTTGCCTAAACCAGTCCACCGCGGGCGGGACGTCCTCGGGGTTGCGCACCCACCGTACGTACTCACCTCCGCCGTGCCAACCCTCGAGGTTGTCCGCGACCCAGATCGTCCCGAGGTCGCCCGCGAGACGATCCGCCGCAGCCGAAGCCTCGGCTACGGGTAGAACCTCAGATGGTGCACGGCTCACGCCAGATGCATCCCAGAGTTCGTCGACGATCATCTTGTCTTCGAGGTCACGCCACTCTCTAGGCCTGGCCCCATACACAAACCGGCCGGCGATGTGATCCTCCCGACTGAAGCCAGGATTGAGGACCAGAGCCTCGCCTTCGGGATCGAACGCGTCGATAGCCGCTAGGAGTTCAGCTGATGGGTGTTCAACGGACCTGAGGAAGGCACGGAACCCCAGCATCATCGTCTCACCAGAGGTGTTGGTGAGGAAGGTGCTGTCTGCGTTGGGCAGGTCCCCGACACCGGCGATACCGGCGACGATCATGACGCCCGCTACGTCCCACTCCCTGAGCTGATCGACAACGGGTGTCCAACCCGCCGCGGCCTCCCCTGCGAGAATCCACTTCTTGCCGCGATGTACCTCAGCGATGCGCCCCCTAACAGCTTCGAGATCCATGGCTGGAGGCTAGTTCCACGAGTCAGCCGAGCAACATCTCTTCCGTCAGACGCCGCCGCGACCGAGATTGATCCACGTCGTCTTGGTGTGGGTGTACTTGTCGAGAGCGTGGAGCGATTTGTCCTTGCCACCGAATCCGGACTCCTTGTACCCACCGAACGGCACGGTGATGTCAGAGGTGTCGAAGTTGTTTATCCACACGGTTCCGGCTCGTAGACCGGCGGCCATGGTGTGGGCTCTCGCGAGGTTTGACGTCCACACGGCGGCCGAGAGGCCGTAGCGGGTGTCGTTCGCGATCTCGAGCGCCTCTTGCTGTGTGTCAAAGGGGATGATGCTCAAGACGGGCCCGAAAATCTCCTCCCGAGCGATCGTCATGTCATTGCGGACGTCGGCGAAGACCGTCGGCTCAACGAAGTAGCCCCCCGTCTCGGTGAGTGTGCGGCTGCCGCCGACGACCAGGCGAGCACCTTCTTCGGTGCCGCGCTCGATGTAGCCGATGATCTTCTGGAGCTGCGCGTCGTCAACGACCGGACCTGCTTTGGTTGCAGGGTCAAGCGGATTTCCCGGCGCCCACGAGTCTGCTACCTCCCCGACCCGTTCGACGACCTGGTCATAGATCGGCCTCTCCACGAGCAGGCGGGATCCGGCAATGCACATCTCGCCCGTGTTCCAGAAGATCGAGAAGCCGACCGCTCCAATCGCGAAGTCGAGGTCGGGAGCGTCGGCGAAGATGATGTTCGGTGTCTTGCCACCTGTCTCTGCCGACACCCGCTTCATGTTCGACTTCGCCGAGTACTCGAGGAAGAGTTTCCCCACCTCGGTCGACCCGGTGAACGTAATGCCATCAACGAAGGGGTGCCTTCCAAGTGCACGTCCCGCGGTCTCGCCGTAGCCGGGCACAACGTTGAGCACGCCTGGCGGAATGCCGGCCTCGAGCGCAAGTTCTCCGATGCGCAACGCCGTGAGCGGTGACTGCTCTGCCGGCTTGAGCACGACCGAGTTGCCTGCCATGAGAGCCGGAGCAAGCTTCCAGCTATTCATCATCATCGGGAAGTTCCACGGCGTCACCGCGCCGACGACCCCGATCGGCTCCTTCGTGATCATTCCGAGAGCATGTGGACCGGTTGGCGCGATCTCGCCGTACAGCTTGTCTGCCGCCTCCCCGTACCACGCATAGGTGTTCACCGTCTGAGCGACGTCAACTCTGCGCGAATAGCGAATCGGTTTGCCGACGTCGAGTGTCTCGAGAAGTTGCAACTCCTCTGCATTGTCCTCTATGCAACCCGCTAGCTTGATGAGCACCTGGCCGCGGTCGCGCGGCGCGAGGTTCGCCCAACGGCCATCCTCGAAAGCCGTCCGGGCGGAATCGACCGCAGCGTCGATGTCTGCTGCGCCGCCCAGCGCCACCTCGGTGATGGTCTCCCCCGTTGCCGGGTTCACGGCAGCGAATCGCTCGCCCGAGAGAGCATCGACGTGTTCTCCGTCGATGAAAAGCTGACTCGGCGCATCAACGGCTGCTGCCGCCTCGGACCATTCGCTGAGAGTTCGCGTCATTGTTCTCCGTCTCCTATCCGACGCCACCGAAGCCTGTTCACTGCCGACCGCTCCTGCGGCTCATGGGCGGTTGAGAGTTCCAGGTCCGTCGTGCCGTCCTTGTTGGTGATCCAATCGATGTGGCGCACCTGTACCCCGCCAACCCAGTCAGGAAAGAGGCTCAGCTCGACGTGATGATGCACCAGGTCGCCGATGACCTCGAACCGACCGGCGTACGAGAGATAACCCGCTGCCGCCGACGCCCGCTCAAGTGCCTTCGCCTCGGCGAAGGAGCGGGTTCCGATCAGGTCGCGGTCCGTGCGCATCAGCGACGCGATCATGCGCCCCTCGTCCGTATACGTGAGGAGACCTGTTGCTCTGCCACGAAACGGCCTGATGACGCGCCCACCCTCCAACTCAACGATCCAGTCGATCAACTTCCATGTCCCGATGAGGTTGTGCATCGCTTCACCCTATCCGTCTGTGCGTAGCTGAGTCCCTGCGCGGCCCGGATACGCACAAACGGCGGGGCGGCGTACCCTCGGGCGTCGTGAAGGCTCAAACCGTCTCGCTCACTATCGTCGCGTTCCTCATCGGTGTACTCGCTGCGGGGGGCATCGGTGTACGTGTGATCCGCGAGGTGCGGACGGATGACGTCACCCGCTCCCTGCCTGGATCGAGCATCACCGCGCCGACCTACCCCTCGAGTGGGTACTTCGTCGACCCTGACGAGACACTCATCGCGTCGACCGCAGTGATTCCGCTCTCCGTGCGACAGGACGGTTCCTCGCTCTCGATCAGATACGACCTCGTCTCTCGCTCCCCGATCGCAGGCATGCCTGACACAGGACCCTTCCTGCTCCCCTCGAAATGGGTGCTGCGGATCGGGTCAACAATGATCGAGGGCGGGCCTGCAGATCCCGACACACGCGTCGCTCTCTTCGATCTGCCGCAAGGCGCTCGAGCGGCCGAGATCGATGTGGTGGAGATCATCAATCCACTCGCGGCGTACCCGCTCAATGTCTTCTTCGGTCTCTCGGAGACGAATCCGAGGGTAGAGATCATCGATGGCGTCTCGATCGAGTTGCTCCGCGTCTCCGAAGAGGGTGCCAACACGATCGTGCACATCCGCATCGATGTCGGTGATCCAGCGATCCCCATGATCTGGATCGAGGGTGCAGGTCCGGGGTGGCGCCCGGCAGTGCGCGAGGCAGGGCGACTCCGCGTGGATCTCACGTGGGTCGGAGGAGACCTGCCTGAGACGATCCGGCTGAGAGCGCACGGAACGCAGTGGATCGAGATCGAAGGTAGATACCGCGTCTCCATCGGGAAATTCGGATGAGTGACCCGAGTCTCCAAGAGCCGTCACGTTCTCGCTCCCAAGACGACGCGTCCGATGTCATTCCATGGGGGGCGCCGGTAGCTGCGACGATCCTTGGTGCACTGCTCATGGCGTCTTTCGTCATCTTCTCCGTCGTCACCGGACCCGGTGAGGCCGGGACGGTCCCCACAGCCCTGCCCGCCACTGCACAGCAGGCAACCGGATTCCCGGATGGCTACGCGGCAGTCACCGGGACCGTGGCGTTCCGTGCCGACGTGATAAAGGCTGGATCAGATCGAGTGATCATCTTCGTCTCATCCGCTGTGATTGGTGGGAGGGACCCCGCGTCGGTGACGCTTCCCGAGGTAGCTGCCTGGTCACTCCGAGTGCCGGGCGACGAAGCAGGAATGGTGCACCAGTATGCGGCGGTGGGGGTTCCTGGCAGTGTCACCATTGAATTCGACCAGATGCTCCTCCCCGATAGCGTGGTGTTGAACGCGATTCTTCCGGGCACCGTCGAGCATGTGACGGACCGGGTGTTGCTCCCTGGGAGCCTCCCTGGAACGCTCAGCAGCTACACGATCACCGTGGGGGATCACACGATCGTCATCGATGAGCTGGTGATCGGCGACACCTGGGGGTCGATACGATGGCACCTGGAGGGTGGTATCGCTGCGAAAGTGGAGGTCGTTGTGACATTGGATGGCACCACTGACCCGACCGTCCTCACCTCCTCACATGCGGCGCCTCTCGACGCTCCTATCGGATCGCCACTTCCGCCGTTGTGGAACACTCGCGGCCAGGCACTGCTCGCACCCACCGGTCAGGCGCTCTCAGAGTCGAGTGCGCCGACAGGTATCACGGTCGAGTTCTTCGTCTCGGTGGTAACCGAACCGGGCGTCTCCGTCGAGGTTCCGGTCGTCTCCGTCGTCGCGCCGTAGCTCTTGGCGATAAGCTCTCTGTGATGCCGGGCACCCATGTGACATCTGAAGCTGAGGAGATGTACCTCATCACGGTCGCCCGCGCCGCTGAGGACGGGACCGCACCCCCGATCCCCGTCTCCGAGATCGCGAGTGCCCTTGAGGTCTCATCCGTCTCTGCGAACCAGATGATCAAGAAACTCGAGGGCTTCGGACTCCTGAGCTACACGCCGTACAAGGGAGTGACGTTGACCGACGCAGGCGAGGACCTCGCCAACATCGTGTTACGTAACCGGCGCCTGTGGGGACGCTTTCTCGCCGACCATCTCGGGCTCACTCCTGTGAAAGCTGACGAGGTGGCGTGTGAGATGGAGCACGTCACACCCGAAGTGGTCGCTGACCGGCTCGCCTCCTTCCTCGGAGACCCGAAGACCGGGCCGAGAGGTAGACCGATACCGGGCGGGTCAGGGTTGAAGCCCGTGGATACAACTCCGCTGACAGAGTTCGACGTTGGTGAGATGGTTGTGGTCGCCGGAGTCGGGAGGGAGAGCGCGTCGTTTCTACGATCGCAGCGAATCGTCGAAGGCACCGATTTGACGATCCTCGGCGTCGGAGCCGACGGATCGATCCTCGTGCGGGGCCCGGCCGGGGCCGTGCACGTCGTCGCCGAGGTAGCCGCAGAGATCCACGCAGCACCCCGCACGTAGCACGTGCGAGGCGCTCGCTACTTCTTGGACTGTTCGTAGTAAGGGTTCTCGCCCGAGTTGTGATCGGTCACGTCAATGACCTGATGCACCTCGGGTACCGATGCAACGATCGTCGTCTCGATGCCTTGTGACAACGTCACGTCCGCAAGTCCGCAGCCCTGGCAGGCACCTCCGAGGCGCACGTACGCGACGCCCTCCTCCACCGCGACCAGCTCAGCCACCCCTCCGTGGGAGGCGATCGATGGGTTGATCTGCGTCTGGATCACCTGATCAACCTGTTCGGCGACGGGGCCCGAGAGATCCAGTGGCGGCCCATCGCCGAGGATCTTCGGCGAAGGCGAGTTCGGATTCTCGATGCTCAGTCCTGGCTTCAGCAGATTCCTTGATACCTCGAGTGTCGCTCCGGTCAGGTTCCCGACGCTCCCCGCGGGTATCGCGACGGGGAGTTCTCCGTGGTACTCGACGACATCGTCCGCGTCTAGCATGTCGACTCTCGTCATGTGCATGGAGTAGCTGAACTCGGTTCCCTGGGCACCGGCGATCGCGAGGACAAGAGCGAGAGTCTCGGCGTCGTTCTCTGTCGAGCGGATCTCAAGGATCTTCTTGAGCGCACCTTCAGTGATCGTCAGGATGCGAGAATCAGGATTCATGACAGCAAACCTATCGCCCGGTGGACATCTTTGGGATCTTGATGATACGGACGCGCCACCGCGTAAAAGGCGACATCTTCTCGTTGTTCTCGTTCTGCCTGCGGGGAGTTACCGCACCGCGGACTTCGTCGCGGCGGCTCGCTCCCTGCGCGTCGACCTCGTCGTCGCGTCCGACGGTGAAGTTCCGATGAGCAATCTCGGACGGTCCCGCACTCTGGGAATCGACTTCGCACGCCCAGAGTGGTCTGCATCGCGCATCGCGAATCTCAGGCCATCTTCTGATGCTGTGGTCGCTGCCGATGACCGCGGTGTAGTCATCGCTGCGCTGGCGTCGAACATGCTCGGCATGGATGCGAACCCTGTTGCCGCCGTGCAGGCAACCAGGGACAAGGCGCATATGCGCGGGCTGCTCGCCAGTGCGGGCGTTCCCCAACCGGCGTTCCGGCTCGCTGCCCACGGCCGCGTGCCTCGGGAAGCGTCGGCACTGGGGTACCCCTGTGTTGTGAAGCCGAGGGGCCTATCCGCGAGCCAAGGCGTGATCCGGGTCGATAACGATGAGGCCGCTTCTCAAGCCGAGATTCGCATACGGAACATCGTGCAGAACGCGGGCGGTGACCCTGAAGGGAAGCTCCTAGTGGAGTCCTTCGTACCCGGCCCCGAGGTAGCGGTTGAGGGGATGCTCAACCGCGGCAGCCTCTCGGTTCTCGCGCTCCTCGATAAGCCGGACCCCCTCGATGGCCCCTTCTTCGAGGAGACCATGTTCGTCACACCCTCTCGTCACGACGAGGCGGTACAGGCCGAGATCATCTCGGTCGCCCAGGATGCTGCGATCGCCTTGGGCCTGGTAACGGGACCTATCCACGCCGAGGTGAGATGCGGGCCCGATGGAGTCGTCCTCATCGAGCTCGCTGCACGCTCCATCGGCGGCCTGTGCGGGCGAGCGCTCATCTTCGGCCTCCTCGGTGAATCGCTCGAGTCTGTGATCCTTCGTAGCGCTCTCGGGCTGCCGGGCTCCGGGCTGGATGCCGCTTGGGCCGCGACCGGCGCGCTCATGCTGCCCATTCCTGAGGCTGGGATCCTTGTCTCGATCGAGGGCGTAGACGAGGCTCTCGCTGTGCCCGGCGTTACCGGGTTCGACCAGACGATCCCCATCGGAAAGCAGGCAATCCCACTCCCTGAAGGGAACCGCTACCTCGGATTCCTCTTCGCGCAAGGCCGCACACCACGCGACGTCGAGAACTCCCTCCGCTCGGCACACGCAGCACTCAAGATCGTTATACAGCCCGGACGCACAGGTGAGACCGTCGAAAGCTGTTCGTAGAAGTTCACTGATCTCTCCGCGCGAGCCGCTGCTCGTACTCTGCACATCGCACGTAGGCTGACGTCGTCAACCGGTACGGAGGAAGAGTGTTCGACGAAGCAAGTCTTGCCGCCCAAGGGGCTCTCGATGCAGGAGCCACCTACGCAGATGCACGAGTGGTCATAACGAAGACGGAGTCCATCAACGTCCGCAATCAGAACCTTGACCAGATGGATCGATCCGAGACCGTTGGAGTCGGTGTCCGCGCGCTCATCGGATCGTCCTGGGGGTTCGCAGCAACCGCGGACCTGTCGAATGAGAGCATTCGGTCGGCCGGGGAGCGTGCGTCAGCGATCGCGAAAGCATCGGCGATCGTGCCCGGTCCTCCGATGGAGTTCGCCGATGTCCCCGTTGTGGAAGACTTCTGGGAGACGCCGTACGAAGAGGACCCCTTCCTCGTCGCGACGTCGGAGAAGGTCGACATGCTCATCAACGTCACCAAGACGCTGCAGAGCGTCGAGGGCGTCGCCATTGCGGTCGGAAGCCTGACTTTCTATGACACGAACAAGTGGTTCGTCTCCTCCCAGGGGCACCGCATCCACCAGCACATCATCGAGTCGGGAGGGGGATACGATGCCACTGCGATCGGGGAGCGTGAGACGCAACGGCGCTCCTACCCCCAGTCCTTCGGCCAGTATGAGACCGGCGGTTTCGAGACGATCCGTGCATGGGACTACGAAGAGAATGCGCAGAGGATCGCCGAAGAGGCCGTAGCGCTCCTCACCGCGGATGAGATGGAGGAACGCGAGACCAGCCTCATTCTTGAGGCGTCACAGCTCGCTCTCCAGATCCACGAGTCGGTTGGTCACGCGATCGAACTTGATCGAATCCTTGGATGGGAAGCCGCGTTCGCCGGTACCAGCCACCTCCAGTTGTCGAAGCTCCACAGTCACCGGTACGGATCAGACCTGATGAACATCACCGCTGACGCGACGTTGCCTGGTGCCCTCGGGACGTTCGGGTATGACGACGAGGGCACGCCCGCTCAGTCGGTTGACATCGTTAGGAACGGAACCTGGGTCGGCGTGCTCTCGGGGAGAGACTCCGCAGCGATCGCCGGCCTGCCACCTGGTGGCATGGTCAGGGCCGATGGCTTCAACCGTCTGCCGATGGTGCGTATGACCAACGTCGGCCTCCTCCCTGGAGAAGGAACTCTTGACGACATCATCGCCGACACCGATGACGGCGTGTACATGTCAACGAACCGGTCATGGTCGATCGACGATCGACGGCTCAACTTCCAGTTCGGAACGGAGATCGCCTGGGAAGTCAAGAACGGCAGACTCGGCAGGATGCTCAAGAATCCGACGTATACAGGTATCACGCCACAGTTCTGGGGTTCGCTCGACCGCCTCGCCGGAGAGGCAGAGTGGGTGCACTGGGGTACCCCGAACTGTGGAAAGGGCCAACCGATGCAGGTCGCCCACACCGGCCACTCGGCATCGCCAGGGCGGTTCGCCAACATACGCGTGGGGGTGAGGGCATGAACAGGGAACAGAATCTCGTAAACGAGACGCTTGAGATTGTCGGTGGCCGCGCCGAAGCGGAAGTGCTTGCCGACGTTGGCGTGACCTCCCTCACCCGGTTCGCAAACTCCTTCATCCACCAGAACGTCTCTGAGGATGTCGAACAGGTGACCCTCAGGGTCGCATTGGAAGGCAGAGTTGCCAGCTCAACCACCACGGCTACCACTCACGAGGGGTTGACTCGCTTCGTGGACGCGACGATCGAGACCGCTGCAGGCCAGCCGGTGGATGAGGACTGGGCTGGTCTCGGTGGCCCGACGGGGTTCACCGCTATCGACCACTGGGATCACACCACAGCCTCGGCCGATCCGACAGCACGGGCTGAAGCCGTCAGAGCGTTCGTAGATGCGGGAGAGGGTCTCCTCGGCGCGGGTTACTGCCAGACGGAGGCCCGTCGACGCGCCTACGGGAACACCGCAGGGCGTCAAGTGCACGGGCGCTTCACGACTGCGGTAGTCGACGGCATCCACCAGACACCCTCCTCCGCAGGCTCGGGACACGCAGCTGCCATGGCGCTCTCCAGCATCGATGCTGGCGCGGTCGGTGCGCTTGCAGCACAACGAGCACGCGACGGTATCGGTGCCATCGACACGAAACCCGGCAAGTACCGGGTAGTGCTCTCGCCAGAGTGCATAGCGACCATCGCGGTGTTCCTGAACGTCTACGGGTTCAACGCGAAGATGTCTGAGGAAGAGATGTCGTTCGTCAACCTCGGTGAACAGCAGTTCGATGAGACGATCAGCATCTGGGACGATCCGACGGACTCGCGGGCGCTCTATCTCCCCTTCGATAGCGAGGGCACATCCAAGAGCCGCGTCGACCTCGTGCGGAGTGGTGTGTCGACATCGCTGCTCCATACCCGCAGGACGGCACGCAAAGCCGCGACGGTCTCCACGGGCCACGCGGCACCGGATTCGGCGATGTGGGGGCCGTTCGCCGAAAACCTGTTCCTCGACGAAGGCAACAACTCTGTCGAGGAGCTGATCGCAGGGATCGACCGCGGCATCTACGTATCGACCTTCAACTACTGCAGAGTGCTCGACCCGAAGACGCTTGTAGTCACCGGACTGACACGGAACGGGACGTTCATGATCGAGAACGGCGAAATCACACACCCCGTCACAGACATGCGGTTCACGCAGTCCTTCGTTGACGCGATGGCACCCGGGAGAGTTGAGGGAATCGGCAGTGATGCTCGGTTCGCCGATTCGGAGTTCGGGCCGACCTTCATCCACGCCCCTTCCATGCGCCTCGCGCAATGGAACTTCACAGGCGGAGCGGGCGGCTGATGTCCATCCTTGGCAACCTCGTAGTCGCAGCACTTTTTGACGATCGCAGCAAGGCCGAAGAAGCATGGGGACTGTTGGTCGATGAGGGAGTCCCCGCCTCACTCATCACCGACCCGGGACTGCTCGGCGGGTATGAGCTCTCCGTGATGGTGGAACGTGACGACCTGGAGCGGGCCCAGGAGCTGCTCGCCCCCCTCTTCTCTCCCCCGCCGGATAGGTGAGGGCAGGAGGCAGGAGATGGCCGCCGAGAGTGGATCGCAGCAGAGCCCCTTGAACGCAACCTAGGAAGCAGTATGTGGAACCATGTCCAGCAGCCGCGTGGAGCCCACAAGATGGATTTTAAGCGTGGCTGACCTACTCGGTCTCAGCGACCTACCAGGACCGGACACTGCGTCGGGAGAGGCTGTTCGGCAACGGTCTCTCAACGTGCTGCGCCCCGCGGGGGCGCTGTCGCGACTCGACGAGATCGCGGTCTGGCTAGCGGAGTGGCAGAGGAGCCCCCGACCCATCGTGGAACGACCGGCAGCGGTGATCTTCGTCGCCGATCACGGAGTCGCTTCGGAGGGTGTCAGCGCGTACGACCAGTCAATCACCCGAGCAATGTTGGACGCCCTGAATGCAGGAGTCGCGACCGCGGCAGTGATGGCGAGACATCTCGAGGTGGACCTCGTCGTCGTCGATGTTGGAGTAGGGCGACCCACAGGCAACATTCGGATCGAGCCAGCCCTCGATCCCGACGAATTCGAGCAAGCTCTCCTCGCAGGAAGAAGAGCAGTCGCCGAGCTTGACACCGATCTCCTCATTCTCGGTGAGATGGGCATAGGGAACACAACGCCAGCGGCAGCAATAGCGACATCACTCTTCGGCTCTCCGGCCACCAAGTGGGTTGGTCCAGGGACGGGAGTCAACGAAGCCGGCATCGCACACAAGGCATCGGTCGTCAGCGAGAGTGTGCAACGGACAGGTGACGTGCAACCAATCGAGGCGCTCAGACATCTTGGTGGATCCGAAATGGTCGCAATGGCAGGTGCTGCGATCGAAGCTCGCCACCGATCAATACCGGTGCTTCTCGACGGGTATGTGGTCGCTTCATCGCTGATGCCTCTCGAATGTGCACGACCCGGTGCGCTGGACCACTGCTGGCCGGCCCATGTTTCTTCGGAGCCGGGACACCGACTGCTCCTGGAGAAGCTTGGGCGGAAGCCCATCCTGGACCTTCACATGCGCCTGGGGGAGGGATCGGGTGCGCTCGCCGCTCTCCCCATCGTCAAGCTCGCCGCCGCGTCTGTCACGGAGGTCGCCACCTTCTCGGAGTGGGGCCTCACCTCAGACTGAGCCTGAGCGAATGATGGAGACGGAGTAGCGGTACTCGGAGTGGCAACAGCTCACTTTCACATGGCCGCAGCTTCAGATTTCTCCTTCGCGATCTCCGCCCGGACGCCATCCATGTCGAGTCCTTCGATCTGAACGATCAAGTCGCGTAGGCCTTCCTCTGGCAGCGCGCCCGGCTGGCTGAAGATGCCGATCTGGTCGCGGAAGACAACGAGTGTGGGGATGGAACGGATCTGGAACTGTGCGGCGAGCTCCTGATGGGCCTCGGTGTCAACCTTGGCGAAGACGATTTTTGGATACTCCTCGGACACCTTCTCGAAGGTGGGGGCGAACATCTTGCATGGTCCGCACCAATCTGCCCAGAAGTCGATGAGCACGATGTCATTGTCTTCAATCGTGGACTCGATCGTGTCGAGCGCGAGGTCTACTGTGGCCATGAGGGTGATTCTCCGTTTTGTCCGTCGATGGATCGATAGGGTAACAAGAGTTCCAACTACCCCCAGGGGTATCCTATTCCGTTGCGCACCAGTTCCATAGTTGCGTCTCGTCGTCGTACACTCCCCGCTATGTCTGATGGTGCGGTGCTCGTAGATCTTGAGGGGGTCTCGGTGCGTGCCGGTGCAGTCCGCATCCTCGACGACGTGTCGCTCACCGTTCGCGCTGGAGAGGCTGTCGGCATCTTCGGGTCGAACGGTGCGGGTAAGACGACGCTGCTTCGCCTGATCGCCACACTGCAGCCGCCCCAGGGCGGTCGCTGTTCCGTCTTCGGCGCAGATATGTACTCCGTGGCCCGCTACGACGTCCGCCACCGAATTGGCTACGTGGGGCACACGCCAGGCCTGTACCCTGAACTCACACTCCTCGAAAACCTCGCGTTCGTTGCTGACGCACAGGGTCTTCCAACGTCTGAAGCCCTCCGGTCACTCGAGCTCGTAGGGCTCGGCGGTGCGGCTGACAGGAGAGCCGACCACTCCAGCCACGGGATGCAGCGACGCACCGAGTTCGCCAGAATTCTCATGACCGGGCCCGAGTTGCTGCTCCTCGATGAACCGCACTCGGCTCTCGACGCGGATGCCATCAATCTCGTGGATACGCTTGTGCATCGGACGGTCGATCGGGGGGGCGCAGCGGTACTCGTCTCCCATGACCGGGACCGTATGAACACGCTCACTACAAGAACTCACGAGATCAAGAACGGGACACTGCTGTGAGAACCGACGCCCCCAGTTTCCTTGCTCAGGTAATGACGATCGTGCGGCGCGACCTGCTTCGTGAGCGTCGCTCCGGAGAGGTACTGTGGGTAACACTCCCGTTCGGCGCGATCGCTCTGCTCCTCGTCCCACTCGCGATCGGCACGGATGCTCCCACGCTGCAGAGAATCGGTCCAGGGATGTTCTGGGTGATCGTGATGCTCTTCGGAGTCCTCATCGCCATCCGCCAGACCAATGCCGGAACCCAGGCACAACGCGACATGGTCGCCCTCACAGGCCTCGATCCGGCAGCTATCTTCGTTGGCAGCACGACCGCAAGCTTCATGCTTCTTCTGGTGTTCGAGACGATTCTCGGCATCGTCACGATCGTGCTCTACGACATCACACCGACCGGATGGGTCGCCCTTCCCACTGTGCTCGTTCTCGCGGCAGCGGGCCTCGCGCTGCTCAGCACGCTCGCTGCCAGCATCGTCTCGACAGGCCGGTCGGCAACAGCACTCGTCCCTCTGCTCGTCGCGCCACTCTCGGTGCCGCTCCTCCTTGGCGCGACCCAGGCATGGGAAGCGCTACGCCTGGGCCGCAGTAGCCTTCCCTGGGTGCTGCTGATGGCCATCGTTGGACTGCTCCTCGCTGTTGTCGGTGTCCTCTCAGCCCGCCCCCTACAGGAGACTGCATGACCGCCAACGAACATCGCACCACCGTCTGGCCGTGGATCGTCATGGCGGTCGCCGGATTCCACGTCTTCGTCGCGTCGATGACGGTCCCGCCTGACGCCCTCCAGGGTCAACTGTCGCGGATCATGTACGTGCATGTGCCCGCTGCGTGGCTCGCGTATCTTGCGTTCGGCATCACCATGCTTGGATCGGCGATGTACCTGTGGAAGAAGGATCTCAAATGGGATCGACGTGCCCACGCCTCTGCCGAGATCGGTGTCATGTTCACCGGAATGACCATCGTGCTCGGCATGGTCTGGGCGAAACCGACCTGGGGTGTGTGGTGGACGTGGGACGCTCGGCTCACGCTCACTGCGATCATGTTCTTCGTCTACCTCGGCTACCTGGCGCTGCGGCGCACGACCGACAATCTCGATATGCGTGCGAAACGATCAGCGATCCTCGGGGTACTCGCCATCGTCCAGGTACCCCTTGTCCACTTCTCTGTCATCTGGTGGCGCTCCCTCCACCAGGCCCCCACCCTCCTGAATCCTGAGGGCCCCTCCATGGACACCTCCATGGTGATCACGCTCCTCATCGCCGTCTCCGGCTTCACGGTGATGTACGTGGCGATGATGTTCAAACGGATCGAGCTCAGCCGTCTGGAAGACGCGGTGCTCGTCTCGGAACAGACCAGTTCGGGCCCCATCGCAGGGCACGGTATCACCTCCCCTGATCTGACGGGAGGTAGCTGATGGAGTACGCAGCCCAGTGGAACTGGGTCGCTCTGGCATATGGGATCACCTACTTCGCTCTCATCGCGCATACGGCTTCGATCGCGATCCGCATCACGCGGGCTCACAAGAAGCTCGACGAACTGTCATGAAGTGGTACGCCAAGTTCGTGATTCCCGCCGTCGTAATCATCGGTGTTCTCGGAGTGCTCATGGTCAACCTCTCCTCTGCACTCGTGTACTACAACACGCCAGCAGAGGTGCAGACGCGCGAGGCGGGGGAGTCCCGTCTGCGGCTCGCAGGCCAGGTTGTCGCCGGATCCGTCATCGAAGAGGACACCACCGTCGTGTTCACCGTCCAGGATTGTGACATCGCCGTCTCCGTAATCCACACGGGTACACCGCCGCAACTCTTCAGCGAGGGAATCGGCGTAGTCGTTGAAGGTACCTGGAACGGAGAGATGTTCGTGTCCGACACGATGCTCGTGATGCACGATGAGCAGTACCGGGCAGACGCCGGGGACTACGACCAAGATCTCCATACCTGCTCTGAGTCGTGATGGCGTTCGCGGGATACCTCGCGGTCGTTGTCGCTCTAGTGGCAGCGGCCGTCCTTGTCATCCAGAGCCTTCGAAGCACCCGTAGCGGATCAAAGGAAGCTCTCAGGCTGCCGGTGCTGGTGTTCGTCGGTGCATCCGTAGCCGCGTTCGTATTCCTTGAGATCGCCATTCTCACCCACGACTTCTCGATCGCCTACGTCGCGAACAACACCGCTACTACAACCCCGTTCCTCTTCCTCTTCGCCGGCGCCTGGGCTGCTCTTGAAGGTTCGATCTTGCTCTGGGGTCTTCTGCTTGCGATATTCACCTATCTTGTCTGGCGCAGCCTCGATACAACGGATGGCCTCGGCGTGCTCGCCCTCGGAGTGATGGGGATGACTTCGATCTTCTGGTTCGGCCTCATGGCGACCGTCGCGAACCCGTTCGCTGTCTGCACCGCCGTCGCGAACGGCTTCTGCTCAGATTCTTCCTGGTGGCCGCTCGCGGCGTCAGTCGCCCCTGCCGAGGGAGCCGGGCCGAACCCGCTGCTCCAGAACCACATCCTGATGGCGGTGCACCCACCCATGCTTTACGTCGGTTATGTCGGGTTCACGGTGCCCTTCAGCTTCGCTATCGCTGCGCTCTGGAGGCGCGACAGCGGCCGGACGTGGCTCGACGTGACCCATCGTTGGTCGCTGATCTCGTGGGGGTTCCTTCTCTTCGGTATTCTTCTCGGCGCCTGGTGGTCTTATGAGGTGTTGGGGTGGGGCGGTTACTGGGCGTGGGATCCGGTGGAGAATGCAGCACTCCTTCCCTGGCTCACCGCTACCGCATTCATCCACTCGGCAATCGTGCAACGGAAACGCGGGATGCTCCAGGCATGGAACTTCATCCTCGTCATCACAACGTTCGCGTTGACGATCTTCGGCACCTTCCTCACTCGCTCGGGCATCATCGCCTCGGTACACGCCTTCTCCCAGTCGACGATCGGCCCGATCCTTCTCATGTTCCTGGCGGTCATCGTCATCGGCTCGCTCACCCTCTTCGCCATGAGAGCACAGAGCGTCGCGCAGGCACCGCGCCTCGACTCGCTGTCATCTCGTGAGGGATACATCCTTGCGAACAACCTGCTCCTCACAGTGTTCGCGTTCACCGTGCTCTTCGGGACGCTGTATCCGATCATGATCCAGGCCGTGTCAGGGGACGAAGTCGCGGTTGGTCGACCGTTCTTCGACCGGGCAGCGGTGCCGCTCTCGTTGCTGCTCCTCCTTGTGCTCGGCATCGGATGCATCTCGCCGTGGCGAGTCGCGTCGCCCGAGCTTCTCTGGAGGCGCCTCCGATCCGCTCTCGCCATCGGTCTCGTCGCAGCCGCAGGCACGGTGGCGCTTGGTGTCCAGAGCGTGGCGGTGATCATCACCATTGGACTCGCTCTCTTTGTGGGCGCTGCAATTACCCTCCGCTTCGTCGAACTCGCACGAAAGAGACCCGAAGGCTTCATCGTTGGATCTCGGAAGGTGTTCACTCACGATTCAGGGTATTGGGGTGGCCAGGTGGCCCACGTGGGGATAGTTCTCGTCGCTATCGCTCTTGCGACCACCAACGGTCTCGCGGTGCGCGAGACGATCGCCCTCTCCCCCGGTGACTCCGCCACCGTCGCGGGCTACTGCATCAAGTACCTCGAACCCTTCTCAATGATTGAGCCGAGCCGCGTCGTCCAGGGGGTCCGGGTCGCGGTCATGGACGAGTCATGCTCCACCGCCAGGACCGTGCTCTCGCCTCGTTTGAACACGTATGACGGGTTCCCTCAGCCGATAGGGACGCCTGACGTATGGACCGGGTTGGTCGACGACGTCTACATCAGCATTGCAGGCGGGTCAGCGGAACGCATCGAACTCGCCGTGTTCATCTTCCCCCTGCAGTGGCTGCTGTGGGTCGGTGGCTCTGTCGTCGTGGCCGGCGGCGCTATCGCTCTCGGAAGGAGACCCAGGAGGCGAGAGCCGTCGTCAGATGAGGTTCGGGCAGCAGATTCAGGGGTATCGAATGTCTGAACGGTTCAGATCCATCGTTGCCGTCTCGGTGTCCGCGGTTGCTGTCGCGGTGATCGTTCTCGGGTTCTCTTCAGCGCCCGCGAGCGCGCCAACCGCTGAGGACCGCATCGCAACACTCTCTGGAGCCATCAAGTGCCCCTTCTGCAGCGGCGAATCGATAGCAAACTCCCAGGCGGGCGTCGCTGCGGACTACAGGGCGCTCATTGCTGAGCGCGTAGCGGCTGGTGCCACCGATGAAGAGATCATCGCTGATTTCGCTGCGAAGTTCGGAGACTCCTACATCCTTGACACCTCAACGTCGGTGTGGTCCGTTGCACTGTGGGTCATCCCCATCGCTGCCTTGCTCGGCGGCGGTGGCGTGCTGTTTGCCATGAAGCGGAAGTCCGCCACACGCCAGGCGGCGCCATGACCAACCGCAATCTGGAACAGATAGAACTCGTCACCGAGGAGCTTGCAGACCTCACGCGTCAGGTCGAGATCGGTGACCTCGACGAGGTGACGGCCGAGCGGCTTCGCGAGAGATACATTGCCGAACTCGACGGGCTCATGGCTGAACGGACCGGAGAGGCCAGCCCTGATTCGCGAACTCACCCTTCGCCCGGAACGGGTGGAGAATACAGGAGGATCTCTCGACGGGCAGTCGCGGGAACAGCGATCGTTGCGATCGCCATCACCATCATCGGCGTGTACGCCGTCAACTCCCTGACCGGGCCATCCGCGGCCGGGGCCGAGGGCGTTGCTGGCGACGTTCTGATCGGAGAGCGCCTCATCGATCTCGACACCGTGTCAAACGAAGAGATGGAGGACGTGGTAGCGGCGAACCCTGACGTGATAGGCATGCGCCTCGCTCTTGCTCGACGATACTTCGAAGCGACCGACTTCGACCTGGCACTCGACCACTACATGGAAGTGCTTGAACGTGAGAAACACCCCGAGGCGCTCGCAAACGTCGGATGGATGACGTACCTCTCCGGGCGGCCAGACATCGCGCTCGGCTACGTTGAAGCCTCGCTTCAGCGTCAGCCCGGATCGCTCGCCGCGACGTGGTTCCTCGGAAATATCCAATTCGCGCTCGGGAACTACGACGACGCCGCCGTTGCTCTTCTCGTGATCGTCACCTCCGAGGGCGTACCCGAGGACGTAAAGGCGTCTGCCGAGTTGCTCCTGGTTGAGATGGAAGGCAGATGAGCGAACCGGAAGTAGAGCGGCTCGGATCCCGTATGGTGTGGGTCGTCATCGCAGCGGGTCTTGTGTTCTTCGCCTTCGCCATGGTTTTCGCCGGACGTTTCGGCACTGACCCGAGCATCTCGTCTTCGCCGCTCATGGGGAAGCCTGCACCGGTTACAGAGATCGCCCTGATGGATGGTTCGGGGAGAATCACGATCGATGACTACGCGGGCGACATACGAGTCATCAACTTCTGGGCCTCATGGTGCCTCTCCTGCCGGACAGAACACGCGGCGCTCGCGCGCGGCGCGCAGGAGTACGCGGAGTTCGGTGTCACGTTCATCGCTGTCAATTACCAGGACACCCCGGCCAACGCTCAATCGTTCCTCGACGAGCTCGGCTGGAGCTCCTTCACGGTCTACACCGTCGATGAGCGATCTAGGACTGCTTTCCAGTGGGGAGTCCTCGGGCTGCCGGAGACCTTCTTCGTCGACAGGGAGGGCGTCGTAGTCGGCAAAGTCTCCGGGCCTGTGAGCTACGAGCTCCTATCTCAGACGATCGACCAGATCATCCTCGGAAGATCCATAGGCGACATCGAGACCGGCGAAGTCGAGAATCGGTAAGGGGCCCGGCCAGACCGTCGAGCTCCCGGCGCGTCACGAAGAGACGCCGAGCACTTCCCTGGCGTGATCGGTCATCATCTCAGGTGACCACAGTGGAGCGTGAACGAGCTCGACGACGACGAAATCGATGCCGGGGATCTCCGCCAGCTTGGACTCCGCCATCTGCGTCAAGTACGAGCTGAGAGGGCAGACGGGAGTGGTCGTGGTCATATCAACCTGGACCGTCGATCCACCAACCTCGACCCTGTAGATGAGTCCAAGATCCGTTATGGACAACCCGAGTTCGGGGTCGATTACTTGAGAGAGCGCTTCCCATGCGGCCGATACGTGTTCGTCGGCAGAACGTGTGGTGTCCATGTCGTGGAGACTATCGAGAATGGCGCGTCTCGCTTCGCGGTCGAGAGCCTCAGTATCCTTCCCGAATGACGATTCCCACACCCGTTCGAGCGGTCATCGCAGTCATCGCGCTCGCATCCTTCGTCCTGGGAGTCTGGATGGGACTCGTCAAGATCGGTTGGGTACTCGGCGCTCCCCCTGCGCCAGGCACACACGGACCCATCCTCGTCCTTGGTTTTCTCGGCACCGTGATCGGGATGGAGCGCGCCGTCGCTATGAACAGAGCATGGACGTGGATCACACCGATCTTCACTGCCAGCGCGGTGGTCTCCATGCTCACCGGATCGCCACATGAGCTGTCGGGAGCGCTGCTCCTCGCCGGCGGAGCGGTACTCGTCGCTCTCTTCGTCACGGCGTACCGCATGCAGCCCGAATCGCACATCGTGATGATGGGCATCGGCGCTGTCGCGTGGGTGTTTGCCGCCCTCACCTGGCTGACGGGTGGACCGGTCGCATCCCTCGTCCCGTGGCTTGCTGCATTCCTCGTACTCACCATCGCCGGCGAACGCCTCGAGCTTGCCCGCATGATCGCGATCACTCAGAAGATGAGGAGACAGCTCGCCGGCGCCGTAGCAGTGGTACTCATCGGATCGGTCATCGCCTGGACATCACCGTGGATCGGTGTGCGGATCGCTGGTCTCGGGAACCTTCTCGTCGCGATCTGGCTCATTCGACACGACATTGCACGTCGCACGATCCGCGTCGCAGGAATCACGCGGTATATGGCCACGGGGCTCCTGGTCGGATACGCGTGGCTGGCAGTGTCCGGGGCCCTGTGGATGGCCTCGGGTCTCAACGTCGCCTCGCCGACGTACGACGCTGCCCTGCACACGCTCTTTCTGGGGTTCGTCATGTCGATGATCATGGCTCACGCCCCCATCATGATCCCCGCGCTCGCCGGGATTCCCTTCCCCTTCAGAGCTGAGATGTGGATTCCTGTCGCGCTCTTCCAGATCTCGGTGCTGACGAGGGTGGTGGGGGGGCTCGCTGGACTCTTCGAACTACGCAAGTGGGGAGCGATGCTGAACGCCATCGCGCTGGCCCTCTTCCTGGTCACGGTCATCGTGACGGTGATCCGCGGGCAGATCCAGAAGCGTGGGCGGATACCAGCAGATGGCAGGCGGTAAGGGGTAGGCGCCGAGACGTGCCACGGCTGAGGCTTGACCTCTGTGCTCCGTTGTGCTCCGTGGCCCGGCATTGTACTCTTCCCCGATCCGCGTCAAACCTTCGGAGGATCCTATGGCGTCTGACGCCGACTATCGATTGCCACGTACCGTCGTCCCGTTCCACTACGACATTGAGATCGAGCCGGACATCGAAGGCGCGTCCTTCGTCGGCTCCGTAGGCATCGAGATCGATGTTGCTGAAGCAACCGACAAGGTGATCCTGAACGCCATCGAGCTCGAGCTGAGCGAGGCAACGGTGACCGTTGGCGACACTCTTCACAGAGCAACGGTCTCGCTCGACGAGAAGAGCGAGCGTGCAACGTTGACGCTCGACACGGAACTCCCTGTCGGCCCCGCACGCGTCACGATCACGTTCAAGGGAACACTCAACGACGATCTGCGTGGCTTCTACCGGTCCCGCTACACCACCGATGAAGGTGTTGAGAAGACGATCGCAACGACACAGTTCGAGGCGACCGACGCTCGCCGTGCCTTCCCGTGTTGGGACCAACCCGACTTCAAAGCCACCTACACGGTGACCCTGATCGTCGACGAGGGTCTTATGGCTCTGTCAAATGCCGCCGAGACATCGCGCGAGACGCTCAGTTCAGGCAGGGTCAAGGTGAGCTTCGCCGAGACGATGAAAATGTCTACCTACCTCGTGGCGTTCATCGTCGGTGAGCTCGAAGCCACAGAGCCCCTCGACGTTGATGGCACGCCGTTGCGGATCATCGCCCCACCGGGCAACAAGCATCTCACCGCCTTCGCTCTCGACATAGGCGCCCACTCGCTTCGGTACTACTCGAAGTACTACGACATCCCGTATCCAGGGGACAAGCTCGACATGGTCGCCATCCCCGACTTCTCGTTCGGTGCAATGGAGAACCTCGGATGTATCACCTACCGAGAGACTGCGCTGCTCCTCGACGCGGAGAAGGCCACCCAGGCCGAGACGCAACGAGTTGCCGATGTGATCGCCCACGAGATCGCGCACATGTGGTTCGGTGATCTCGTCACGATGAAGTGGTGGAACGGCATCTGGCTCAACGAGGCGTTCGCAACCTTCGCAGAGATGAAATGCGTCGACGCGTATAAGCCTGGGTGGAAGCGGTGGCTCGCGTTCTCCGGCTTCCGCGCCATGAGCCAGGAGACCGACGCGCTCCAGGCAACCAGGCCAGTCGAGTTGGAAGTTGTCTCGCCTGAAGAGGCGAATGCCATGTTCGACGTCCTCACCTATCAGAAGGGTTCGGCAGTGCTGCGCATGTTGGAGCAGTACCTGGGTGAGGACACCTTCCGCGCCGGTGTGATCCGATATCTCAAGACGCACGCGTATGCGAACACGGACACGCCCGACTTGTGGGCCGCGCTCGAGGCGGAATCCGGCCAGCCTGTCGGAGAGATCATGGATACATGGATCTTCCAGGGCGGCTACCCGCTGGTCACGGTATCGACCGACAACAGTGGTTACCGGCTCTCTCAGGAACACTTCCGCTTCCTCGGTAAGGGGGACAAGACCTGGCAGATA
Source organism: Actinomycetota bacterium (assembly GCA_030123765.1). Lineage (GTDB taxonomy): Bacteria > Actinomycetota > Acidimicrobiia > Spongiisociales > UBA5794 > B3-G11. Next base: position 29,087 of record JASJXX010000006.1, on the reverse strand, counting down.
CCGGTCCTGTACCGATCAGCAAGCGGCGACGGAAGGATCCTGCTTGGAGAAGATCCGGTCACAATCGAATCTGGTGAGGGGCTCGTCATCAATGCCGGCGGCGAGGGCTTCTACCGGGTGAACTACGAAGGCGACTTGCGTGAGGAGATCGTCGGGCGCCTCTCGGATCTTGATCCGATCGAGCGGTACTCGGTGGTCTCGGACACTTTCGCGAGCGTGCTCGCAGGTGACGCGATGGGGAGCGACTTCCTGTCACTGGTGTCAACCCTCGCCGACGAGAGTGAACTCGACGTGTGGGCCGTCACGCTCTCAGGACTCGACGAACTCGACAGGGTGGTCTCCTCAGCGGACCGCAGCGCTCTGCAGGACTTCGTCGTCGGACTTGTGTCAGAGAAGGCTAATGAACTCGGATGGCGGGTTGACGAGGGGGAGTCTGAACGTACGCGGGCGATGCGCGGCCTGCTGCTCAAGTCGATGGGGATCCTCGGGAAGGATCAGGAGACTATTGAGAGAGCACGTGCCGTCTACAGCTCTGATGGGGACAGAGACCCCGAAGTCGCAGATGCAGCGCTGATGATCGTTGCTGGGAACGGTTCCGCGGACGACTTTGGGGGGTTCATCCGTGCCTCCAATGCTGCAAGCAACCCCCAGACGAAGATCAGATATCTGCGTGCCGCGACTCAGATCCCGGATCGCGAGGCAGCCGAGCGCATGTTCCAGATGGTACTCAGGGGAGAGATCCGGTCCCAGGACGCGTTCTGGGTAGTCGCGATGCTCCTGGGCAACAGCGAGACCGGTGCCTACGTGTGGGATCTCATCACAACGAACTGGGATGCCACGGTCGCAGCGATGCCCGTCCTGAACGTACGCCGGATGCTTGACCTCGTGCAGTACCGGTCCGAGCCCGACGTCGCAGCTTCCATCATGGAGTGGTTCGAGGCCCATGAGGTCCCGAGCGGTGAGAAGCACGTAGCTCAGAAGATGGAACAGCTTCAGGTACGCGTTGCCCTCCGTGCACGCGAGCGGACCCGTCTCGGCCAGGCCCTGGACGGCTAAGCAATTCTGTCTGTCAACGTGCAGCCTTCAAGAGCCAGAGCGCGAGGTTGCCGCCCGAGACGATCTTCTCGCGCTCGACGATGAGGCCAGCCTTCGACGCGACCGCCGGAAGACCACCCTGGCCGAGGTACACGCGCCAGTTGCGGTAATGGTCGCGCCCCGCAACGCGCTCGGCGACGGTCACGAGCGTGCGCGTCACGCGCCCCTTCATGCGGAGCGGCCCTGCGCGGTAGTCGATGACCAGAACCCGGCCATCGGGCTTCACAACGCGCGCCATCTCTGCGAGCGCTGCGTCCCGGGTGCGCACGTCGAGTTCATGCAGGAAGAGCGACGTGACGACAAGATCGAACGACGACTCCTCGTGAGGGAGCGCCACTGCATCCCCGAGCTGGAGGTTGGCACGATCGCCGATCCTCGCGTGAGCACGTTCGAGCATCGCAGGGGAGGTATCGATGCCGTGACAGTCTGCGCCAGCCTCAACGTACGCTGCAAGGTGGGCCCCGGTGCCGCATCCGACGTCGAGCACAGACATCGAGTTGTCTGGGGGGTGCATCTTGAGGCCGATGGCTCGGAGCGGCGCGTTGACGGGCTCCAGAATCCCATCGTAGAACCTGGCGATGCGCCGGTATGGATCGCGGTCAGTACGCGTCATGGTCGCCTCACCATACCCCATCGGGTGAGGGGTGGGCTGCAGGATGCGGTGGCGTACCGAGGGGAGACAGGGGATGGAAAACATCGACTGGAGACGTCTACTGTTCGCGTTCGATGGGCGGATCAACCGCGGAGAGTTCTGGCTCGGCTCAGTCGCGCTGTGGCTCTTCAGCCTGCTAGTGGGCGGGCTTCTCGCGTCGTTGAACTCGACGATCGGCTGAATACTGCTCGCCATCATGTATCTCGGAACGCTTTGGGCGGGGCTCGCGATCGCGATCAAGCGATGGCATGACCGTGACAAGTCAGGGTGGTGGATTCTGATCGGGCTTGTGCCGATCATCGGCGGATTCTGGGCCTTGATCGAGACACGCTTCCTTACAGGTACGCAGGGAGAGAACCGGTACGGCCCCGACCCGCTGGCTGGAGCGTAACGCACCGTCGATCCACCTTCGGCCAACGCCCACCGCCGCCGGAGAGTTCTCCGAGACTAGCTTTTCGTTATTACTCCTCGTCTGACCTCCGGGCTTCTGCCTGCTGGGCGGTGATCGTCGCAACGACGTCCGCGTCGGCGAGCGTCGTGATGTCGCCGAGTGATCGGTTGTCGCAGATGTCGCGCAGCAGCCTTCGCATGATCTTGCCTGACCGCGTCTTGGGCAGGTCAGGGGTGAAGATGATCGACTTTGGCCGTGCGATCGGACCGATCTTCGTCGCGACATGCTTCCTGAGCTCATCGTTGAGCTCATCGCTCTCGTCGACTCCGCTGCGCAGAGTCACGAAAGAGACGATCGCCTGTCCTGTCAAGTCGTCAGTGGCCCCGACTACAGCTGCCTCGGCGACCGCGGCGTGTGACACGAGAGCCGACTCGACCTCCATCGTGGAGATGCGATGACCAGCTATGTTCATCACGTCGTCGATTCGGCCGAGGATCCACAAGTAGTTGTCTTCGTCGAGCTTCGCTCCGTCACCCGCCCAGTACAGACCGGCATGCTGGGACCAGTATGTCTCGACGTAACGTTCGTCGTCTCCATAGATCGACCGCAGCATGGCAGGCCACGGCTCCGTAATCGTCAGGAACCCGCCGCTGCCGGGGTCGACCGGTTCGCCCTCCTCGTTGACCACGGCTGCAGTGATACCCGGAATCGCTTTAGTCGCGGAGCCGGGCTTGGTCGTCGTCACACCCGGGAGTGGCGAGATCATGATGCTCCCTGTCTCGGTCTGCCACCACGTGTCAACGATCGGACAGACCGTCCCACCGATGTTCTCGTGGTACCAGATCCACGCTTCGGGGTTGATCGGCTCACCGACCGATCCGAGGAGGCGGAGCGAGGTGAGGTCGTGGCGTTCGGGATACTCGACGCCCCACTTCATGAACGCCCTGATCGCGGTCGGTGCCGTGTACAGGATGGTCACGCCATACTCCTCGATAATCGACCACAGCCGATCCTTCTCCGGGTAGTCGGGTGTCCCCTCATAGATGACGCTCGTCGTATGGTTCGCAAGTGGCCCATAGACGATGTAGGAGTGCCCGGTGACCCATCCGATGTCCGCTGCACACCAGTAGACGTCGGTCTCGGACTTGATATCGAAGACGAGCGCATGCGTTGTGGCGACACCGGTGAGGTAGCCGGCGGTCGTGTGCATGATCCCCTTCGGCTTCGCGGTCGTCCCTGAGGTGTACAGGACGTACAGCAGATCCTCGGCCCCCATTACCTCCGGTTCGCACTCACTCGACTCGCCTGCGACAAGGTCATGCCACCAGATATCGCGACCCTCGGTCATGGACACGGCCTGATTCGTCCGCTTGTACACGACACAGTGTTCAACGGAGGGTGTCGATTCCATGGCGATGTCGCAGTTCTCCTTCAACGGGACAACCGAACCTCGGCGCCAGGCCCCGTCGCAGGTGATGAGAAGCTTCGACTTCATGTCCTCGACTCTGTCGATGATCGACTCGGCGCTGAACCCGCCGAAGATCACCGAGTGCACCGCCCCAATCCTTGCGCACGCGAGCATCGCCACAGCAAGTTCGGGCACCATGCCCATGTAAATGGCGACCCGGTCGCCCTTCTCGATACCGAGCGAACGGAGGCCGTTCGCCAAACGGTTGACGTCTTCGTACAGTTCCCGATAGGTGATCGTGCGGGTGTCTCCAGGCTCCCCGACCCAGTGGAAAGCGACCTTGTCACCCCCCTTCTCGAGATGTCGGTCGATGCAGTTGAACGTGACATTCAACTCGCCGTCGGCGAACCACTTGTAGAAGGGAGCGTTGGAGTCGTCCAGACCTTCGGTCGGTTCCTTGTACCAGGTAATCCGTTCGAGAGCCTGGCGCTTCCAGTACGCGACGAAGTCCGCTTCGCCTTCGTCGTAGAGAGCGGCCTGTGCGGTAGCTTGCGCCGCGAACTCCTCTGAGGGGGGGAAGAGGCGATCCTCGTGGAGCAGGTTCTCGATACCGGAGTCGGCCACATCTACCTCCTGGGTTGCTAAGCACCCTGATTCTCGCGCTTTACCAGCGCCATGACGAATCGGTTAGTTGCCTTCTCAGGATCTTAGGAGACGTTCGAGCCCGAGAACGTCGATGGTGTCCCTCATTCGTTCGATCGACTGGCGGGGAATCTGGATTCCTGTGCCCTCCGCCACCCGGTTCATCATCTCGAAGTTCCCGAAGACACTCGCTGCGTCCACCAGGCTCTCGGGTCCGAGATGGTCGATGATCGCGCTACGGGCGCTGTCCAGTTCATCAGGGGAACCAGTCATGATCGTGTCAACGAATCGGAGGAGCTCGTCCCCGCCCGGGATCCCGAGCGCCCGAGAAGGGTCTCCGACGGCAGCGATGTCGACGTCGTAGCCGAAAGCAGTGGCGCTCTCACGGAGCATCCGCACATGGCTGAGAGTTCAATAGAAACACTCATTGAGAAGCGACGTACGCGATGCGATGGTCTCGATCTGTGCGCGGTTGAGGCCCGGGCTGCGGCGGAACCCGCTGAACGCCATCTCGGCCTCGGTCATGTACTGCGGACCGTAGCTCTCCCGGTACACCTCCCCAACATCCGGCAACAGGTCGAACGCGACCGGGATCGCTCCCGGTGGCATCGGCAGATAGGTTCTGCGGCGCTTCAACCCGCGGGCAATGTTCCCCGTCGCTCGCCCAGGAGACGGCTCGGGGAGTGGCTCCAGCTCTGCACCGAGAGCCCGGTGCGTGCCGTCAACTGCGGAGAGCATGGACACGATCGAGATCGCCTCGACAGCTGCCGCATCACCCGCCTCGTCCGCTGCGCAGCGGACGATTTCCTCGTTGACGCGCCCCGGATGCACGAAGAGAGTGCTAGCGAGAGCCAGGACAGATTCCGGGAGGTCAACAGATGGCAACGGCTCCCCTCTGCGGGTCGCCCGAGCGTGACGAGCGAGCCCGATGCGCTCGTCACTGATCATGGTCGGGCCGGACGCCCCGAGATGACCCCAGATAGCGGCGTACGCGTTCTTCAGCCCGTCGCGAACCGGTACAGGCGAACCATCAAATTCGAACATCGGCGACAGCCTAATCGGGCAGACCGATCAGTGGATAGCTCGGATCGCCATCAGACCAGACGCGAGAAGTCCCAACCCGACGACGAGCCGACGAGAGTCCCTGTCCTTGCGAGTGAGCCACACCCCGACCACTACGGCAGTCGCCGCGGCAGCGAATTGGAGAGCGACCACACCATCCGTAGCAGGGAGAAGGATGTCGAGCACGGTGGATCAGCCTGGATCCCTACGCTCGGCAAGGATCGGATGGCGCTTCGTAGTCATTGCTGTTGCAACGATTCTCCGTGAGTTGCATTCCGTCGCGATCTACGCATCGTCTCGCTCGGCTGGCACGACACCTATTGTTTCGGCATGCGTAAGAGCATCATCCTGTCGTTCGTGTTGATTGCGGGAGTCGTCGCGGCGGCTCCCCGCCTGTTCAAGCGTGCGTGGCGCCCGCCACAGCGCGACACGGACCGCTCTCCGGCGGACTTCGGTCTTCCTGGGGAGGAGATGTGGATCTCGGGCGTGAGGAGCCTTCAACTCCACGCCTGGCTTGTGCCCGTCGCGGGTGTCGCTCCGGCGGTGATCGTCCTTCACGGGTGGGGAGGAAATGCCGCAGACATGCTCGAGCTTGCACCGGCGCTTCACGATGCGGGATTCCACGCGTTCTTCCTTGACGCACGGAACCACGGCCTCTCCGAACATGACGATCATGTCTCGATGCTGCGCTTTGCCGAGGACCTCGGCGCCGGGGTCGACTATCTCCATGGGCGCAGCGACGTGACGGATGTCGCGGTCATCGGTCACTCCGTGGGTGCCGCCGCCGCGATCTATCGCGCCTCGTATTCAGATGGCCTCTCAGCGGTCGTGGCCGTGGCCTCCTTCGCGCATCCTGGGGATCTCATGAACGCGAACCTGCCCCTCCCGCGGCCGGTCCGATGGGCGGTGCTGGCAGTGATCCAGGCCATGATCGGGAAACGGTTCGACGACATTGCGCCGCGGAGCCGGATCACGCACGTCTCTATACCTGTGCTCTTCATCCACGGCGAAGACGACGCTGTGGTCCCCGTTGAGGAGGCCTACGAACTCAGCGGGCTTCTCCCGCAGGCGGAGCTTGTCATCGTGCCCGATGCTGGTCACAGCGACCTCACACTCTTCGCGCCCTTCTTCCCGAAAGTAGTCGCCTTCCTCACATCACACCTCGGTTCCGACGCTACGCGTTGAGTCCGCAGCGTGAGGAAGCTCCACCGAGAAGTGGAAGGGTGCGTGCTAACTGTTACCTCTCCGCGTCGCTGCCGTTGATCAGACTCGATCCGGACCTCTCGCTTGGCCGATCACGGCTGATATGGTGTCGTGAATCAGCGGTGGGAGAGGCCGGCAGAATCGGCGAGCGGGCCAGATGTCATGACAACAGACGCACATAGCACAGGACCTGAGACGCGACGGAGCAGTGGCTGGATCCGGTTCGCGGTCGCGCTCTTCGTCGCGTTCGCGACTCTCACGCTGCTCGTCGTCACGGGATGGACCCAACCGCTCGATGACGCGTTGAACATCATCATGGAGGATGGAGAGGTGGCGTGGCTCGTCGCTGTTGCTGAGCTCTTCCATCATGTAGGAGCGATCACGATCGCTCTCCCGACTGCTGTCGTCGTCACAATCGCGTTCGCCGTATTAGCGAATCGGCGGACAGCGGTAGCCTGGGTCGCGATGGTCGGTGGCTCACAGATCCTCTCGATATCCATCAAGGCGATGGTCGGGCGGTCCAGGCCAATGAACACTCTCGTACATGAGTCATCCGCTGCCTTCCCTTCCGGCCACTCGATGGTGTCGGGAGCCGCGATGGCGATCGGGGCTGCCATTCTCCTCGCGATTCTGTGGCCGGGTCGGTACCGTCTCTTCCTCGGTCTCGGCGTCGCGTACGCTGTCGCGATGGCGTGGAGCCGCTTGTACCTGCGGGCTCACTGGCTCACCGACGTCGCTGGCGGCCTGATCCTCGGCACTGCCGTGGTACTCACCGTCGCGTGGATCCTTACCCGCCGCGTCACCAACGTCCCGGAGTAACACACCCGGCCGCCTCCTCTACCAGCGGGGTACGCGTCATCGCCCTCCGCCCTGGTGCAGTGAGGCATCCTCCGCGGGGCGATCCGAGAAACAGAGTGGACGTATGTTTTCAGATGGCTGGTTCGGTTACCGATAGAAGAGCGGAGAGCGATGTCGCTGACGTAGAGGATGCAATGCCGGTAGAGGGCCCTTTCGAATCTGTGCTTGACGCCGCCCGGTCTGGTGCCGAGTGGGCCTGGGCGCGCCTCGTCGACGACATCGACGCGACTCTGCGTGGGTACGTGCGGGGCCAGGGGGGCGTAGACATAGACGATCTCGTAGGTGAGACCTGGCTGCATGTGGTGCGGGGTCTCCGGAAGTTCCAGGGGGACGGGAACGCGTTCCGTTCTTGGGTATTCATGATCGCCCACCACCGGATCATCGATGAGCGCCGCAGACGGCGACGTAAGCCGACGGACCTCACCGAAGAGGTGGTGCTGGATCGGGTCAGCCCCTCGACCCATTCGGCGGAGTCTGCGGCCATGGAACGCTTTGGCGACGAGGAGTTCATCCACACACTCGAGCAGCTCTCTCCGGACCAGCGGGAGGTTCTCCTCCTGCGCTTCGGCGCCGGATTCGGAATCAAGGAGATCGCGGGGATCGTGGGCAAGAAGCCGGGGGCCGTACAGGCGTTGCAACGCAGAGCGTTCAGACGGCTGGAGAGGAATCTTCGATGAGAAGTACGTTCTGGTGGCGACGCGTCGGTAACAGGGGTGAGATGAGACGTTCAAAGCAACACCTTGATGAGTGGATCGATCGGTTGGCCGCCGGTGATCGTGAATCCGGAGACGGAGACGCGGTAGCGGCTTTCATCGATCGACTCGGATCAGACTCTGCAGTCAGCGAACCGGTCAACGAAGCGTTGCCCGGCCTGCTGGCCGCAGAGGCGAGGTCGGTTGCCGAGAACTCTCCAGCCCGAACCAGGTCGGGCAGTCGTACGACACCACTGTTGGCCAGGAGTCGTACGACACAGCCTCTGGCCAGAAAATGGAGAAGACGCACCATGATCAGTACCTTCCTCTCAACCCTTCTCGGGAAGTTCGCTGTCGCCACGATGGCGATCGCCGCAACCGGCGGCGGTCTCGCCGCTACCGACAACCTGCCGGAACCGGTCCAGCAGTGGGTGTCCGATCTGGGCGCCAACATCGGGATCGGGATCCCAGCACCCGGCGACGTTGAGATGCCGGATGCTCCCGTCCTCCCTGAGGACCTCCCTGAGGACGCCTCCAAGACCGCCAAGGACGTCGTCGGCACGGTGTTCGGTACGACTGGCGACGAAAACCCGACGACCGACGGCCAGGACTTCGGCGACAAGGTCGCTGGCGTGGCGTCAGACGGTGCCGCCGATGTCAGCGACACAGGCGACGCCGGGAGCCAGGAAGACGACTACACAGATGGTGCCGGGAGCCAGGCAGACGACTACACAGATGGTGCCGGGAGCCAGGCAGACAGCTCCACGGACGGTGCCGGGAGCCAGGCAGACGGCGACCGTCCCTGAGACCCTCCTCCGACCATCTGACGAAGAGTCCGGGCTTTACAGCCCGGACTCTCTCGGTCTCGGACACCGTGCTCTTCGTCGCGCTATTCGATCCTGTCGGTGATCTTCAGCGCCTCGGTAGCGAGGTGGGCCACACCGATTCCTCGATAACCCCATCCGACGAACACGAGCCCCCGGTTCGCAGCTTCGACGTTCTCGAGCGATGCGAGGCGTCGACGATGCTCGAGATCGTATTGGGGGATTCCCTCCCTGTTCCTCACAACCTTGACCCATGACGGCGTGACTGCCGTGCCGAGTGCTCGCTCCATCTCGGAGACGACGGCCGCGACGATCTCATCGTCCGGCTGGTCGATGATCTGCGGATTTCGAGCACCGCCCACAATGACCTTGGCGAGCGCGTGGCCGGGGGCTGCCCTCCGCGGGCTGAAGGAGGACTCGAAGAGACACCCAAGGATCGTGGCCTCGACGTCGGGACCGGTCAGGAACCCGAAGCCGTCGGGGAGAGGCACTTCGCTGACGGTGCCTCCGATGCCGATGACAACCACCGGAGACGAAGGCCACCCATGTAGGCCTTCTGTGTCGATGCCGGGCAGGATGGCCGCCGCCACATCGGGCCGTAGGGCGATGACGACGGACCGAGCACGCAGCGTCTCGGGACCCTCGATGCGGAAGTGGTCTCCCTCCTTGACGACGGTCGTCACGGGGAAATCGGCGCGGTACCGCTCACCGAGCGATGCTGCCATTGTTCTGGCTGCTGCGGACATCCCGCCAACGGGCACGTGACTCTTCGGCTTGGGCGGTCTCGGCTTGGGGAGCGCCCTCAGACGCCGGATCCCTCCCCGCATGATGCTTCCGGCTTCGGCCTCAAGATCACTGAAGAGAGGGAAGGTTGCCGCGGCTGACATGTTGTCTGGATCGCCTGCGTAGACGCCGGACGCTGCGACGTGGGCGAGCAGTCTGCCTGCCTCTCTGCCCAGGCGCCTCGAGAGGAATCCGTGCAACGACTCTTCGCTGTCGTCGTCGGATCTTCGGCGGATGAGTGGTTCCACCGCCATTCTGGCCTTGCCGCGGATCGATATCGCCGCCGTCAGCATCGCTCTGGGTGAGTACGGGATAGCGACCAGGCCCCCTCTCATCCAGACGTATCGGAGCTCGGCGGCCTGACTCGTCTCCTCGATGGCGACGCCCGCGGCGTCGAGGATGGGAGTCAGGGCCCGGTGAGGCAGCATGAACGTTCCTGCGCCGGGCTCCAGGACGAATCCGTCCTCGATGATTGTCCCGGCAATGCCGCCCGGCTGGGGGGAAGCTTCGACGAGCAACACGTCGCGGTTGACTCGATCCAGATGGGTTGCGTGGAATAGCCCGCTAAATCCGCCACCGATGACGACTACATCCGTGATGCTGTTCACTCTCTCCGCTCAGATCGATTTCGAGAACATCGGCTTGTCACTCCGGTTCTTGGTATGGGCATCAAAGACCCGTGCCACGCTGCGAATGAACATCCGGCCGAGATCCGTGGCCTCTATCGCACCGTCTCGAAGCTCGACCATTCCTTCACGGACAAGGCCGTCAGGTGCGTTCAACACATCGAGCTCGGTTGCGAACGTCGTAGCAAAGTCAACGTCGAAGCGTTCTGCAACATCGGTGTAACACACCCTTCCGTTGCACATCAGCTCCGTGATGATGTAGCGGCGCATGAGGTCGTCATCAGTGAGACGGTACCCCCGCTCAACGGGGAGCTCACCCGCATCGACCGCTGTGTAGTAGTCCGCGAGTCGCCTGTGGTTCTGCGCGTACGCGCCGGATATGTCACTGATCCCTGAAGTTCCGAGAGCTACGACGCCGGCCCCGCTCTGTGTCGAATACCCCATGAAGTTTCGTGTGAGCGTCCCCGCGTCCGCAGCAGTAGAGAGCTCGTCTTCGGGGAGAGCAAAGTGGTCCATGCCGATCGACCGGTACCCCGCAGAGGTCAGCTGCGCGGTGATCATCGAGAGGAGCTGGAACTTCAGTTCGCGGCTCGGCACATCCTGCTCAGGGATTCTCCGCTGGTGTGGCCGCATCCACGGGACGTAGGCGAAGGAGTAGATGGCGAGCCGGTCGGGGCGCAGAGCGATCACCGTGTCGAGCGTCGCCGTCATGGTGTCTTCTGTCTGCCCCGGTAGGCCGTACACGAGATCGAGGTTGATCGACGTGTAGCCCAATTCGCGAGCCGTGTTGTAGAGCTCGATCGTCTCCTCTGCTGTCTGACCGCGTCCGATCAGTTCTTGGACTGTGGGGTCGAAGTCCTGGACTCCGAATGAGAGTCGGTTGAAACCGAGGTCTCGCATGGTTGCGAGGTGCTCGGGCGTCGTGACCCTTGGATCCACCTCTGCGGCTATCTCTGCCCCCGGCTGGATGTCGAACCACCGGGTCAGCGACCTGTGGAGCCGAACAAGCGTTTCTGGCGGGTAGTACGTGGGAGTTCCACCACCCCAGTGGTACTGAAGAAGGGGACGCCCCTCGCCGAGATGCTGCGCAACGATCTCCGCCTCACGCTCCAGCCGGATCAGGTAGGCATCGGCGATCGATCCACGTTTGGTCACTACCACGTGACATGCACAGAACGAACAACGCGACTCGCAGAAGGGGATGTGGACGTAGAGCGAGAGAGGAGCGCCGGGGTTGGCGGAGTACGCCGAGAGGCGGTCGGCGTAGGCATCGGCCTGGAAGTCTTCGGTGAACTCGATCGCCGTCGGGTAGGACGTGTAGCGGGGTCCCGGCCGGTCATAACGTTCAAGCAGTGCCGGGGAGAGGTCCATCAGCTCGACTCCTTGACAGCAGCGACGAGTGCGGCGACGTTCTCGAGGGGTGTCCGACGGTCGATGCCATGGCCAAGATTGACGATGTGGCCGGGGCGTCCGGCGGTGCGCTCTATCAGCGCACGGACGGCGGCATGGACACGATCGGGGCTCGTGAGGAGTACCGCGGGGTCGAGATTGCCCTGGACCGCGACGGCGGGTCCGAGCTGGTCCCACGCCTCATCGATCGGAATGCGCCAGTCGACACCGTACCCCGACGCACCGACATCCCTCATGGATCCGAGCGCGTGACCTGCACCTGGAGCGAAGTAGATCGTGGGAGCCTCGAGGTCGGAGAGGGTGTCTCGGGCCGCCGGGAACACCCTCTCCTCGAGGATGCTCCGGGGGAGTGTCCCCGCCCACGAATCGAAGAGTTGCACGACCTGGGCTCCCGCCTCGATCTGCATCCCGAGGTAGGCGTGCATGCTGGTGGCGAGCTTCGCGATGGCCGCCTCCAACTCGGGAGTCTCCTCATGCATCGCTCTTCTCAGGACGAGGTACTCCTTGGAGCCGCTCCCCTCCAGAAGGTACGCGAGGAGCGTCGTCGGTGCGCCCGCAAATCCGATGACGGTCACGTCCTCTGGTACCTCTCTCCTTACGAGCCGGAGTGTCTCTGCAACGTGTGCGATCCGGTCGGGATCGAGATCGGGGAGGTCGGCGATCTCCGCCAGACTCATAGGTGTGAGCCTCGGGCCAGGGTCGAACGTCACGTCGACCCCCATGGCCTCGAGCGGAGTCATGATGTCGGCGAAGATGACTGCCCCATCGAAGCCAAAGCGGCGGATGGGTTGGAGCGTGATCTCGGAGGCGACCTTCGGATCGCGGATAGCGTCCTGGAACGCGTGGCGGCTCCGCAGCTCGAGATACTCGGGTAGGTATCTTCCCGCCTGACGCATTACCCAGATGGGTCTGCGATCGGTCGGTCGCAACGCGAGAGTGTCGAGAAGCCTTGTCACGCGGCATCTCCGATCGCCGATTCGAGGGCAGCTGCGGCGGTCTCGAGCACGTCGGTGTGAGCGTCCATCAGGAACATCGCTTCGAACGGCGACGGTGGCAGCATCACACCGCGTCGCAACGCCCCCTGGAAGTAGCGGGTAAAGCGTTCGCGGTCGACAACGGCTGCGTCGTCCCACGACCGTACGACGGTCGGGCCGAAGAACAAGGTGAGCATCGCCCCGACGCGTTGCACGGTTCCGTCGATGCCGTGCCTTCGCATCGCGCGCGTCAGACGGGTCTCAAGTTCCTGACCCGCTGCCTCGAGTCGGTCATACAACGCCGGGTCCGACGTGATGCGCCGCAACGTCACCAATCCCGAAGCCACCGCGATCGGGTTCCCTGCAAGTGTGCCGGCCTGGTACACCGGCCCTGAGGGCGCCATCTGTGACATCAGGTCGCGGCGTCCGCCGAAGACGGCCGCAGGCATTCCCCCGGCAACGATCTTGCCGAGCGTCGTCAGGTCGGGGTCGATGTTGTAGCGACCTTGCGCCCCTTGGGGACCAACTCGGAAACCGGTCATGACCTCATCGAAGATGAGCAGCGCACCGTTGCGTTCGGTGAGTCTGCGGAGCCCTTCGAGAAAGCCTGACTCGGGTGGCACGACGCCCATGTTGCCGGCGACCGGCTCGACGATCACCGCGGCGACGTCGCCGGGCGTCATGGCGGCGGCTACGGAGTCAAGATCGTTGAACCGGACCGTCCGGGTCGTGGCTGCAGTCCCTTCAGGAACACCCGGGCTGTCGGGCTCGCCGAAGGTCGCTAATCCCGAGCCGGCCTTCACGAGAAACGCGTCGGCGTGCCCGTGGTAGCAGCCCTCAAATTTGATGAGGACGTCCCGGCCGGTGGCCCCGCGGGCGAGCCGAAGCGCCGACGCTGTCGCCTCCGTCCCTGAGTTGACCATGCGCAACATCTGTATCGACGGGACCATCGTCGTCACCTGCTCAGCGAACTCCACTTCCCCGAGCGTGGGGAGACCGTACGTCGTGCCCCTGGCCGCCGCCTTCGCGATGGCGTCGACCACGTCAGGGTCGGCGTGGCCAAATACGATCGCGCCCCACGATGCGATGAAGTCGATGAGTTCGTCGCCGTCCGTGGTTCGCAGATACGGGCCGCGGGCGGATGCAATGAACGGGGGCACACCGCCAACGGCTCCGAATGCTCGCACGGGGGAGTTCACCCCGCCGGGCATCAGCTCGTTCGCTCGATCCCAGGCGCTGCTCACCGGTTCTCCTTCAGGACACGGGCGGCGTCTATGGCAAAGTAGGTGAGCACGATGTCAGCCCCTGCCCGGACAATCCCCGTGAGGGACTCCATCATGACCCTTTCACCGTCGATCCAACCTCGCTCTGCTGCGGCCTTCACCATCGAGAACTCTCCGGATACCTGGTAGGCAACGACGGGGAGGTCGACCATCCCCCTGACCTCTCTGATGACGTCGAGGTAGGGACCTGCGGGCTTGACCATGACCATGTCGGCACCTTCGAGGATGTCGAGCTCGACTTCGCGACGGGCCTCTCGAACGTTCGGTGGGTCCATCTGGTGGGTGCGCCTGTCTCCGAACGCGGGGGCAGAGTCGGCGGCGTCGCGGAATGGGCCGTAGAAGGCCGATGCGTACTTCACGGAGTACGAACAGATGGCACGATCAGTGAAGCCAGCCGCGTCGAGGACACTCCGTATCACGCCGACACGTCCATCCATCATATCTGAGGGAGCGATGACGTCAGCGCCGGCGGCGGCGTAGGCGAGCGCTGCCCTGGCAAGAAGCGGGAGCGTGGCGTCGTTGTCCACGACGCCACCCTTGACGATCCCACAGTGCCCATGGCTCGTGTATTCACACAGACAGACGTCAGCCCATGTCACGAGGTCTGGAGCGTGTTCCTTGATCGCGGCGATGCCTTGTGGCACGGGCCCCTCGGGATCCCACGCGGGCGTGCCCTCTTCATCCTTCGTCTCCGGGATCCCGAAGAAGAGCATCCCGCCCACACCCAGGGCCTCGGCCTCCTGGGCGAGTGGAATGAGCTCGTCGACTGAGAGCTGATAGTTTCCCGGCATCGACGAGATCTCCTTGCGGATACCGTTCCCAGGGACGACGAAGACGGGTAGTACGAACATGGAAGCGTCGAGCCGGGTCTCGGTGACCTGCCGGCGCAGCGCAGGAGTGCGGCGCAACCGCCGGGACCGTGCTGCCGGGTAACTGCTCACGGTGCGCTCCTCTCGAGCCGCCGGGCGGCCATGCCTTCAATCGTGTTCGTGAACCCCGGTCCTTCGGGGACGACGTCGGGTTCAACGCCTCGCTCCCGCAGCGCTGCAGCTGTGGTCCCCCCGATCGCTCCAATCATGAGGTGGGAGAGCTCGCGTGACATGAGCCATCCGACGACAGCGGTCGGTGATCCGAAGATGACCGCATCAACGGGATCGTCGGCTGGTGCGACGGGCACCGTGACGTAGAGCGGAACCGACACGATGGAGCGCGCCGTTCGCCCCAGCTGCTCCACACTCTCGCTCGCGGTGTTCGACGCCCCCGCGACGATGATCCTCCGGCCAACGAGAAGGCCCTGTGCTTCGTCGGCGAGGCGGTGGATCCCATCCGATCCGGTCCACACGACATCGCCTCCTGCATCCTCAACCGCGTTCGCTGTTGCGGGGCCGACAGCGACGATCGGGAGTTGCGGAAGACCGGCGGATCCGAGTAACTCCACGGTGCGGGCAGAGGTGATGACGAGTACATCAGCATCTGACACGGCTGCAGCGAGGCTCGCAACACCTCCTGGAGTCACATCGACGCGAATGCACGGAAGCGGGACTGCATCGAAATCTAGCCTCGCGGCCTCCACGGTGAGGGCGTCGATCCGATCCGGCGTTGAGGTGAGTCCGAGGCGCATCGTCACAGACCCAGTTCCTGCATCGCCATCTTCGCGAGAGCAATGGGATCGTCTGCTTCGACGAATGTTCGCCGACATCCGCGTTCGTCAGACACGAAGGCATCCATTGCGAGCCGGTCCCCCTT
Source organism: Actinomycetota bacterium (assembly GCA_030123765.1). Classification (GTDB taxonomy): domain Bacteria; phylum Actinomycetota; class Acidimicrobiia; order Spongiisociales; family UBA5794; genus B3-G11. Next base: position 13,438 of record JASJXX010000006.1, on the reverse strand, counting down.
CACTCTGGCGAAGGCACCCAGTGCAGAGCGGCAACCCGCACCCGTGATCTCCAGCAGTGACCTCTCGGCATCGACCGCTGCCCTCGTCTCCCCGTCCTCAAGACTGGCTGCGATCTCCGCAGCAAGCGTTGCTGGCCGAGTCTCGATGCTCAGGGCTCCCTGTGCGGGGGCCGGGACCATCTCCTGCGTGGAGAACCGGTGGGAGATATGACCTGAGAGCCCGACCCGGTCCAGGCCGGCGACGGCGAGGACGACAGCGTCGAGCGATCCGCCTGTAGCGAGCGAGACACGCGTGTCGACGTTGCCTCGGATCGGGACAACATGAAGATCGGCTCGTAGGTCGCGAAGTTGGGCCTCCCTGCGCGGGCTGCCTGTCCCGACCGTCGCCCCTGTCGGCAGCCCCTCGAGAGATGCTCCGACGAGCGCGTCTGCAGCGTCTCCGCGCGTCGGATAAAAACTGATCAGGCCGTCGGGTCCAGCCACGGGGAGGTCCTTCGCCGAGTGCACGGCCAGGTCGGCGCGGCCGTCGAGGACAGCGGCTTGCACCGACCGGACGAATGCGCCGAGCTCGGTGAGCTCGGTCACTGCTGTCGTGCGATCCTGATCACCTGTGGTCTCGATGGTCAGGAGCCGAACGGTGACGTCGGGGAAGGATTGCGTGATGGCGGCTGCCACATGTTGGGATTGGACGAGCGCGAGCTTCGAGCCCCGGGTTGCAAGAGTGAGGTCAGTCGTCAAGGTCGATTCCGAACGCTGCAGCGACCGTGGCCGCCTCCTTGGCACCGTCACCTGATAGGTAGTGGACGGGCCTGTGGAGAATCTTCCTCGTCGCTGTGTGAGCTGCCTGTTCGAGGAGCGCCCGGTCCTGAGGGGAGGTGAGCTTCCCGGCGAGCCGCTCAACGACCTCAGCAACAGCATCGTCCGCCTGGTCGAAGAGATGCTCGATGAGGCTTCCCGTATGCTTGCTCGCCCAGATCTTATGCGCGAATTCGGCGGCTGATTCCGCGACCATGCGATCTGCTCGACCTCTCGAGTTGCGGTCGCGCGACAGGCCAGCCAGGTCGTCGATGTCGTAATAGCGAACCGCAGTCTCCTCCGTGGGAGAGAAGTCTGGCGGCATGGCCATATCGATCAGCGTCAGGGGCTCGGTGCGATCGGCGAAAATTCTGGCTAGCTCGACAGCGGGGATCAATCGAGTCTTGGCAGAGGTCGCTGAGATGACCGCTGGCAGGGTCACCAGCGCCGAAGGCGCTTCACCCAGGGACCGAACAATGACCCCCTCCATCTCGATCGCTTCCGGACGACGGACGAAGACCTCGACGACTGGCCGGTGAGGTAACGCGAGCAGCGCCTCAGCGACAGATCTGCCCATAGACCCGTGCCCGAGCACGCCGACGCGATCCGCAGGAGCGGTGAGGCCGGCGGCGATCGACGCCATTGATCGCCGCGGATCGGTAGGCAGCTCGCTGCGTACGGACCGTGCCGTGGCGATAGCGGCGTCAAAGAGGCTTCGGAACGCACCGTTCGCCATTCCGTGCTTGCCCGCAGCAGCCGTCGCCTGACGAAACTGGACGAGGATCTCTCGTTCGCCTACCACCGGCGATTCGAGACCGGAGACGATCCGGAAGAGGTGTTCCACCGCATCGGTGCCCGAGCGGCGGACAGAGCCGTCCACAGCCGGCGTCTCACGGAAGATGAGCGACAAGGCCTCGTCAAGCCGGTCCATCGGCGCGGGTACAGCAATCTCGATCCGTAGGCACGTGGAGAGCACAAATGCCGGGATCCCCGCGTCGGCAGAACGGGCCAACGCCGCCTCGACCGTTCCGAGCGCGGTCACCAGACCTGCCCGAACGTCGCCAGGGACCACCGGATAGGCGTATGACACTGAGCTGATCTGTGAGTCGTTCAGCATGCCCTCCTGTAGATACCACCGAAGACTTGTGACGGTGGACGTCGACAGCAAGTCGGCAGTGTGGTGATCATGTCCACTCCCTCGGTCGTTGCAGCACCTTGACGAGGTCGGCCTCGGGTGTGCCGGACTCTGGCGTCGCGGAGTGGTCCCATCGGACGCGCGGAGGCAGCGACGCCAACACACTCTCGGTCCGCGCTCCTGTCTCGAGCCCAAACTTCGTCCCTTGATCGATGGCGAGGTTGAACTCGGCGTACCGCCCCCGTCTCTGGAGGTGCCAACGCTCCTGGTCGGGTCCGTATGGCGTGTCGGCGCGCCGATCTACGATCTCTGTGTACACATCCGCAATGGCAGACCCGAGTTCCCGCTGGAATGTGTCGACCGCATCCATGTCCTCGGTGAGATGGTCGTAGAAGATCCCGCCAACCCCCCTCGCTTCCCCGCGATGAGGTAGGAAGAAATACTCGTCGCAGCGCTGCTTCCAACCTGGATAATCCGCAATCCCGTGGCGTTCGCAGACGTCGCTGAGCGCGGTGTGAAATAGCGTCGCGTCATCCTCATAGAGGTAGTACGGCGTCAGATCGGTGCCTCCGCCGAACCAGCTCTCTCCGGTGTCGGTCTCGAAGTATCTGAGGTTGGCGTGCATCGTCGGCGCGTGCGGGTTGAGGGGATGGAAGATCATCGAGATCCCTGTCGCGAAGAACTCGCTCGCCCGTGAGGCGAGTCGTTCGGAGAGCTTGGAGGGCACCGGCCCCCACACCGTAGAGACATTGATGGCGGCCTTCTCAAGTCGCCCGTCGCCCTGGAGCACCCGGGTTGTCCCGCCACCGCCCCCGCTGCGCTCCCATCGCTCGGTCCCGAACGACGCCGTGCCGTCGAGTGCTGCGAATCTCGTGCAGAGATCCGTCTGGAGCTGTGTATAGAAAGCAACGAGCTCGTCCCGGTCGACGCTCATGACCGCTCCACTGTGGACACCATGGAGGAGACTGCATCCACCCAGACGGGGGTCTCGTTGACGCACGGGAGAAGAAGCAGATCCTCACCACCGAGATCGATCCACTGCTTGCGGAGCCGAATCCCGATCTCTTCGAGCGTCTCGAGGCAGTCGGCTACGAACGAAGGGGTAAATACCGCGAGCCTGCGAATCCCTGAGTCATACAGGTCGTAAAGAACGCGATCCGTGTGCGGCGTGATCCAGGGCGTGCCTGCAAGGCGCGACTGGAACGCCGTGGAGTGCGAGTCGGACGAGAGACTCAGTTCGGACACGACCGCTCTCGTCGTCGCGAAGCACTGTGCCCGGTAGCAGTTGCGGTTCGCCGGCCCAACGGCGTCGCAACAGTTATCGGTAGCGAAGCAGTGACCTCCGCTCGAGTCGGCCTTCCTCACCTGACGCTCCGGTAACCCGTGGTAGGAGAAGAGCACGTGGTCGGGAGAGAATCGATCCAGCTCTCGACTCGCTGCACCGGCGACAGCGGCGATGAAACCCGGGTGATCGTAGAACTCCGGGAGAAACGAGACTGCCGGGACGTTCCAACGCTCGGCGAGGAGCTCCATCGTCTTCGCTGTAGCGGAGCCACCTGCGGAGGAAGCGTAATGAGGGAAGAGCGGGAGGATTCGGATGTCGGTGGCGCCGCCGGCGATGAGCCTCTCGAGTGCGTCGGCGATCGATGGCGAGCCATACCGCATCCCGAAGTCGACGAGGTAGCCGTCACCAAGATTCGATCGGAGTTCGCTGGTGAGAGCCTCGGTGTGCTGGAGGAGCGGGGAGCCCTCCTCTGACCAGATCATCCGGTACGCCTCGGCTATGCGACGCGGCCGGAAGGGCAGTATCACAGCGTTGAGGATCAGCCAGCGAATGGGTGTCGCCACATCCATGACACGAGGATCGGAGAGAAACTCGGCGAGGAACCGACGGACATCTCTAGTCGAGGTGGAATCAGGAGTGCCGAGTTGAAGCAGCAGCACGCCGGTAGGTTGCGTGTCGGGCATGGCTCCGTAGGCTATCGAGATGTAGCTCGACAGGCTGTCGGGTCTCCGGCGGGCGTGCCCCCGGCACCATCACGACCGAGAGTGGACAGCCCACGCCCTCTTGCTAGACGATCTCCAGCAGGTTCTCGCCGCTGATCACGAGGTTGTGGGACGCGCCGACAGAGAGGTAGCTTCCGTCTTCGCTCCAGACGCGGATCGTGCCGGAGACGGATCGGTCCGTCATGTGCTCGATGTGCACCTCACTGAGATGCCACCCGGGATCGTGTTCCAGGTCAGGGAACCGTCCGGAGAATTCGAGGGTCGGCGTCACAACCACCTTTCGGCTTCCGAGAAACCCTAGTTGGTGCATGGTCGACGTCCAGATCAGCGCGTCGATCGGCATTAGAATCGCCGCGGCTCGCAGAAATCGGTCCTCCGTGCCGAGGGTCAGGTTCGGGCTCCACGCACGGAACACTCCGCTTGTGCCGTCGACGAGGTCCGGGATGTCCCATCGTTCGAGCGGGCGCCAGCTTCGCATAGAAGCTCCGGTCAGCCGGCCGACTGGAGCGAAGAGCTCATCCACGGGAGTGCACCTCGAGAGTGGCACGACACCCGGCATCTCCGGGGCGATCGTGACCGCCCTCGACTCAGTGACGGTAGAGACGGACGCTCGCCCCATCTCACGCCCGTCAACCAGAAGCGACACGACGTAATCGGCGGAGCGCCCGGACCCTCGGACCTTGACAGGAACGACCTCGATCTGAGCGCCCTGGGGGACGCCATGCACAAAGCGGTACGTGAGTGAAGACGGCTGGTGGCCGACAGCGACCTCGCCGACGGCACGGAGAACAACGGCCGATAGGAACGCGCCGAACATATCGCCGGTCGGGTTCTCCCAGTCCGCTGGCGTATCGACCTGGAACGTACCACCGTCACCGGTCAGCACCGTTGCTGCCTCGATGCCGACCATCCAACGTTGCTCCTGCGTATCGTACGGCCCCGAGATTCGCTGGATCGTCTGGTCGGCTACCTGGCCCAGCGCGTCCGCGTAGGGCCCATCGGAGTCGGCGAGACCCGGGACGACGTCGGCGAGCGGCGCGAGCACGAATCTCCGATCGCGGATCCCGGGGTGGGGGATCGTGAGACCGTCCTCATCGATCGTCTTCCCGTCATACCACAGGATGTCGAGGTCGAGCGTTCGGGGCCCCCACCGTTCACGACGGACACGTCCGGTCTCCCTCTCGATGCCGAGCACTTCGTGAAGCAACGCGTACGGGCTGAGGTCGGTGTCCAGAGCAGCGACCGCGTTGAGAAACGGACCCTGGTCCGGTCCGCCGACGGGTGCGGTCTCATACATCGGCGAACCAGCAACGATCGTTCCCAGAGCCTCGATGCCTCGCATTGCATGCTTGAGATGCCCGTGGCGATCACCAAGGTTCGACCCGATGCCAACGTACGCGATCGGCATGGCTAAGGCTTAGGGATCAGTCGTCGACCCTCCGGGCCGATTGCACGGCCCAGAATGCGCTGAATGACATCGGTAGCAACGATCGGATCGTCAACCAACTCTGCGTGCATGAGGTATCCCGCGAGTAGCCCGCAGAGAGTGTCGTCAATCGTGTCACGGTGAACGAGAACGATCGCGTCCTCGGGCGCGAGAGCATCCGCGAGGACGTTGAAGACCGCCACAGCATCCTCAGGGGTGATGTCTTCAGGTACCTCGAACGAGGAGAACGACAGCCCTGCGCCTGTGTACGCGAACAGGTTCTGGTTGGATCCGAGCAGGCTCATCACCGTGTTGACACCGTGTTCCTTGAGCCAGATGATCTCTTCCTCGCGGCGAACTCGCCGATGCTGGAAGCCGTACCCCCCGATCCGCTCCGCCACGGCAAGGCGATCCTTGATCACCCAGCAAAAACTTCTCGGTTCAAGTCCTGTCGATTTCTTTATCATGCTCTGCGGGCACCATAGCGTTAGCGGTATACGCTACCTCAACCGCAAGGGGAACATTATGGACCCGAACGATCTGCACGCCGCTCGCGACCGAGAGCGCGACCGTTGCAACCGTCGCTCCATCTCGTTCATCTGGCCGCGTCGCGCCACGTATCGGTTCAAGAATCGCTCCAAGGAACCCTTTTCTGCTTGTACCGACAAGAACTGGATATCCGAGCGGAGTGAACGCATCGAGGTGTCTCAGGATCTCGATGTTGTGCGCAAGAGTCTTCCCGAACCCGATACCAGGATCGACAACGATCGAGTCCCTGCCAATCCCGGCATCCCGGGCGGTTGTGGCACGCTCAGAGAGGTACGAGCAGATCTCAGCCACGACATCGTGGTACTCGGGGTCAGCCTGCATCGTCTCCGGCGTTCCCTGCATGTGCATGATCACGACACCGACGCCAGCCTGTGCACAGATGTCGCGCATCTCAGGAGCCGCAAGTCCGGTCACGTCGTTGATCACCGCCGCCCCCGCCTTGATGCCACGACGAGCTACTTCCGGCTTGGATGTGTCGATCGACACGACAACGCCTTCGCCCACAAGTCGCTCAACGACCGGAATGACCCTCGCGAGCTCCTCGGCGACCGGGATGGGTGCAGCACCGGGGCGAGTCGACTCCCCTCCCACATCGACAAGGGCTGCGCCGTCTCTCACCATGGTCACGCCTGCCCTCACCGCAGCACCGATCGTTGCCTGCTTACCTCCGTCGGAGAACGAGTCCGGTGTGACGTTGAGGATTCCCATCACGATGGGTTGATCGAGGGTGATCGACGACCCTCGAAGCTGCCAGACGGCGTGTTGCAACACGCCCCTGCTCAGGTGCCGGTGTCGCTGCTTGCGGCGACACTGCCCTGGACACTCTCGACGCCCTTCGGCGCCTCCAACCTGATGGTTCCGTTCCCCACGTGTTTCCATTTCGGCACGTCGCTGAGTATGTCAATCACGGCACCTGCGTCGAGAGACTCCTTTTCAAGGAGTTCCGCAGCTATGCGATGCAGAGCATCTTCATGAGTCGACAGGATGAGTCGTGCCTCCTCATGCGCCTGGGTGATGAGCAGACGGATCTCATGGTCGATCGCAGCCGCAACCTCGTTCGAGAGGTTATTCTGCTTGGTGTAGTCGCGGCCGAGGAAGACCTCGCCGTCAGGCTTTCCGTAATGGAGCGGACCGAGATTTTCGCTCATGCCGTACTCCATCACCATCTTTCTGGCGATGTCTGTCGCTTTCTCGATGTCGTTCGCAGCACCGGTCGATGGGTCGAGGAAGATGAGCTCTTCGGCCGTACGACCACCCAGGAGCATCGCGAGCTGGTCGATCATCTCAGATCGCCTGACGTAGAAATTGTCCTCGACAGGGAGTGACAGGGTGTACCCACCTGCGCGGCCGCGCGGGATGATCGTCACCTTGTGGATCGGATCCGCGTTCGGTAAGGCGTGCCCGACGAGAGCATGCCCACCTTCGTGGTAGGCAGTGATTTTCCTCTCCTTGTCGGACATCACACGACTCTTGCGCTGTGGCCCGGCGATGACCCTCTCGATAGCCTCCTCGAGAGACGACATTGAGATCACGTCGTCGTCGATCCGGGCGGAGAGCAGCGCAGCTTCGTTGATGAGATTCGCGAGATCAGCTCCGGTGAAACCGGGTGTCTGGCGAGCAAGCACGGTGAGATCAACACCCTCGGCCATCGGCTTACCTTTCGCATGCACCTCAAGGATCGCCTCCCTGCCCTTGAGATCGGGGCGGTCAACGACGACTTGCCGATCAAAGCGCCCGGGCCTCAAGAGTGCGGGGTCGAGAATGTCGGGACGGTTCGTCGACGCGATAACGATGACACCGGTATTGGGATCGAAGCCGTCGAGTTCCACGAGCAGCTGGTTGAGCGTCTGTTCGCGCTCATCGTGCCCGCCCCCGAGTCCTGCACCGCGATGCCTACCCACTGCGTCGATCTCATCGATGAAGATGATCGACGGAGCGTTCTGTTTCGCCTGCTCAAAGAGGTCGCGTACTCGAGAAGCACCGACGCCGACGAACATCTCAACGAAGTCTGATCCGGAGATCGAGAAGAAGGGTACGTCGGCTTCACCTGCGACTGCCCGTGCGATGAGCGTCTTGCCTGTCCCCGGAGGGCCGTAGAGCAGAATGCCCTTCGGGATCTTCGCCCCCATTGCGCGGAACTTCTCAGGGTGGGAGAGAAACTCTTTGATCTCGTGGAGCTCCTCAACTGCCTCTTCTGCCCCTGCGACGTCGGAGAACAGCACCTTCGGAGTGTCTTTCGTGACCAGCTTCGCTCGAGACTTCCCGAACTGCATGATGCGATTCCCCCCGCCCTGCATCCGCATGATGAAGAAGAAGAACAGACCAAAAATCAGGACGTAGGGGAGGAAGCTGAGCAGAAAGTCGAAGACCGTGGGCTTCTCCGCGTCGACGCGGAAGTCGACTCCGGCAGCTTGCAACTGTTCGGTGAGTGTTGCCGAATACTCCGCCGGGTATATGACGACGAACTTTGTCTCGTCGCTGCCAGACCCAATCGTTCCGCTGAGCTCGTTCGACTTGTCCTTCATCACGATTTCGCCCGTGACATCACCTGCTTCGAGTTGCGCGGTGAACTCGGTGAGGGTCAACTCCTGCGGCTGGGTTGCCCCGTTGAACACCATCTGGAAGGTCATCGCCACGAGGAAGATGACAGCGAGGTACACGAGAATGGTTCTCGCGGTGCGATTCACGGTGCTCCTCTTTGGCTCGTGGGGCGGGCTGGTTCTCAGAAAGGGCAGAACCCCTTCCACACATGGTACGCCGAACCTCCGTCAAAGTTGCCGGCGGTTGACACTCACTCTGTGTCTTCAACCACCGCAATGTACGGGAGGTTCCGATATTTTCCCTCGAAATCGAGGCCGTATCCGACGACGAACACGGGAGGGATGTGGAAACCCTCGTATTTGATCTCCAGCGGCGCCCGGTCGATGCCGTCCTTGATCACCAGCGCAGCGAGCGAGAGGCTTGCCGGCTTACGGACCTGGAGGTTCTTCAAGAGGTACTGGAGCGTCAGACCTGTGTCGACGATGTCCTCGACGAGAAGGACGTGGCGCCCGGTGATCTCCTGATCGAGATCCTTCAGGATGCGCACAACACCTGAGCTCTTCGTCGCCGACCCGTACGACGCTACCGCCATAAAGTCGAGTTCCACGGGTAGATCGATGTGGCGGGCGAGGTCAGCCATCACGACGAAGGCACCTTTCAGGATGCCGACGAGGAGGACGTCCTTATCTCGATAGTCCTCGGTGATGGCTGCACCCATCTCCGCCAATTTCGCGTCGATCTGTTCAGCTGTGATCAGTACTTTCCCGATTCTCACGTGCCGACTTCCCGTTCGATGACCACGGCCGGTTCGCCGTGTATTGCTCGTGCCCAGGGCGCGACTCGCACACCCATGAGAGCCGCAATCTTGCCATCAACCGTGACGGCGAGCCAACCCGGCCTCCGCCGTGGGGGCACTCCAGCAGCTCGTAGCAGCTCTCTGACCGGTGTTGATCCCGCTTCGATGGCAATCCGGTCACCTGGCTGAAGCCCTCGAACTGCGAAGCCGTCTCTCGCAATCCGTGCAGCAAGCACGATGAACCTGCCACCCGACACGATCGGCTCCCAGGGCTCCCTGTGAGATACCGTGTACGTGGATCGATCCCAGATGAACGATTCCCCCACAATCACGCCGAACCCAGACGCGGGCTCGGGAGGCTCCGGTGTGTGGAGGGCCACAAAGGGAGGCTCCGCGCTTACCTGCCATCCGTTCGAGATGGAGATCGCCGGGCCACCTCTCGCGACGGAGATCACCGCTTCGACGTCAGCCATTGTTCCTGCATCGCCGTCAAGGAGGACTCGCAGAGCACGACGCACGACGCGAGAGGCCACCGGGCCGGCAACCGTGACGAGAGCAGCAGCCGGTATCAGAAGCCCCTCAGGGATGCAGAGAACAGGCACGCCCGCGGCCTGGGTCTCGAGCAGGGCGTCATCCGCAGCGAGGAGCGAGGCAGACTTCCGGATACGTGCGGCAACGTCCGGCCCGCACTTGGCTTCGGCCACCGGCATGACGCTGTGCCGTATCCTTGCCCGCATGAACCGCTGATCCTCGTTCGCTGGATCGTCAGCGAACGGAAGTCCGAGTTCCTCAGCCAGTGCCCGCAGCTCGGCCCGCGAGGCCTCCAGGAGCGGTCTGCGCCACGGTCCCCGGCTACGCGCGATGCCGCCAATGGCCCCCGAACCGGATCCGCGGAGGAACCGCATCATGGCGGTCTCCGCCTGGTCGTCAGCCGTGTGTCCGGTCAAAGCAACCTCGCCGTCGCTGAGCATGCCCTCGATCGCCTCATACCTGGCGTCTCTCGCCCTGGCTTCCAGGTTGCTCCCGTCGGGCACGATCCGCATGACAACTTCACATCGCACACCGATGTGTTCGGCATTCGCGCGTGCTGCGCTGCGCAGCATGTCGGAGCCTGCCAGCCCGTGATAGATGAACACGCCACGGACACCCTCGACGCCGAGGGCCTCAACAGCCGCCCAGAGCAGGACCGCGGAGTCCGCGCCTCCCCCCAATGCAACGAGGCAGGGCCCGCTGCCGATGTCGGCGGCGACCGAGCGCAGGATCTCGTCTGTCATCCCGCCATCCGGTCCAGCCACAGCGACGCGTCCTCGATCTCATCGAGCGTGGGGAGCGCCTCAGGCGACTCCCACGCCATCGCCAACGTCCCCCACGATGCCTGTTCTTCCACCTTGCGGATGAACGCCGCACCTGTCTCGTACTGTCTCATCTTCATCTCGATACCGATGAGCTTCATGAATGCAGCGGACTTCGGATCCTTCCGCCGCGCGGTGAGCACATCTGACATGCGCCGGACGTCGACGATCTCACGTTCGCCGATGCGGTCCATGACCACATGGCCGTGGCCCTCGAGCAGCGACATCAGCGCCTGCACCCGGTCGAGCACACCACGCTGATCCGGTGACGCGAGCAGTCCAATGAGTCCTGCGTCGCCGAGCGGGTCGGTACCGGTCTCGATCGCCGTGCGAAGCTCAGACGCGATGCGGATGAGCCGGCCTCTCTCCGGCTTCGAAGTATCGATGAGCTCTTCGACAAGTGAGAGGAAGTAGTCCCGCATCCAGTCAACGGCGGTGAACTGGGCGCGGTGAGCACACTCGTGTAACGCGACCCAGAACCGAAACTTGGACGGCCTGAACTCGTACTGGCGCTCCATCGACAGGATGTTGGCTCCGACGAAAAGAACCGTGTCGCCGTAGTCCGCGTCCCCGGTTGGGAGGACAAGTTCGTACTGGCCGAGCACCCGCTTTGACATGAAGCCGAGCACCGCGCCCAGTTCGGCGCCCATCACCTTGGCTGCGAGAGCTGAGCCGATGCCATTGTTACTCGCGAGGCGCTCTTCGAGGGGCGCGAGGAGAGCACCGAACGCCTTCGCGTTCGTTTCGACCCACTCCGATCGCGAGATGACCCTGACGACGGGAGTGCCCGTCATCGCGAGACCCGTCTCGTTCGAAACCAGGTCAGAGGCGCGAGCGACAAGCTCCGGGGCCTGCAACTCGAACTTCCGTTCGTGGTAGGTGCCCGCAAGCGGATACGAACCGGAGAACCGGCGGGCGACTCGTGCCGCCATATCCCAATCGACCTTGCTCATGCCATCAGCCTAAGCGCGTCGTCGCGTACCACCGGCTCTTGAGAAGTGTGATGGAGCTCGTCAGCCGACGACTTTGTAGCGCCTGTGAATCGATCGGTTGTAACCGATGGCGACTCCGGCGACCAGCAACACGGCAGTTACGACGAATAACGGAATGATGTACCTCGTCGTCCACGGATGTTCGACTTCGGCGACCTCGAGCGGGGCCACCTCAACAGCAGGCTTGTCGCCAACGAAGATCGGCACGGCAGGGACCTCGGCTGACGTTGCGTCGTCTGTGACGGTGTTTTCGCCAGCGAAGGCAGGGACCGTGAGAACGAATACGAACACAGCGGTGAGCGCAACAGGAATCAGTCGGTATGTCCGGTTCATGCACCACAGGTTAGACAACCTGTCGGCACCACGACCATCCATGCCCAAACGAGAGATGCGCCGGTGTTACCGGCGCATCTTCCGTTGTGCATGTCGCGCTCGTTTAGGATTCAGCCTTGATGATCCGGCCTCGCAGACGCGGATACCTCGTTGGGGCGTGAGGGAAACAGTGCTCCCGCTTGTTGTACTGGGAGAGCCGGGTGTCACAGCCCTTCTCTATGCAGGTTCGGGTCGTCGAATACGTCTTCGGGGCGCGGCTCGAACCTGTGAACTTGCGACCCTTCACGGCGGTGTCTTGCATACTGACCTCCAGAGGCGGACCCTCGGCACGTCAACAGCCAGAGTCCCCCGTTTTACGTTCTTGCTCTATCAACGCTCGCAGGGTGTCAAAAAGTTCCGCGGGTGGTTCAGATTTTCCTGCTTCAGCAATTTTGGCCTTGAGCAACTCCTCGAACTCGAACGCGCTCATGCAGTGACCGCACCGCCTCAGGTGCCATTTGATCCGCTCTCTGCGGGTGTAGGTCAACTCATCGTCGATGTACTGGTACACATACTCGACGGCGCTCTCGCATCCACTCATGGGCTCGGCTCTACTAATCCGTGTTCGACTGCTAGGTTCCATAACTTCTTTTGGAGCAGTTTTCTTCCCCGATGGAGCCGCGACATCACCGTTCCGATCGGAACGTCAAGGATCGCGGCTATCTCCTTGTACGAGAAGCCGTCAACATCTGCGTAGAGAACGGCGAGCCTGAAGTTCTCCGGCAGCGACTCGATCGCTTCGATGATGTCCTCATCGACGAACATGTCAAGCGCCTCCTTCTCAGCACTCTCCCGGGCGCCGGACTGCTCACCGAGACGCTTGAAGAGATACAGATCCTGAAGTTCGCCGAGCTCAACCTCGCTCGGTCGACGTCGAGCCTTGCGGTACTTGTTGATGTAGGCGTTGGTGAGAATGCGGTAGAGCCAGGCCTTTAGATTCGTGCCTGCCTCAAAGGAGTCATAGGCGCGGTAGGCCTTGAGAAACGTCTCCTGGACGACGTCCTCTGCATCCGCGGGATTGCGCGTCATTCGCAGCGCTGCCGAATACAGCTGCGGCGCGAACTGCATCGCATCACTCTCGAAATCCGCCTGGTCCGCCATAGGGCGACAGATTAGTGGAAACCGGCCACGAGGCACCAGCCGTCGGGTAGCGCGCAGGTTCCTATCTGAACAATCTCTCTCTCGGGCGAAAGCACACGCTGTGGAGGCCTTTCGTGTCGTAGCCGCGCGGTACGTTGTCTGCACTGGAGGCGCCTCATGACAGCACACGAAGTATTCACATCCCTGTTCTGGCTCGTTGCCGGAGGCTACGCGGTCTACCTGGCGTGGTTCGCGACACGAGCGATCCGCGAGCGTGTAGGACGGCCGCACAACCTCCCCAGAGACAGATGATCCGCACGGCGGCGACCGTGCGGTTCATCGTGGAGCCGGAGGCGGGATTTGAACCCGCGACCTACGCATTACGAGTGCGTT
>JASJXX010000081.1 GCA_030123765.1 Actinomycetota bacterium | reverse complement strand
GAGCCAACCGATGTCGTAGATGCTCTCTTCGTACGAGATCCCGACGTAGTCAGAGAAGTTGTCGTAACAGATCTGGATGGCACGATTCTCTACCTGATCCTGGCCAGGGTAATCGCCGCCGGTCAGTTCGACATTCGCGATTACCTCGTTGTCGTGGGGCACGTCGCACTCGACAATTGGCACATCCTCGACCTGATCGAAGGTCTCAGGGTCATCGAAACACGTACCCACGTCGAGCTTCAGCACCGTGCCCGCACACGCCGACAATGCCAGAACACCGACCACCAGAATCAGCATCACAATGCGTCTCATGATGAACTCCCACTCTCCCCCCTGCGAGGCAATCGCTTGTCGTGGGTCACCGTACACGTTCGGTTCGATGATCCCTCTTCTCGTGCGGGAGACCCCTTCCATCTAGGTCGAATATCCGGCAGTATCGGACTACCTATAGCAGGGGCTGGCGGAGGGTTGGTCAGAGCGGTCGAATGCGCTGGACTCCAAATCCAGAGAGCTGACTAGTAACGCAGCGGCTCCGTGGGTTCGAATCCCACACCCTCCGCTATGAGAAGAGGCACCGGGTAATCGGCGCCTCTTCTCGTAAGATCTGGTACTCGCCCACGACTTTCGACTAGTTATAACGCAGCTAGGCCGTCAGCGGTCCGTTTCCATACATCAAGGGTATCGCAATCTAACGAAGACTGTCAAGACCTCCTTGCGCGGACGCTCGTAGCTTGAGACAACTGGCGGATCGAGCAACACACGATGCGATTTCCGAGTCCATGGACAGCGATGATGCGCTCTCCAACCGGGATCTCGCCGAACTCCTCGGACTCTCCCACCAGAGAGTGCAACAACTCGCAGCGAAGATTCGATCAAGGTAGGCGAACGCCCCACCATCACCATGACCCGCGACATGAGGACGGCGGCGGCATCGACGCAGATCCCTACTTGGTCGGAAGGCCGCGGTGGAAGAGCATGGTTCGACCTTGGATCCTATGGGTGCGGAAGGTCACCCACGTCAAGCAGAGTGATGGTGTCGTCTTCGTCCGCAGCGCTGACGACAGCGTTAGTGAACCCTGACTTGGCTGCGAGAAAGATCGCTGGATGGGCAGACACGTGCAGCCCGGATTGGCGCAATGCTGGAATCTTGTATTCACGCAGTGCTTGCAAGACGTCGAAACCCAATTTGCGACGTGTCCACTTCGCTTCCCCGACGACGGTCACTTCCCGACGAGTCGGCCCGGCTACAAGGTCGACTTCTTCTGTCAATCGTTCCTTGGTACGACGAAGATCATGCAGTGAGTGTCCCCACCAACGATCGGCTACGAGTCCCAGCGTGGACCTTACGTACCGTTGCAGCTGATCCTCGAACACAGGCGCGGTGTGATCCGCCAGATGCGGCTTGATGATCCGGTCGTAGTGGATCGCGGGTTCCGTGTCGACTTCCAGATCTGCCTGATACGGGAGTATGAAGCGGCCCCAGAACCTGAAGAACGGGTCGGCGATCTCCCATCTCACGTTCCGTTCCTTTGAGGATGCGCCGTATGGGCGAACTCGTCGCACGATCCCTCGCTCAACGAGAGCGTTCAAGTACGGCATGATCGCAGCGGACGCAAGCGACAGGTCCCTAGCGATGTCCGAGGTAGAACGTCCACGTGAACCAATCGCCTCAATGAGTGACATGTATGTGTTCGGGCGGTCGAACTCGTGGCCAACCAAGATCCGTGGTTCGTCCCAAAGAGGCCCGTTCGGCGACAACACGTTGCGTATGACCTGCATCTCAAGCCGACCGGTTCCGAGAAGCTCCAGATATCGTGGCATGCCTCCTGCAACGGCGAACTTCTCCATCTTCTCCGTTGTCGTGCCATCAAGCAGCGAACCGGCGTCGACGAATCGCATCGGCGTCACCTTCATCGGCGACATGCGGCCATGCATCGGATTCGCCTCAGCGAAGAGGGACTCCATCATCGACATCGCCGAGCCGGTCACGACGATCTTGGCGCGGCTGGCGTCCCTCTCCCTCTCGAGTACGGCAACGATCTCGGACAACACTTCTTCACGGGGACGCCGGTCCTGGGGCAGCAGCCAAGGAAACTCGTCAATCACGACGAGAGTCTTCGTCTCTCGCGACGCCCTGAAGATCACTTCGATGAGATCACCCACAGATGTAATGGCGGGCTTAATTCCGACGAGCGGTTCGAGTTCGGCGGCAAAGCGCGACAATTGAGATGGCACGGAGAGCTGGTCGGCGACAAGCACCAACGCGCGCTTTTGGTGTGCGAATCTTCGTGCAAGCCAGGATTTGCCGACCCGACGCCTGCCGTAGACCGCGTACAAGGTAGGGTCCGGTGACGCCCACCATTCGTTGAGACGGTCAAGCTCCGGAACGCGGTCTACGAAGGCGCCGACCTTCGGGAACTTGTATACCTCCATTCGCAACCCCTATCACATCATTACTATAAGCTATCTTACTATACACTGCCTTATTGTCCTTGTGCTCTTCCGATAGGCGCAACATGCGCACGTACTTCCGCCACCGCCGCAAACGGCTCCTGTCCACCTATTTCCTGAGAATTCACTTGACAGTCGAACAGGTGTTCGATACAGTACAGGTATGAACAGCCTGAACCTGGTTGCTGGCCGGGCGATGGTGTCGGACGAAGGCGGCGGGCCACACGTCCCGGGCAGCAGCCCACAAGACATACAGCACCAACTCGACAGTTTGTTCGACGACGAGTTGGAACACGCTACGATCGCGTTAAAGCAGCATCTCGACGAGACCGCTGCGCGTCTCGCGCTGCATGTGCGTGCACTCGAGAGGCGCAACATCCCCGAGGTTGCCCACGGCCTTGGGACAATCGGATGGCTCGTGCGGTTCTGTTCCATGTCTCGCGGCGAGGCTTCAGGCACGGTCAAGACCGGGCGTGCTCTTGCGCACATGCCGACAGTCACAACCAACGCCCTCGACGGACAGGTGCCGTACCGGTCCCTACAGCTCCTTGCCCAGGCCCGAGACCGGCATCCAGACGAGTTCACCCACCACGAAGCAGTCTTCGCAGACACCGCCTCCTACCTCACACCCACAGACCTGCGTCGAGCGATCAACTACTGGGAACAGCAAGTCGACTACCCCCGAGCACTCGCCGACACGAAACGCCGCGACCGCCTCAGGAGCCTGTATCTCGCCGGCATGTTCAACGGGTTGACGGACATCAAAGGAGCGCTGACCCCGGAGATCGCTCACACCGTCACCACAGCGCTCAACAGCCTGTGTGACCCAGGCAACCTCGACCCGGACGATATGCGCACCCCCGCCCAACGCAGACACGACGCACTCGGGGAGATCAGCCGCTTCTGGCTCGACCACAACCAGACCGTCGAAACCTCAGGTGGTGAGAAACCCCATGTCACCATCACCCTTGACTACCGCATGCTCACCGGAGAACTCAACCAGCTACCCGAATTCGACGGTGTCCCGGTCGACCCCGAAGCGATCCGACGCCTCACCTGTGACGCCGGAATCATCCCAATGATCCTCGGATCGGACTCCGAACCCCTCGATGTCGGACGCAAGACACGCACCATCCCCACAGCGCTCAGACGAGCCCTCGAACACCGGGACAAAGGCTGCACCTGGACAGGATGCACAGCACCGGAGTCATGGTGTGACGCCCACCACATCACCCACTGGGCCCACGGAGGCGAAACCTCCCTCAAAAACACCAGACTCTACTGCCGACGACACCACACCAAAATCCACAACGGCGAACACCCACCACCAGAACCATGACCCGCGACATAGGGGCGGCGGCGCGCCCCACCAATACGATGTATGCACGGTTGCGATGGAACCACCAGAGGGTGCAACAACTCGCGCCCTTCATTGATTCATCCGGGATCGCAGCGTACGACTCTCACCCGATCAGCCATTTTCGATACTGCCGATATCAGGACGACAGCCGAAGTCGTACGCCAAGACACGCCACAACTCCTCTCCCGAATCGCTCAGCGATTGAGGGAACCCGCAGAGGCGCTGTTGGACCTGACCCGCCGATCACTGGAATCCGATCTCCCAGACGCGGCACTCAAAGCCTTTGGGTTGATCGAGGACAGAACGAACACGCTTCTCACGCTGGCGAATGACCTCAACGACCTATCGATGCTCGAGGCCGGGCATCTCCAACTCAACACTGAAACGTTCAGCCTGCGTCGTCTCGTCTCACACGTGAGGCAGACCATCGGCTCGACTGAGAGTGAACTTGGTCGCGAGATCGAGGTCGATATCTCCGCCGATGTGCCCGATGCTGTCATCGGTGATCCGGGACGCCTCCGTCTCGTCATCGTCAGGTTCATTGAGACCGTCACGACACCCAGCTCCACCGATCGCGTCGCATTGAAGGTCGGTGTTGAGCACCGGAGTCAGGGAGCGGTCACGTTGCGGTTCGAGATCGAAGCTGTTGAGGACGGCTCCACGCTCGGTGGCGCGCATGTCGCGAGGCCTGAACCGATCGCATCCGGAGACACATCGGCAATGCTGTTGGACCATGGCATGCTCGGAATGACCGTCGCGTTGGCAACGGTATCGCGGATGGGCGGTCGAGTGACGGTGGACAGTGAGCAGAGGCACAGCGTCGCTGTGCAGCTCACGATCCGCCTGGAGATCAACGAAGATGGATCCGGGCACTGTCTGACCGTCGATGACCAAACCCCGATCGAAGGACTGATTCTTGTCATAGCGGACGTTGCCGATGCTCGGCGCCCGATCGCGAAGATGCTCAGCGAAGCCGAACTCCCATATCTAGTTGTATCCAGTGTGGAGGCGTGGACAGCCGCAACGCAGGCAGCCGATGACGAGAGCGTTCCACCCGCCCTGACGGTGATCGACTCCAGTGTGGACTCATTTGCTGTGTGCGACCGTTTCCGCGAGGTTGCCCCGTCCGTTCCGGTCGTTGTCGTTGTTCCATCCGGTACCCGAGGAGATGCTGCCCGATGCCGTGCGCACGGAGTGAAGGGGTTCCTGGCGAACCCGACTCGTCCGGATGGCCTGTTCAGCGTCGTCGAGCAGCAGAGGTCGGCAGAGCTGATTCGCGCCGAGTAAGCCGTCCCGGCCATCGCCGAGACCGGTTGTCCGCTGCCGATGTGCCCGCGTTGGGCAGCTCTGGAAGTTCACACCCAGGGATCAGATTCCGTAGGTTGCCTGGGTGGGACGGTGAGCTCGAGATCCGGGACTCAAATTCGTCGTCTGGTTCCCTCCACCGATGTCCTCAAGTCAGCTCCGACTCTCCGTTCCTGCATCCGGTGGCAGGCGAACCGCCGGCGACGCCGGCAAGGGCGTTGAGGGCCGGTGAGACTCTGTACATGACTTGCGACTCGGGACACTAGTCACTATGGGCAAAGAAAAATAGCTACAGGCTCAAGAATTGTGTTGCGACTGTCGATGAATGCATGACCAACTGAAAGAGTTCGGAGTGACCATCATGCATCGTGCAAGAACGAATCTTGACCGGAACGTCCGCCAACACAGTAGGCGTGTTCGCTCTTTTCTCGATCGATCCAAACGTGACCTCGTCAGGGCGTCCGGCCATCGGACCATAGCCCTGGCCATCGCGCTGGCGTTGTTGGTCACACCCATCCTGACGGGAGTACCGAGGCAAGCCGCCGCAGTCAGCAGCGGTGCCAACGTGGCGGTGGTGGTCCGTGAGCTCCCCGGAGCCGGGAATGGACCCAAAGAACTGGTCGAGCAGCTCGGTGGCGAGGTCAAACTGCAGTTGGGCATCATCAACGGATTCTCCGCTGTTGTTCCGGAATCCGCCGTCTCCGAGCTAGCAGCTCACTCAGAGATCGACTCGGTCACTCCCGACATCCGAGTACTACTGGCCGCCTGGGAGGTCAGTGACCGAAGCGACGACGGCGCCATGCACCGGATCAATGCCAACGTGATCCAGTCGACGTGGTACTGGAAGAACGGCTTTACAGGTGACGGGATAGGCGTAGCGATCATTGACTCGGGTATCGCTCCCGTGAATGGCTTGACAATTCCGGGCAAGGTCGTCAACGGCGCCGACCTGTCGTTTGACTCCCCAGCGAACAATCTCCGCTATCTCGACCTCTACGGGCACGGTACTCATCTCGCCGGAATCATTGCGGGGAGAGACGACGCTGCTCCAACGACCCCCAAGCTGCGCGATCTCCAGACCCATTACGTGGGCGTCGCACCGGGTGCGCAGATCCTCAATGTCAAGGTTGCGGACGGCACAGGCACGGCGGACGTCTCCCAGGTCATCGCGGCCATCGACTGGGTGGTACAGCACCGCTACGACAACGGCATGAACATCAGGGTGTTGAACCTCGCCTTCGGAACCGATGGCGTCCAGGACTATGTCTTGGATCCGCTCGCCTACGCCGTTGAGATGGCGTGGAGAGAGGGCATCGTCGTGGTTGTGGCTGCCGGGAACGACGGCAACAGAAGCCAGTTGCGCAACCCCGCGTACGATCCCTTTGTCATAGCGGTCGGCGCCGACGATGCTCAGGGAACATACGGCACCGACGACGACGTGATCCCCTCCTTTTCGAGTTGCGGCAGCGCCACGCGGCCCGTCGATCTGGTTGCTCCAGGACAGTCGGTCATCAGCCTGCGGGTGCCTGGTTCCTACGCCGATGAGTTCTACCCTGCCGCAGCCGTCGGCGACCGTTTCTTCAGGGGAACCGGCACCTCCCAGGCTGCCGCCGTCGTCTCGGGAGCGGTTGCCTTGGTCCTCGAGCAGCGGCCTGATCTCACGCCCGACCAGGTCAAGGCACTGCTCACGTCGACCGCTCGACCGATCCCTGGCGTTTCAGAGGCCTGTCAGGGTGCTGGAGTGATCGATCTGAAGGCCGCCTTCAGAGCTCCGACACCCGATGCTATCCAAACGTGGACGCAGTCCACCGGTCTCGGCTCGCTGGAAGCGGCGCGTGGCTCCTACCACGTCGTGCGAGACGGTGTCGCTCTTGTGGGTGAGCAGGACATCTTTGGCGTCGAGTGGGACGGCGTGTCGTGGAGTGGCGGTGATTGGTCAGGAGTTTCGTGGAGCGGCGTGTCGTGGAGCGGCGTGTCGTGGAGCGGCGTGTCGTGGAGCGGCGTGTCGTGGAGCG
>JASJXX010000005.1 GCA_030123765.1 Actinomycetota bacterium | reverse complement strand
CCGGTCTCGGTGGTGAGATTCTTCACCCCTCGTACTTGTAGTAGATCCCCGCCGGGGATGTCGATCTCGCTCTCCGTGCTGACCTCCTGCATGATGAGCGGCATCGGGAACAGGGGCGCCACATCCGCAGATCCGATAGGGAAGTGTGTCACCGGGTTGAGTGGCGGAGGAGGGGGCTCGGGCAGGTCAAGAATGATGTTGTACCACTGAGTGGGCATCTCCGACTCGTCAAGCAGATAGTTGACGGTGTTATCCATGGGGCCCCTCTAGTCGCGTGGAACGATCCGACAGGAGCCGCTTCCTGGACGAGATAGTGGCGCAGGATGGAGTGGCACCGATTGCTGCTCCAGCCGCGCCGTTCTCAGCAGAGCGGTCACTGCGGCTAGGGCCGTCGGAGTCTTACCTGCTACCAGGCGGTGGCCGTTGACAGCGGACAGTTGTGGACACACAGGCCACCAGACACTTCCGCGATCGCTGCACGTCGCCACACATGATGCAACGACCACTGACAAGACGGAGAGAGCGACTCGAGGCAACCGGAACCACTTCGAGCGAACCGATCCCCCACTCCACCAACAAGGCAACGCTAGATAGTCCGGCTCGGCGTCACGGACAGCAGATGTGTCCAATATCGTCCAGCGAGTCAGGGGCTACTGCTTCGTCGCGCAGATCCGTACGATCGGGACGGCCGTCACTGGCAGAAGCTCGCGAATCTCGGCGATCATGTCTGCCAGGATGGCTGGCCGCAGGTACGGATCGGCTGCATCGACCGAAGTGAGATGCCGGTGCTTGATAGACATGATGTGTTCTCCGAGTTCGACCACCGACTCAGCACCATCAACGATGCTCTCGTAGAGGCCAATCGGGAACGTGAATGGTTCGATCTCCTCGACGCTGTCGACGATGAAGCCTTCGCTCACGAACGAGTTGACGAGCATCGGAATCTTCAAGCCGAAGCCGGTTCGGCCGAAGGGTCCCTCTCGCGGAGGCAGACCCAGGTAGCGAACAAGTTCAATGAGACCAGCGGTCTCCTGTGCAACACCACGCGTGAAAGTGTCCTGCGCGTCAAGGAGAGGGAGAACGTCGGCCTCGACCGCGGCGAGGTGATCATCGGCCCGGGAGTGGTCTCCCTCGAAGCGCGGAAGGGAGAAGAAGGAGTGGGTCGAGACGACGATGGTGCCGCTCTCGCGCAGAACGCCATACATCTGTCGAAGGATGCCGTCGACATCGATGGCGTCGCCCTCCACCGTCGGGAACTGGATCACCATACGAGCCAGGATCACGTCAGCGGACGCTTCGGGTAACACGGCGGCGATCCGGTCGGCACCTACCCCGGTCATCCATTCGACCGAGTCCGGCAACAGCGACGGGCGCGGGGCTTCCGGCTCTGGGGCTGTGGCGAGCAGACTCGATGGATGCAGGGATCTGACGTAGGCCGAGAGATCACCGAGTCCCGCCGAGTAGTCGATGATGTCGCGTCCCTCGACGAGGCCTTCGCAGATGAAGTTCTCCCGCTGGTAGTAGACGAACGAGCGCATCACTGCCCAGTCTCGGGCGTGCTCCCAGACTTCGGAAGGATGGATCTGATTCATCCCACAAGGATACCGGTGGGATCACTGTGACAATCAGCAATCGAGACTCAGCGGCACCCCGCTCCTCCTCGGACATCTACCTGGGCTCAAGCCCTCGCCGGGTTGACAACGGCGATCGATCCGGTCAGCCTTCATGCAGTACTGCCGGGGTGACAAGGGAGCAGGAGATGGCGCTGGCCGAGGCCGCGGGACCGACGAACGTTCCGCTGATCGACGAGACGATAGGGCAGAATCTTGAGGCAACGGTAGCTAGGTTTCCTGACAGGGACGCCCTTGTCGCCCCTCATCAGGGGATCCGCTACACGTACGCAGAGTTCAACGATGCTGTAGACATCGTCGCCCGTGGCCTCCTCGCCACGAGTGTGAAGGTAGGCGACCGGATCGGCATCTGGAGTCCCAACAATGCGGAGTGGGTGCTCGTGCAGTACGCCACGGCGAAGATCGGCGCGATCCTGGTGAACATCAACCCGGCGTATCGCACGACGGAGCTCGAGTACACCCTCAACCAGTCCGGATGCCGCACTCTGATCTCGGCCCGCAGCCACCTGAGCTCGGATTACGTGGCCATGATTGACGAGGTCCGACCACGCGCTCCGGCATTAGAGCAGGTGATCTATCTCGACTCGGAAGACTGGCAGAACCTGATATCAGCAGCGGAGACCGTCACCGCGCAGACGCTCCGAGACACTTCGGCAAGCTTGTCTGCGGATCAGCCCGTCAACATCCAGTACACCAGCGGTACCACTGGATTCCCGAAGGGCGCCACGCTCAGCCACGCCAACATCCTCAACAACGGATACTTCGTCGGTGAAGCCTGCGGCTACGACGAGACTGACCGGGTCTGTATCCCCGTTCCGTTCTACCACTGTTTCGGCATGGTGCTCGGCAACCTGGCTTGCACAACCCATGGATCTGCCATCGTCATCCCGGGAACGTCCTTCGATCCCCGGGCGGTGCTGGAAACGATCGAGGCTGAAGGCTGTACGTCGCTGTACGGCGTGCCGACCATGTTCATCGAAGAGTTGAACCACGAGAACTTCGACGACTACGACCTCACGACGCTCCGCACCGGGATCATGGCAGGGTCCCCCTGCCCTACCGAGATCATGACACGGGTGATCTCAGATATGCACATGGAGCAGGTGACCATCGCGTACGGCATGACCGAGACCTCTCCCGTCTCGACACAGACCGGGGCCGACGATGACACCGAGCGCAGAGTGTCAACCGTGGGCCGAGTGCATCCCCACGTAGAGATCAAGATCGTGGATCCTGAGACGGGACGTACCGTCGAACGGGGAGATCAGGGTGAGTTCTGCACCCGCGGCTACTCGGTGATGGTCGGCTACTGGAACGATCCAGATCGCACGGCCGAGGCTATCGACGCCGATGCCTGGATGCATACCGGCGACCTCGCCACCATGGATGAGGAGGGTTACGTCAAGATCGTCGGACGGATAAAGGACATGATCATCCGTGGCGGCGAGAACGTGTATCCGAGCGAGATCGAGGAGTACCTGTACACCCATCCTGAGATCGTCGCTGCTCAGGTCGTCGGTGTCCCGGACGAGAAGTTCGGGGAGCAGGTCATGGCTTGGGTCAAGACGAAGCCGGGGGCGACCCTGACCGAGGAGGAGGTGAAGGAGTTCTGTCGCGGCCGCATCGCCCACTTCAAAGTCCCGGCCTACGTGGCGTTCATCGACGAGTTCCCGATGACCGTCACCGGCAAGATCCAGAAGTTCAGGCTACGTGAGATGGCTATCGAGGATCTCGATATCGAGAGAGCAGCGCAGACCGAGATGGCGTAGTGCACACCGAGATCCGGTGCCGACCACCACGAGCGTCGCCCGTGCCGGAGAGGTCCGCAGTGTCGTCTGAAGAAGAAACCTCGACCTGCTCCGAACGCCTCAGTCTTGAGACCTTCCCGAGGGGACGCTTCCGCCAGTGGTCGCGGTGGCGTCGCTCGAGCCTACGAGGGGCAGGGTGAGCTCGAAGATCGTTTCTCCTCGATCGCGCCGATAGTTGATGTCGCCGTTCATGCCGCGCGCAAGTCGTCGTGAGATCCCAAGTCCGAGACCGAGCGCTGCTGTGAGTCCTGGAGCCTTCGCACCGCGCTGGTAGCTCTCGAAAATGTGTTCCGCATCTTCCGCGTCTACGCCGAGCCCGTCATCGACTATTCGGAGATATCCGACGGAATCGACACTACCGACCTCGGCACGGACGTTGTCTCCGCCGTAACGCAGGGCGTTGCTGACAAGGTTGCGGATGATCTGACGAACCCTGGCTGCGTCGCCGACACAGCGCACAGACTCTCCACTCAACTCGATGTGCCCAGCGGCCCCCTGGTCCCACATCTCAAGCACCTGAGCAGACTGGACACGGAGATCCACTGGGACACGCATCAGCTCCAGCTTCCCGATGTCAGCTTTGGCGGCGACGATGAGATCCTCGACGATGATCTCTACGTCGGTGCTCTCGTTGACGAGCATCTCGAGCATCTCAGCGTGTTCCGACTCGCTGTAGCCAGCACGGTTGCTCTGGAGAAGCTGAGCGAATCCGACGATCGCCGTGAGCGGCGTCCTGATCTCGTGGGAGACCGAAGCAATGAGTTCTTCCTTGGACTTGACCAACTCCTCCAGACGCGCCTCCGCGGCTTTGCGGTCGGTTATGTCGGTGAGCGCAACAATGACGTCTGACAGGTTGAGTCCGTCATCGGTTCGGCGAACCGCGAAATGGAGCACACATTCGATGCGGTCACCTGCGGCGGTCCTTCCAACAAGCTCTAACTGGACGTTGTCCGTGTCTTCCCAGATAGCCAGGAATTGGGTGACGAAAGCCTCGCGGATGCCCGATGCGCGAGATTCTTCGGGCCGGACCTCGAGGAGTTGATCAAGGCTCATCGCTCCGATGAGATCGACGCCCGCCGGGTTGACGCTGAGCACGCCGATAAGCCTGATGCCGTGATCTACCTCTCGGGGCCGTGCCGTCAGATACGCACGCAGGTCGGTGACGCCATCGTCGCGGAGCCTATCGAGCCAGGCGCCGACCGCGGTGAAGTCCTGTTCCCATATGGCGATCGGTGAGCGTTCGAAGATGCTGCGGTAACGGTCCTCGCTCTCTCGGACCAGTCTCCATAATTCGTTCTGCTTGGTGACGTCACGAACAATGGCAGTGAATATTGTTCGGTCACCGACCATGGTTCTCGACGTCGTGACCTCTGCCGGGAATTCCTCTCCGTTCTTCCGTAGTCCTGATATCTCGCGATGGCTGTTCAAGAGCCGCCGCGGCGCCACCTCGCGGACGAGAGTCTCGACGTAGCCATCGTGCGCTGAACGGATCTTGTTGGACAGCAGCATGCTCAGAGGCTCCCCGAGCACCTCTTCCTGGCTGTAGCCGAAGGTCTCACTTGCATGCTGGTTGAAGAGGAAGATCCTCTGGTTCTCGTCCACCGAGACAATGGCATCGCTGGCAGTGTCGAGGATGGCCTGGAGAACTTGCTCGCTCTCGAGAACCGCCCTCTCGCCACGTTCTTGCTCGATCGCGCCACCCAACACGTTGGCGACCGACCGAAGAAAGTCGATGTCTTCGGGGGTAAAGGCACGGTGCCGGATCGTGTAAACTCCGAGCACTCCGTAGGGCTCCGCTCGACCTCCGATGATCACGCTCACGCCACTCACCACTTCGTGATCTGTGAGGAGATCGGGTCCACTGAACCGGTGCTCGCTAGCAAGATCCCCGACGACCACCGGCGAGGAAGCCGCGAGGGTGAAACCAGCCTGTGAGCCGGGACCGATGTCTACGGTTGCGGTCCCCACCAAGCCGTCCTCCCAGCCAACGCCCGCCCTCAGACGTAGGTCCTCGCCACCGGGTTGGATCTCAAGGATCTGCACGTACTCGACGTCCAGGGTCTCTGCGAGAATCCGGACCGCCTCCTCCATCAACGTGCCGAGATCCGGCGCTCTCAGCGCCAACTGGCTCACCGTAGCGACCGCGCCCTGCTGAGCTTGCCGGTCACGGAGATCCCGCAACGCCGCCTCGGCCTGGCGACGGCTCTCTGCTTCACGCTCGAGGAGCCGGCTGAGTCCGATCGCGGCAGCACCGTGGGCCGCCACGGCCTGTGTGACCTTGACCAGATCAGGGCCGATCGAACGACGCTCCCTGTGATCGAGCATCAGCACCCCGAAGTTCTCCCCCCACGCGGTGAGAGGAACCATCAGTATCGACTTGATGCCGAAAGGACTCACCCACACCGACGGATTCAGCTCCGGAACCGTCTCCGGCTCTCCATACGCCACGGGGACCCCCGACTCGATTACGTAGCCAGCGGCGGGAAGGTCTGCTTCTATCCGTCGGAACGTCTCCCACAACTCCACGTCGATGTGGCCGTCAGCAAATTGGCTCATCACGGGCTCAAGACGTCCGGAGTCATCGAGAATCATTATCGAGCACCGTTCGAAGCCACACACCCGTGCGGAGTTGCGAGCAACCGCTGCCAGGACCCGGGTGAGGTCGGTGGACTCGGTGAGCGCTGTCCCGACTTCAAGCAGCGCCTCGATCTCCCGTGTCCGATCCCGCTCCCTCTCGAACGTCTGCGCCGTCTCGAGCGTCAGGGTCACGATCTCGGCGAGCTTGCTGATCTCATTCTGTTGGGCGGTGAGTTCGTCGAAGTCGCCCTCAACGACGAGAACACCGAGAAGTGAGTCCTCGGTGCGCAGCGCCACCGCCAGCAAAGACTGGACCCTGAATGCCGTCACCATACGTGCGGGGAGAACGTCCTCCGGGTTCTCGATCAGCAGCAGGTGTTCGTCCGCGCGAATTCTGGCTCCCAGTTCCGAGTTCTCGACAGCCCCTTCCTCACGCCATCTCGCAAACAACGTGGCATCGATGACTCCGGACGGATACTCAGCAACCATCGGGATCAGGCGTTCACCGTCCTCGACAAACACCGTCACGCGAAAGGCCAACAGTCGCTCACCGATGAGCCGACTCAACTCCGCAAGAACCCTCGCTCTCGAGTGTTCCCTCCCCGCGCGGCGAACGAGACCGAACATGTCTCTGATCGTCACTGCTGCCATAGTGAAGCCATCGGTGTGTGGAAGCGTCCCCTTAACCAGGATCCGTTACGTTGGGCTATTTCTCGCTGTGGCAGACGGTCCAGTCGTGGCATCTGCACCCCGCAGGGAGCGAGTGCCAATCCTCCCGTAATCACTCCTGCCTGACGAACGACCGGTTGGGCAGGTGGAACGTCACCGTGCCGCCCGGCCCAAGGTCTGCCCAGATCTCTCCGTCGAGCGCCTCCACGAACGCTTCAGCAATCGCCAGGCCGAGTCCGGCCCCGCCCGTCTCCCTGTCCCGAGCCGGGTCGGATCGCGAGAACGACTCGAACGCCTCACCGATGAACTCTCGCGAGAAACCGGGGCCGTCGTCACGCACAGAGATGACCGCCCCGTCACCGTCGGTCACCTCAACACGTACCGCGCTACCGGAGGGGGCGTGGCGAACAGCGTTGTCGAGCAGATTGCGAAGGACACGGGAGACTGCCTCAGGACTGGTGTCGATGACAACCCTGCTCGGCGCATCCAACACGAGTGCGACATCGCGTTTCGTTGCTACAGGTAAGAGAACTTCGATCGCCTCGTCGGCGACGTCGGTGATGTCCGTCGACATAGTTTCGAACACGATATCTCCGGACTGAATGCGAGCGAGGAGGAAGAGATCGTCGACAAGAGAGTTCAACGCGTGCAGGTCCTGCTGCAGAGACGCGTAGTAGCGCTCAGGGTCGGGAGCGACGCCATCCCGAAGAGCCTCGACCGCGACCTGCGCGGACGTGAGAGGTGTCCGGAGATCGTGGCCAACAGACGCGAAGAACTGTCTCCGCCGTGCCTCCTCACGCAGTCGCGCAGATGACGCTTCCTCGAGTCGTTCTGCCATTTCGTTGATTCCCTGGGCCAGCTGACCGATCTCGTCGGCACGTTCGACCTGAGTTCGGGCGCCAAGATCGCCCCGGGCGACTTCTCTCGTTGTGTCCTTCATGCGCAGGAGATCCTCACTGAGCGTTGTGCTGGCTGAGAGCGCGAATCCGAGTGAAGCGAACAACCCGAACCCGAGCACCACAAGAAGGAGAATCAGATCATGTTCGGAGAAGAACATCCGGTTGGCCGTGACAACGAGTCCGAAGGCTGCGATGACCAACGACACAAGTGACAACGCGAACAGCGTGGTGATGAGACGCCGCGATCGCCTCGCCATGATCGGAAGGAATACTGCTGCCAGAGCGCTCGTCACACCCATGACAACGAAGATGACACCAAGTTCGACGCGCTCCGAACTGGACGGCTGCATCGTTATCTCAAAGAGAGCTAGGCCGCCAAGGACCGCTGCGACAGAGGCGAGAACAGCTCTCACGGATCGAACCGGTATCCCCGGCCCCACACGGTGAGGATGCGTTGCGGATCCTCGGCGCTCTTCTCGATCTTCTGACGCAACCGGCGAACATGCACGGTCACTGTCGAAGGATCCTGCCAATCCGAGCTGGAACCCCAGACGCTTGACAGAATCTAGCCTCGGGAGAAGACCTGTCTGGGAGACGACGCCAGGAAGGCAAGAAGGTCGAACTCCATGGGGGGCATCTCGATCGGACTCCCGTCGATCTCGACCTCTCTCGTTCGGCAGTCGATCACGATTCCGCCGAAGTCCATGCGAGTCGCTTTGTAGTCGGGCGTAGCCGTGCGGCGCAGCACGGATCGAACCCGAGCAGCAAGTTCACGCGGGGAGAAGGGCTTCACCACGTAGTCATCTGCGCCGAGCTCGAGTCCGAGCACACGATCGACCTCATCAGCGCGCGCTGTCAGGAGTATCACGGGCACATCGGTCCTCTTGCGCAGTTCGGACAAGACTGAGTAGCCGTCGAGTTTCGGCAGCATCACGTCGAGAATGATGAGGTCAGGTTCCCTCTCCGCAGCGAGCTGCACCGCAGTCGCTCCGTCAACCGCCTCGATCGTGGTGAAGCCCTCCCTCTCGAGATACGTGCAGACAACCTCCCTCACCATCGCCTCGTCATCCACGACAAGGACGGTTCTGCGAAGTGGATCCGTGTGCGCCATCTCACAATCGTACGACACCCGTGTCCCAGGACAGCGTGTTCAGCCTTTGTTCATCTCTCATTCAGATCGTGGAAAGACACGCCCGGGATGCTTGTGGCAACACACAGGAGGTGTGACTTGTACGAACAGACCAACCCGATGTCTCGATGGCATCGCACATGGATCCTTGTGGTCGCCACGGCGCTGCTTGCATCCGCGGCGGCGATCGCCGGCCCAGCATCCGCGTCGAGCGAGACGATCGAGACGTATCGCGTGACGGTGACAAACCTGACAGAGAATCAGACGCTCACCCCGGCGGTCGTCGCAACCCATGACCGATCGTTCCGACTGTTCAGGATCGCTGAGCCACCCTCGAACGGGCTCCAGCAGCTCGCAGAGAACGGTGCCGTTCCCGTACTGGTGGACGAACTCACCGCGGACAGCCGCGTTGCCGATGTCGCCGTTACGGACGGAGGCCCCATTGCGCCCGGGCAGAGTGCGAGCACGCTCATTACGACGACCGGAGATGCGACTCGCATCTCGGTCGCAGCAATGCTGATCTGTACGAACGACGGATTCGCGAGCGTTATCGGAGTACAGCTGTCCCGCACCAGCGCGGAGATCACGAGATACGGACGGGCATACGACGCAGGTACCGAGATCAACACGCAGAGCTTCATCGATCTCGTCCCGCCGTGTTCCGGGACGGGCGTGGGCACGGGTATGTCGAATCCCGACCTCGCTGAGAACAGCACCGTCCACAACCACCAAGGCATCACCGAGACAGGGGACCTCTCACCCGCGACCCACGGATGGCAGAATCCTGTCATCAAGGTCACGATCGAACGAGTCGCAACCTACGAGATCACGATCACGAACCTCACAACGGGCCAGCCGATCACCCCGGCCGTCTTCGCTGTGCATCTGGGACGACATCACCTGTTCCGCGATGGTGCCGCGGCATCGAACGGGATCCAGCAGCTCGCAGAGAACGGCGGCGTCTCGGTGCTCGCAGCCGAGGTCGCGGCGGATGATGACATCCTCGCTTCGACCGTGATCGGCGGCGCGCCACTCGCCCCTGGCACTTCTGCCGTCGGTCTGCTCGAGGTCGTTGGAGCAGCGAACAGGTTCTCACTCGCAGCGATGCTCGTGTGCACGAACGACGGGTTCGGGGGCATCGACGGAGATCGGCTTCCCGGGCGCATCGGAGATCAGCATGACTACTACGCGGGGGCCTTTGACGCGGGCACCGAGCTGAACACAGAGTCGTTCGCCGATCTCGTACCCCCGTGTGACGGGAATCCTGGCACGGGCACAGGCGAATCGAATCCCGCCCTCGCGGAGAACGGGAAGATTCACAGCCACCTGGGCATCCAGGGTGGAAGCGACCTGACCGAGGCACATGACTGGTCCGGGCCGGTGCTGAAGATCACCATCAGGCGCGTCGGCTAGGGGGGAGGATCCGCGAGGGAGAGTGGGATCCCTCCCGAGAGGGCTGGACCCCACTCTCCCTCCATTGTCAAGGTGAATCGGTCGGCGTCTGGACACCAGGCTGAGTCGCGCTATCCGCGTCCTAGATCCACCCGTGTATGACTCGGTGCTGAGACCTCTCTCCGCCGTGCATCTGCCTGTGATGGCGGCGTTCCTCGAAGAGCTTGCTATGGGCCATGAACTCGACCCTGCACACGTGACGTCGCGTTTCCCGTCCACACCCAACAGGTGCGCTGAATCACCGCTGGCACTCTGTTCACATTGGACAGGTGAGCCATGCGATCTGTGACACTGCTGTGCGACAGGACGCACGGCTCACCCAAGACGTGTGTGCCTCAGGGAGTGGTATCGAAGTGGTGGCAGGCGTATGGGCCGTCGCCTGTCTCGCTCACATCGTGATACAGACCACCGCCATCCGTCATGCATGGCTGGCCGTTGTACGCCTCTGCCGAGAGCAGAATCTCAGTCCCGAGGAACGATGATCCGTCGACGCTGAATACCATCACGTCACGTGTGTGGCCTGTGCAGTTTCCGAACCGTTCGCTGGCGTTACACAGTGGATCCAATGGTTCGGTCCCGCGACGAAGCAGATCTACCCGGCGTTCTCCAGTTGCTCGGACGAAGAGCCACATCCGCTGCCGCCTCCGGCGAGAGCCATGGGGGCTGCCACGAGCATCATGCTGCAACGAGGCTCAAGATCGTCAATATTCTCTTCGTTCTCCTTCCTTGTTCGACGCAGCTCTCGCTGGTCTCTTCTTCGTGTCCGTTCCGCGCTCAGCTGTGCTCTGATACGGGGTAGATCGCGTCGGCGACCAGGCCGTGGGCTTCGCGGTGGACCGTGTTCGCGGCCTCGGCGTCGTCTGCTTCAACGAGACAGAAGATCTTGCCTTCTTCCTCGTTGACCCAGTAGCGCAGATAGCTCACGCCGTATTTGGCTTGCGTCTTGAGATCCGCCTTGTGCGCTTCCGCAACGTCGGACGCCGAGACGCCGCCTTCAATGTTGTGAACATCCATAAACAGTGGCATCAAACCCTCCTCGATTCGTCTTCGGGTCACTGGGACGAACGTATGCCAGGAAGCACGCGAGGTCGTGAGGGTCCACCACCTATATCTGATGAAGAGGCACTCAATTTTGAAACGGATCAGGGAGCGGAGAGAATTCCCTGATCGCGTGCCGCCGAGACCGCGAGATCCCGGTCAGGCACGTCGAGCTTCATGAGAACGGCCGAGACGTGGTTCTCGACGGTGCGATGGGAGACGAAGAGCCTGTCGGCGATCTGGGTGTTGGTGAGGCCCTCGGCGAGCAGGTCGAGGATCTCGGCTTGTCTCGCGGTCAGACCAGCCGCGTGGTCCCGCGTCGCCTGTGACTTGCCGCGAGGCACTTTCACCCCCTGGTCCATGAGGGTTCGTCTGACCTTGTTTGCGGTCGCGGTTGCCCCCAGGTCTTCGAATATGCGGATGGCTTCGATCTGCTCTCTGCCGTCGCCATGCATGAGCGCGAGGCCCTCCTCGTAGGGAATCCCCCTCTCGCGCCAGAACGCGGCTGATCTCTTGTACTCCCCCTTGATGATCCACCCGTAGAAGTCGGCGGTGCCCTCAGGGACGGTTTTGAGTAGCCCGAGCTTCCACATCCAGAAGGCGAACGCCCCACTCGGCCAGGGGCGCCCTGCGTGTAAACCCATCTCGAGGACGTCCCGAAGTTGCTGTCGCCACGCCGGGTCCTCGTCGCCCGACAACCACATGTACTCAGCGAGAGCGGAGGCAGCGGGATCGATGGCCGTGAGCACTTCGGCAGCCTGTGCTGGCGACCACATACGATCGAGCGCCGAACGCGCCTCAGACCGACCCCGTCGCGCCTGCAACGTTGCCATCACCCGCCACGCCAGCGTCGCCGTGGCGGGAGTCGAGCCGACAGACTCAGATGATGTGTTCTCGGCTTCGGCCCACGCTCCCTTCCACAGGAGGAATTCGCTATACATGCCTTGTGAAAGAGTCTCGAGCGCAAGCATCTCGCTTCGAGCTGCGGTGTCTCGAGCCCTCCGTGCGAAGTCGGTGGCCCGCTCCACATCGCGGTCGTCGCCCGACATGCCAGCCAGATTCATGAGCGCCCGCACCTCGTCCTCTGCGTGCCCGCCACGCTCTGCCAGCCTGAGACTCTCCTCGACCAGCGACATACCGCCTTTATCACCCCCGCCGTGCAGAATGGAGCCCTTCGTGTACAGCGCCCGAATAACGCCTGCCTCATCGCCGGTCACCTTGGCAACCGCCATTGCCTTGTCAGCGATGAGCAGAGCTACCGGAACATCTTCGTATTTGAGCCAATTGATCAACGCTTGGAGGCTCAGGGCACCGGTGAGATCCGCGCTCGGTCCATAGGATTCCAGAATCCCGACAGCCTCGACGACGCAATCCAGCGCTTCAAAGGTCTGAAGGTGCGACCGTTTGATGCGTGCTAGGGAGACCAGTGAACGCGCCAGAGCTCGGTCGTCGTCGAGAGTTCGGCGAAGTTCGACAGCCTGATGAAGGAGTGCGAGCGATGCACCGCTGTCGAGGTAAGACTCCTCCCTCCCCCAATCCTCAAGAACGGCTGCTCGATCGCTGATCTCAAGTCGGCCGAGGCACGGCTCAAGAATTCGGAAATGCGCGACAGCCTCCCGCGCACTCTGAATCGCCATCGCCGCTCTCGCCGCACGTGGAGCGAACTCGACGATCGCCTCAACGTTGTTGGCCTCCCTTGCGTGGTGAACCAGCAGTGACAGCTCCGCATCGTCGCCGAGAGCGTTCAACATCCGCTGGTTGAGCTGCCGCCGGTGTGTGGAGGCGAGTGAAGACTCGACCGCTCGGCGTTGCAAGTCGTGAGGGAAAGCAACCGTGGTGTCGTCAATTTGGAGGAGGCCCTGCCGAACGCACTCGGCGAGCTGCTCCTCGGTCGGATCGAGAATCTCGTCGACAACGGATCGCTCCGCCCCGCCAGGCACTACCGACACGAGATCCAGGATGCGTCTGGCCTCGGGCGAGACTTTGGCGGCCCTCGCGAGCACGGAGTCCTGGACTGACGATGGCACGTCCCCAACTCCCGACGCCAGCACCTCGGTGACGAAGAGCGGGTTTCCATCCGTCAGCGCGAGGACCTCATCGAGGTTGAACGGTCCTTCGTCGATCATCGACGCGACCGCGTCTGGTGACAGCTCCTTGAGCGACATGCGAACGAGGTTCTGTGGCGGAAGCCCGCCAATGACTTGACGGAGCGGGTGATCGGCGTCCACTTCGCCATCGCGGTACGTCAGGATGAGGATTCCGTTCGTGCGTGCAACCCGACGCCCAAGGTACTTGATGAGGTCAAGCGTCGCTTCATCCGCCCACTGCGTGTCCTCCAACACAAGAACTGTCGGACGGAGCGAGCGTGACAGGAGATCGAGGACGCTCTCCATCACCGCCCTCCGATGGCCGTCGGACAACGGTTGTACGAGGGACGATTCCTGCCGCGCGAGATCCCAGATCGGGCCGAGGGGCTGGGGAGTGAGCAGGTCGTCGCATGTGCCCATGTGCACATGAGCCCGATGGTCGACATCCGCCATGAACTGCGCGACGAGAGCGCTCTTTCCGATACCAGCCTCGCCGCGTACCAGCACAACTCGCCCACCGGACGAGTGCAGATCGTTGAGGAGCTGGCCCAACTCTGCCAACTCGTCGCCGCGCTCGAGAATCATGCAACTAT
Source organism: Actinomycetota bacterium (assembly GCA_030123765.1). Taxonomy (GTDB): domain Bacteria; phylum Actinomycetota; class Acidimicrobiia; order Spongiisociales; family UBA5794; genus B3-G11. Next base: position 46,754 of record JASJXX010000005.1, on the reverse strand, counting down.
CCGACGGGAGCATCCCGGAGGAGTCTTTGCTCCCAGCCTTCCCTCCTCCACCGTGCAGCCTACGCGAGAAACACTCAATGTGTTGGTTGATTCCCCGGAAGTGGTCCGCTGCTCCATCTCTGAGCTGACGATTGTGACCAGAATCCTGTCTACTGTTGTGTCATGCTGCCAATCAGACTCATCGAGACAGAACGAGACGACTTCGACGGCCCCATCGCTGAATTGTGGAGAGACGACGACTTCATCGGGATGGTCTTCTGGGATGGGGAGGCGCCCATCGTCCAGATCTACCCGGACGCGGATGGCGACGTCCAGGACCTTGACGTGCGAGAACTGCAGCGTCTGCTCGACACCGCGGTGCAGATCATCGACCCGCACGCGTTCGACGAGGATCTGACCGAGTTACGTGATGCCGTAGCCGCAGCTGGAGAGGACTTCAGCGATGTGCATCCCGCGACGGCGGAACTGCTTTCAGAGTTCGATGAACGGGCGGTGCACCGAACCGAGGACGGAGAGGGCTTCTTCAAGCGCGCGGACGCGGAGGCGTTCATCACCAAGTGTGAGGAACTCGACCTCGCAGTCGTGGAGATGGAAGGGTTCGACCTCAGAGATGCAACGCTCATCCCGAGACCGAAACTCGACCTCGTCGTCACACCTCAGACGATGATGTCGTGGTCAGAGTTCCGGACGTATGCCAACGTGACGTGCCACGACACGCTCCGCGGATGGCCATCCCGGCCTTCGATCGTCATCGCGTTCGTGATCCAGCAGCCGGACGCTGAAACGATTGTCGCCTGACCAAAATTCGCGTCTGAAGAGCATGTAGCCTGAGGGTCAGACGATCCAACGGAGGGTCCTGCACCGTGCCGACCTACAGACCAGATCTCGGATCGATACCGCGATATGTGGCGGGGCGACCCATCGAGGATGTCGCGAGAGAGCTCGGGATCGTATCCATCGACAAGCTGGCATCGAACGAGTGCCCGACTGAGCCCTTCCCCGAAGTAATCGACGCGATAGCGAGAGCCGGCGCCGGCGTCAACCGGTACCCGGACAGTGCACAGAGTGAACTGACCAACTCCATCGCCGCTCACCACGGCCTCGACGCAGAGGCCGTGTGGGTCGCTGCGGGTTCCTCCGAGATACTTCGCTGCACCGCGCTCTCGGTTGGAGGGCCAGGCACGAGCGCAGTGTTCGCGCATCCGAGCTTCGTCATGTACCGCATCGCGACCCTTGTCGCGCAGAGCGAACCGATCGGTGTCCCGCTTGACGAAAACTTCAACCATGACCTCGACGCGATGCTCGCAGCCATCCGCGATGACACCACGATCGTCTACCTCTGCAACCCGAACAATCCCACCGGGGGCATCCGTTCCGCGAAGGATGTGCACGCCTTCATCGACGCGGTTCACGAGCGAGTGATCGTCGTCGTCGACGAGGCCTACGCCGAGTACGTGACCGACTCGTCCTACGGATCCATGATCGCGATGGCAACCACCCGACCGAACGTGTTGGTTGCGCGCACCTTCTCAAAAATTTACGGCCTCGCCGGCTTACGCGTCGGATACGGCATCGGGCATCCCGAGCTCATCAACACGGTGCGCGTCACCCAACCACCATTCGCAGTGACGTCTCCGGCCCAGGCGGCTGGCCTTGAAGCTCTCAAACAGCAAGAGCGAGTGTCCGACAGAGTGGCTTCGAACGCGGCCGGACGCGAGTTCCTCGTGGGCGAGCTGACACGTCGCGGCTTCCAGGTCGCCCCCACGCAAGCAAACTTCGTGTACTTCGAGCCGGAGAGCGACGCGTCCGGGCTCTTCGATGCACTCCTGCACAAGGGTGTGATCATCCGGGTGCTCGGTGCTGGTGTGCGCGTGACAGTCGGTACAGAGCCGGAGAACCAACGCTTCCTCGACGCCCTCGACACCGTCGAACGCTCTTGATGCGACGACCTGAGGACACAGACTGGGAAGCGCTGCACGAGATCGTTGACCGTGACGGCAAGCTCGTCGCAGACGCTCCGTGGCTGACAAAGGACCTCGCCCTGGACCTGTATCGCGATATGGTGCGCGCCCGGGTCTTCGACCGTCGTGCCACGGGAGCGCAGCGGCAGGGGCGGATCGGAACGTACGCCATTGCGGAAGGTCACGAGGCGGTTCAGGTCGGCAGCGCCCACGCGCTTCGCGAACAGGACTTCGTCTACCCGGGCTATCGAGAGCACGGTGTCCAGATCGCAAGAGGGGTGCCGTACGAGACAATCCTCGCCTACTGGCGAGGCCTTCCGAACGTGGCGTGGGATCCACCGGATCTGAACCAGATGGTCATCACCGTCCCGATCGGTAGCCACCTGCCTCACGCTGTTGGCCACGCGTACGCCCAGCGATTCCTCGGAAACGACGTTGTCACGGCAGCCTACATCGGCGACGGCGGCACATCAGAGAACGACTTCCATTCGGGTATGAACTTCGCCGGTGTGTGGAGGACGCCAACGGTGTTCATCATCTCGAACAACTTCTACGCCATCTCGGTGCCCTACGAGCAACAGACCGCGGCAACATGGCTTGCCGACAAGGCCCCTGGCTACGGCATGGCCGCGGAGAAGGTCAACGGCTTCGACGTCGTTGCCATGTACGACGCGACCAGACGCGCCGTCCAGAGAGGTGCCGATGGCGGTGGCCCGACACTCATCGAAGCGATCTGCTACCGGTTCGGCCCCCACGCAACAGCGGACGACCCCGCGCTGTACCGCACACGAGAGGAAGAGGAACTCTGGCGTCACCTTGACCCGCTCGATCGCATGCGCGCCTTTGTGATGAACAGGGGCTGGTGGGACAACAAGGCCGAAGATCAGCTCATCACCGGCGCTACCGACAAGTTCGATCGGGCACTCGACGCCGTAACCGAGGTCGAACTTCCGCCACGTGCAGACATCATCACTCATGCGTTCGAGAAGGTCCCCGACTCGATGGTCGAACAGCTGCATCGGCTCGAGGATGGGGCGGGGGAGGAACGGTCCCCGATCCCGGCGTCCGAGCGCTGGATCGTCGGACACGACGACCTGCCTTCAGGGCCCGCTACAGAGATGTCGATGGCTGACGCCATCAACGCCGCGTTGCACCAGGAGATGGCTGCCGACCCGACAACCGTCCTACTCGGGCAGGATGTTGCGGTTGCCGGCGGCGTCTTCCGTATCTCGGCAGGGCTGCTTGACAGGTTTGGCACAGAGCGGGTGATCGACACCCCGATCAACGAATCCGGCATCATCGGAACCGCTATTGGCATGGCGATGGCAGGAGTGCGACCGATCGCGGAGATTCAGTTCGAAGGGTTCTCCTACCCGGCGTTCGACCAGATTGCAAGCCATCTCGGGCGCATCCGGTTTCGTACGCGGGGCAACACATCGCTGCCGATAGTGGTGCGCATGCCCAACGGCGCAGGCATTGGCGCCCACGAGCACCACTGCGACAGCCCCGAGGCTTACTTCGCCCATGTGCCGGGAATCATCGTTGTCGTCCCGTCCTCCCCCTCGGACGCAAAGGGCCTGCTCGCAGCCGCGATCCGTTCCGATGATCCGGTGATATTCCTCGAGCCGAAGGTGCTCTATCGCGCAGGAAAGGAGACCGTCCCCGACGCCGCTTATCAGCTTCCGCTCGGCAGGGCAAGGAAGCGTAGGGAGGGCGGCGACATCACGCTGGTGACGTACGGCGGGATGGTCCCCGTGTCGCTGCGGGCAGCCGAGATGGCCACCGCTGACGGTATCGATGTCGAAGTCATCGACCTCCGCACCGTCTACCCATGGGACGTGGAGATGGTGTCTGAATCCGTGGCCAGGACAGGGAGAATGCTCTTCGTCCAGGAGCCGCAGCGCTCTGGCGGCATCGGGGCCGAGGTAGTCGCCGAGATCGCCGAACGGTGTGGCTACGACCTTGTTGCACCACCGAGACGGCTCGCGGCGACCGATGCGCCGTGGCCGCAGTTCGCCATCGAGCGACACGCGCTCATCACAGATGTGATGGTGGCTTCTGAACTGCGCGGGCTCGCGAGCGGATAGGGCGCGCCTTCGTCGGCGCCACAGCCCTCAGACGAAGGGGTTCTCCCTGCGGATGTCCGGCAGGTGTCGCTTCTGACGGACGCCTATCCGGAAGACTGTTGGACCGACGGTGGTCGACCAGCGGTTCTCCGCCTGGGTGAGAAGCCTTCGTAAGCGGCTCACCTGGCTCTTCAACCTGGTGTTCTCGTTTCGCAGCACAAGGATCCGCTTGATGCCTTCGAGATTGACGCCAGCGCTCGAGAGATCCTGAATGAAGAGGAGGCGATCGAGGTCTGCCCTGCTGTACCTGCGAGTGCCTCCGGGGGTCCGGTACGGATCGACGAGACCTCTTCGCTCATAGACACGCAACGTCTGGGGATGCATGCCGACGAGTTCGGCTGCTACCGAGATGATGTAAACGGCTTCCTGTCTCTCGTTCATGTCACACCCCAAGATGGTCGCGTGGATTCCACTCTGACTCTGCGTCGCGAAGCGCTTCGAGGGCTCTTCTCTCTGCGTCGGTGACCTTGAGGGGGACGGCGACGTCGATCGTCACGAGCAGATCGCCCGTCACGGCCGCCGTCTCGACGCCCCTGCCCGAGAGCTTCATCGTCGTTCCCGGCTGGGTGCCTGGAGGCACCTTGATCTTCGTCGTTCCATCGAGCGTCGGAATGCTGATGACGGTGCCTAGCGCCGCCTCGGAGTACGTCACCGGCACGGTGAGGGTCAGGTCCCTCTTCCCCGACCGACCAAATACGGGATGCTCCGCAACTCGAACCTCGACATACAGATCGCCTGCCGCCCCACCGTTCGTCCCAGGATGACCCCTGCCCCTCACGCGAACCTTCGTGCCGTCCGCAACTCCCTTCGGGATCCTCACCTTGACAGTCTTGGCACCGGTAGTGAACTCTCTGGTCGGGCCCGCAAGCGCTTCGTGAAAACTCAGCGTGATCGATCCGGAGATGTCGTGGCCCCTCTCGGCTCGCACGCGGTGCCGACCTCCGGTGAAGAGATCCTGGAGCCCTCCGAAGAGGTCCTGTGGCGATGCTGTGCTGAATCCGCCGCTTAAGAGATCTTCGACCCGCACGTACTGCTGGCCACCGGACGGGCCTCCGACGAAGTACCCCATCTCGCGTGCGTGATCGTATTCACGGCGTTTCTCCTCGTCCCCGATGGTGTCATAGGCCTCATTGATCTCCTTGAAACGTGACTCAGCGGGCTCGTCGCCAGGGTTGTTGTCAGGATGGAACTCGCGCGCGAGTCCCCGGAACGCCTTCTTTATCTCTTTCTGAGAGGCGTCCTTGGCAACGCCGAGTGTGGCGTAATAGTCCTTCTCCATCCACTCTTTACGCATGTCCCACGATGACGAGGGAGGGTCGGATCACCCTCCCACTCATCATGTACCCCTTTCTGACTTCTTGATGGACGACCTGTTCCCCCTCACCGGGAATCACCGATACCGCCTCATGGAGCGCTGGGTCGAATGGAGATCCGACGGCGTCGATCGGTTCGAAGCCGTCGCGCGTGAGTGCCTCGAGCAGCTGGTCACGGGTACTGCGCACTCCGTTGAGCATCTTCGTCTCGTTCTCTGTCGTTGCGTCCACTGCAGCGGCTGCGTCGAGACTGTCGAGAACTGGCAACAACGACTCGATGACCCGCTGACCTGCCCGCTGAACGTTCTCGACGTTGTCGCGAACGGTGCGTTTGCGGAAGTTGTCAAACTCCGCGGCAACCCGCTGGAGGCTATCAAGGAGCTCTGTCGCCTCCTGACGCGCCTCGCCGATCTCTCGGACCAGCAGCGCCTCCGCGTCGTCGCGGCTCTTGGGAAGGGTGAGGCCGAGCGACTCGGCCGTGTATCCGACATCTGGGACCTCCACGATCACCGTCGTGGTGGCGGTATCGATCGTCTCGGCCTCAGCTGGCTCGCCGGCTGGTTCCGTCGGCGTCTCAGCCGTCGCGTCCTGCGGGGAGCTGCCGCTCGAGCTAGCCCTCTTCATCATCTACGACCTCGGCCTCAACAACCTCGTCATCGCTCTCGGATCCGGGTTCGCCACCACCCGACGCCTCTGCGGCCTCTGCCTCTGCCTGAGCCGCCTCGTACATCCTCTCTCCGATGACCTGGGCGCTCTCCATGAGCTCGCTCGTCCCCTTCTTGAGGGCGTCAACTGAAGCACTCTCATCTTCGAGCAGTTTCTTCAATTCGTCAAGCTTGGCCTGGATCGGCTCCTTATCATCGTCGGTCAGCTTCTCCCCGTGCTCGGCGAGCTGCTTACCGACGGTGTGCACAGCATGGTCGGCTGTGTTCCTGCTCTCGGCCTCCTCCTTCTTCTCGGCATCCTCAGCCGCGTGCGCCTCAGCGTCCTTGATCATCCGATCGATATCGGCGCTGTCGAGTGCGGAGCCGCCGGTGATCGTGACCTGCTGGGTCTTGCCCGTGCCAAGATCCTTCGCCGACACCGATACGATCCCGTTCGCATCGATGTCGAACGTGACCTCGATCTGTGGGATGCCACGAGGTGCAGGTGGAATGTCCTGGAGCTTGAACCGTCCAAGGCTCATGTTGTCCGTCGCCATGGCGCGTTCCCCCTGCTGGACGTGAATCTCGACCTCGGGCTGGTTGTTGGAAGCGGTGGTGAAGATCTCCGACCGACGAGTCGGGATGGTGGTGTTGCGCTCGATCATCTTCGTGAATACCCGTCCCTCGGTCTCGACACCGAGGGTGAGCGGAGTGACATCAAGGAGCAGGATGTCAGACACATCGCCACTGAGGACGCCTGCCTGGATCGCGGCGCCGAGCGCCACAACCTCATCCGGGTTGACACCCCTGTTCGGCTCCTTGCCGCCAGCCATCTCGCTGACAAGGTTCTGGACGGCAGGCATGCGAGTGGAACCACCTACGAGGATGATGTGGTCAAGATCCGAGAGCGCAACTCCCGAATCGGCGATCACACGCTCGAATGGCCCGCGCGTGCGCTCAAGCAGATCCTCTGTCATCTGCTCAAACTCGGAGCGCTTCAGTGTCCGCAACAAGTGGATGGGGCCGTCTGCTGTGGCCGTGATGAACGGCAGATTGATCTCGGTCTCCTGCACGGTGGAGAGCTCGATCTTCGCCTTCTCCGCCGCCTCTTTGAGGCGTGTCATCGCCATCGGGTCCTTCGAGAGATCGACGCCGTTCTCCGCCTTGAAGGCGTTCACGAGCCACTCCATGACCTTGTCATCCCAATCGTCGCCACCGAGACTTGTGTCGCCCGCAGTGGACTTGACCTCGAACACGCCCTCTCCTATCTCGAGAACCGAGACGTCGAACGTGCCTCCACCGAGGTCGAAGACCAGGATCGTCTCATCGTTCTTCTTATCCAATCCGTAAGCGAGCGCCGCCGCGGTCGGCTCGTTGACGATGCGCTCAACCTCGAGTCCCGCGATCTGACCTGCCTCCTTGGTGGCCTGGCGCTGGGCGTCGCCGAAGTACGCAGGTACCGTGATGACTGCCTTCGTGATGGACTCGCCGAGGTACGCCTCACCGTCAGCCTTCAATTTCTGGAGGATGCGGGCCGAGATCTCCTGAGCCGTGTACTCCTTGCCATCTATCTCGACGGACCAGTCGGTTCCGATATCGCGTTTCACGGAACGGATCGTCCGTTCAGGATTGGTGATCGCCTGACGTTTCGCCTGATCCCCCACAAGGACCTCGCCGTTCTTGGCGAACGCGACCACGGATGGCGTCGTCCGGTTCCCTTCCGCGCTTGCGATGACCTTCGGCTCTCCGCCCTCGAGGACGGAGATGACAGAGTTCGTAGTTCCAAGGTCGATGCCGACTGCTCGTCCCATAGCGTTTCTCCTAGCTCTTGATCTCTCCACGCGCTAGCGTGGAAGAATGGTTAAGTCGAAGCACAGAGTATAACCTGAGTCGAGTCGTATCAATTCGGTGGAGACGGGTGTGCAAACTCCGCATCCAGGTCTGCCCTCTGATACCTGGTCAACGATAAACACCGGTGGTCGCCCACCGGTGTTTACCCCTCCGCCCGCTCCGGGTGCCTGTTACTCAGACATCCGGGCGATCTTGATCCGTTCTCGTAGCGGAATGCCCGTCAGTCGCTGGTATCGGGTTCTTGGCGACTCGTCGGGTGATTCCACAACATCGGCAGGTTCCGCAAGTACCAGAAGCGGTTTCTCCGCCTGGGGCTCGGTAAGATCGAGCGTAAGCCGATCGATCTGCTCAATCGCTGTCAGATCGAGCACTCTCGCGTCCTGCAACGCAGACTCGGCGAGCTTCGCTGCTGCCTGTTCGAGGCTGAGGACCGCCTCGCGTATCGACGCGACGCGCAGGCTGAGGTCCCCCGCCCTCCGGAACTCTTCACGCATCTTGACTTCTGCGAGGCCCCCGACTTCGGCGGCTTCGCGGTTCGCCGCATCCACTGCCTCGCGTACCACCCACTCGGTTTCAGCTGAGCGCCTCGCGGTCTCGGCTTCGATCATCCTGAGCGTGTGATCCGTCTCCGCGTAGACCTCGACAAGGGCTCGGTCTCGGCGAACAGCAATCTGCGCCTCGAGCGCCTCTGCGAGGCCGACGAGTTCCTCTGCCTGAATCTTCGCGTCCTTGACGATCATGCTCGCATCGGCGTTGGCCTTCGCCATGATCTCATCGCGCGTCGCTTCGGCGGCCACAAAGGTTCTGCGGATAGCGTCTGCGGAGGCATCCGCCGCGTCGAGCCGCTCGGTGAGGGTCACAACGCGTTCGTCGTGGCGACGGAGCTCGCTTATCAGACGTGCGACGACAGCGTCGACCTCGTCGGGGTCGTATCCATTTCTTCTGACCCGACCGAATCGGTGGGTTGCAGCGATCAAAACGCTGATCATGTGTTCTCAACCTTCCCGGACCGACGCCCGCTTGGCCCCTCTCGACCCTGTGCGTGCGACCGGGCGGTCTCTCTCCAGGCTCCACGACGATACGGTGGTCCCTGCCAATGCGCAAGACATTTTTCGTGCCCCTGGAATCCCTCCCGGAGGTGCTCTACGCTGTGCGTATGGATCGCATAACTGTGGATCTCGACAAACCCTGGCTCACCGTCGCGGACATCTGCGAGTACATGGACGTGTCACCCTTCGTCGTCACATCTGTTCTGCGGACCGGTGCGCTCCCCGCGGTGAAGTTCGGACGGGAGTGGCGGGTCTCCCTGCGCGATTTCGAGGACTGGATCAATGAGGAGAGAGCGTTGAGTCCCGACGGGAGGGTCAGCAGCGAAGTATCCGATAAGTAGGTAGGTGCGTAGGTACGTGCCTGCAACTGCGAGACTCACGGTACCGCACCGAGAGGATCCCATGGAGTACAAGACCATCATCGAGCCGTTCCGGATACACACCGTCGAGGCGATCGACCTGCCTGATCTCAAGCAGCGCGAAGCCGCCCTTAAGCGATCTGGATACAACCTGTTCGGCCTCCGCGCGGATGAAGTCATCATCGACCTTCTCACCGACTCAGGTACCGGGGCGATGTCGGCGGAGCAGTGGGCAGGCATGATGCGGGGCGACGAGACCTACGCCGGTAGCCGCTCCTTCTTCCGCTTCGAAGAGACTGTCACCAGCATCACGGGGTTCGATCATGTCATCCCTACCCACCAGGGCCGAGCCGCAGAGAAGATCCTGTTTAGCGTGGCAGTTGAGAGTGGCGATGTCGTACCGAACAACACGCACTTCGACACGACGAGGGCCAACGTTGAGTACCAGGGTGCTGAAGCGCGAGATATGGTCATCCCCGGCGGAACAGATCCAGCGACGATCCTGCCCTTCAAAGGGAACATGGATGTCGAGAAGCTCAGGGCGACCATCCAGGAGGTAGGTGTCGACCGTGTGCCGCTCGTGATGATCACGGTCACTAACAACTCCGGTGGGGGCCAGCCCGTCTCGATGGCGAATATCCGCGACGTGCGCTCGGTGTGCGACGAGTACGGGATACCTCTCTTTCTCGACGCGTGCCGGTTCGCGGAGAATGCCTGGTTCATCAAGACGCGGGAGGATGGCTACGCCGACACAACACCGCGCGAGATTGCGCGAGAGATGTTCTCTCTCGTCGATGGCACCACGATGTCGGCCAAGAAGGACGGACTCTCCAACATCGGTGGATTCCTCGCGATGAACAACGCCCGATGGGCGCAGGAAGCAAGGAACCTGCTCATCCTCACCGAGGGGTTCCCTACCTACGGCGGCCTGGCTGGATATGACCTCGAGGCGATCGCCATCGGGCTCAACGAAGTCCTCGACGAGAACTACCTCCGCTACCGTATTCGCTCAACCGAGTATCTCGCAACGACGATCAACGCCGGCGGCATGCCGATCATGCTCCCTGCGGGGGGGCACGCTGTCTATCTCGATGCAGCCGCTCTCCTCCCGCACATCCCGTCCTACGAGTATCCGGCCCAATCGCTCGCTATCGAGCTGTACCGCGCAGGAGGAGTCCGTGGCGTCGAGATCGGCACGGTCATGTTCGGCCGGGTCGACCCGCACGGAGGGCCGGACGACCCCGCAACGATGGAACTCGTCCGTCTGGCGATCCCCCGCAGGACGTACACCCAGAGCCACATCGATTATGTGGCTGAAGTGGTCATCGACGTAGCAACTCGATCCGAAGATCTCCGTGGTTACCGCATCATCGAGCAAGCATCGTGGCTTCGCCACTTCACTGCAAGGCTCGAACCGCTCTGACCCATCGGATGGGACGCGGAGCGGGTCGCCGCGCCAACCCGCTAGGCGTAAGAACGGGAGGAGCCTCTACGGAGACCCCTCCCATATGAACCGATCCACCGCAACGACGTTCTGATCGCTGCCGTTGACCGACGTGTGTTCAGCTCCCGAAGGCGACTGCTGTCGTGCTGATCCTCCATCGACACGGCGGTCGGTCCCAAACTCTCTCTTCTGCAACCTTCGCGCAGCGGGGAAACGTTGTCGATATCCAAAAAAGTGACCAGGTTCTAATAGTCGGATACCCCCAGGTTGAGGGCCGACGCCCGCGACCTGATACCGTCCTTGCATGCAACGCACCATCTTTGACACCGACCACGATCTGTTCCGCGAATCGGCACACCACTTTCTTGAGAAGGAGATCCTCCCCCATGCTCAGGAGTGGCAGGACGCAGGCAAGATAGATAAGAGCATGTTCCGCAAGGCCGGCCGGGCCGGGCTGCTAGGAATGGCGATCCCCTCGGAGTACGGGGGTGGGGGCGTCGAGGACTTCCGCTACAACGCCGTCATCGCCGAAGTGCTCACGAGAGGGGAGGCAGGTGGTTCTGGAATGTGTATCACGCTGCACAACGACATCTGTACCCCCTACTTCCTCACCTACGCGAACGATGAGCAGAAGAAACGGTGGCTGCCGGGCCTCGCCAGCGGCGACCTCATGACCGCAATAGCGATGACCGAACCGGCGACCGGCTCTGACCTTGCCGGAATCAAGACCACTGCCAGGCGCGATGGAGACGTCTACGTCGTCAACGGGTCCAAAACCTTCATCACTAACGGCATAAATGCCGACCTCATCATCGTCGTCGTCCGCACTTCAGATGATGCGCACGGCGGACTGACGCTACTCATCGTCGAAGACGGCATGGAGGGTTTCGAACGCGGCAGGAACCTCGCCAAGATGGGGCTCCACGCGCAGGACACAGCTGAGTTGTTCTTCAACGATGTTCCTGTGCCGGTTGCGAACCGCCTCGGTGATGAGGGGATGGGTTTCTTCCAGCTCATGGCGAACCTTCCCCAGGAGCGCTTATCGATCGCTATCGGCGCTGTCGCTGGCGCCGAGGCTGCCTTCCAGATAACGCTCGACTACGCGAAGGAGCGCCAGGCGTTCGGCCGACCCATCGGAAGCTTTCAGCACAATCGATTCCAGCTCGCCGAAGCCAGGACTGAGATCGATATCGGCCGTGTCTTCGTCGACCGGCTCCTTGAAGATCACCTCCGTGGCAACCTCACCATCGAGCAGGCGGCCGAAGCAAAGTGGTGGACGACCGAGATGCTGGGCAGAGTTGTCAACATGGGCGTCCAGATGCACGGCGGGTACGGGTACATGCTCGAATACCCGATCGCGAGGGCGTACCTTGACGCAAGGGTGCAGACGATCTACGGCGGCACGACTGAAATCATGAAAGAGATCATCGGACGCGGCCTCGGCGTGTGACACCGAGCAGTCGCTCCGACCTCAGACACCCGCTAACCGGTACGGCAGATACTCCGGAGCCCACATCTCGTCGCCGATCATCGCCTCAAGATCGCTGACGGGATCGGCAACACCCTGCTCGATTGCCTTGCGTGCCACGGCAATGGCGACCATCCGCGAGACCTCGCGAACATCCGAGATGTTCGGGAAGAGCTGACCTTGGGCAACCAGATCGGGGCCGGTGCACTCGGCAAGCGCCCGTGCCGCGGAGAGGAACATCTCGTCCGTCACTTCCCGCGCCCTCACGGTGATCACGCCAAGGCCCATCCCGGGAAAGATGAACACATTGTTTGCTTGCCCGATGCGGTGGATCCTGCCACCGTGGGTAACAGGGGCGAACGGGCTTCCCGTCGCGACGATCGCTCTGCCCTCGGTCCACTTCATCACGTTCGACGGTGTGACCTCGGTGTAGTTCGTCGGGTTCGACAACGGCATCACGATTGGCCGCTCGCAGTTCTTCCCCATTGCAGTGATGACTTCTTCCGTGAACAGCCCGGCCGTGCCACTCACACCGATCAGGACGGTCGGGGCAACGTGCATGATGACGTCAAGGAGGCTCGGCGGACTCTCCGTGTTGCTCCAACGAGCGACTACGCCGACCGCTGTCGCCATCTCCCGCTTGACCTCCGAGAGTGTGCTGCGGTTTGACACGAGGAGCCCGCGGCTGTCGAGCACGTAGATCTGGCACCGGGCGTCGTCGACGCTGAGACCAACGTCGACCATCGCGCGGATGATCTGCTCGCGGATCCCGTACCCGGCTGAGCCTGCGCCTGCAATCACGACCCTGTGATCGGTGGCTTCGGCCTCGCTCGACCCGGTCGCCGCGATGAGGCCCCCCACTACCATGGCCGCCGTTCCCTGAATGTCGTCGTTGAACGACGCAATCCGGCTTCGATGCCGTTCAAGGTTCTTGAAGCTCGTCACGTTCGCAAAGTCCTCCCACTGCAACAGGGCGTCGGGGAACACCGTGCGGACAGCGTCGACAAACTCGTCGATGAGATCGTCATACTCCTGGCCGCGAAGCCGGGGCTCGCGGTAGCCGACGTACAGCGGGTCTTCGAGAAGCTCACTGTTGTTCGTCCCGACATCGATGGAGATGGGGATGCACCTCGCGGGATGGATTCCGGCCGCCGCGGTGTAGAGCGCGAGCTTTCCGATCGGTATCCCCATACCCCCCGCCCCCTGGTCCCCGATGCCGAGGATGCGCTCGTTGTCCGTCACGACGATCACAGGTGGCTCCTTGACAGGGCGTGCGAGCAGGAGCTCCGCAATACGGCCACGATCCCTCGGCGTGATGTAGAGGCCACGAGCAGTTCGATAGATGCGACTCCAGTGAGAACAGACTTTGGCCACCACCGGGGTGTAGATCACAGGCACGACCTCTTCGAGGTTCTCCTCGACAAATCGGTAGAAAAGCGTCTCGTTACGGTCCATCAGCGCGTTGAGGTACACGTTCTTGTCAATGTCGTCTGCTTTCGAGTCGTACTGCACGCGGACCCGCAGAAGCTGCTCATCGATCGACGCGACGTGATCGGGGAGCATCCCGCACAGACCGAACATGGTTCGCTCATCTCGCGAGAACGCGTCTCCCTTGTTCAAGAATCCGTCGTTGAGGAGCGACTCACCGTGCTTCGCGACGGGGAGATATCGCTCCCCGGACTCAAGATCCACAAGCGACGTGAAGCTCATCCGAACCCCGCCTTTCTGACACACGGACCGCCGGTGCGTTCACCCCGCAGCTTATCGCCACCCCGCTCCACGGCAAATCCTGAGTGCATAAGTGCGCGACTTCAAGATGACGGTCCACTGTCCATGAGCCGGGTAGCGGCGTCCTCGATGCCGACTCAGGGATGGAGCAGAAACAGGGCCTGATGCCGGTGATCCCTGGCTAACGTGCGCACAACCAACCCTTCAGGAGCACCACCCGTGATTCGAATCTCCCCAGACGACCCTGTCTTCAAGGTAGAGGACAGCGACCCTTCCGTCTCTCCCGACGAAGACTTCTACCGATTCGCGAACGGCGGTTGGCTTGATGCAAATCCGGTTCCGCCCGAGTACGGCGCGTGGGGCTCCGCACACGAGGTCCACGTACGCAACGAAGTGATCCTGCGAGACCTTCTCAAGAGGGCTGCGGCCGCCAATGCGCAGACCGGATCGAATGACCAGAAGGTAGGTGACCACTACCAATCAGGTATGAACACCGAACGTATCGAATCGCTCGGGCTCTCCCCCATCCAACCCTGGCTCGACCGCATCGATTCGCTCGATTCGCTTGACGACCTGCAACCGCTCACGGCAGACCTACACCGTGTGGGCGTCGGCGTGCTGTTTGCTGCAAGCGTGATGCCGGACTTTGAAGATCCGACAGCGAACCTGCTCTACCTGGGCCAGGGAGGACTCGGACTCCCCGACCGCGACTACTACCTGAGAGAAGACGCAACATCCGCGGCCCTGCTCAAGGCCTACGGCGATCACATCGAGGCGATGTTTCGACTCGCCGGATTCAAGAACGAAGCTTCGGCGGCGAGCATCGTCGTCACGATCGAGACAGCCATCGCCGAAGCCTCCTACACCAACGTCCAGATGCGCGATGTGGACCTCATCACCAACAAAACGGAGCGAGAGGCCGTAGCGGCGTTGATGCCGCAACTCAACCTGACCGCCTATCTCGAAGCAATCGGAGCGTCCGACGAGGAGAGCATCAACATCGACAACGTGCGCTTCTACCCGACTCTCGATGTCCTGCTCACCGAGACACCGATCGAGGACTGGAAGGCCTATTTTGCATGGCATCTGCTCCGCTCTGCCGCTTCGAGTCTTCCAGAGGTCTTCGCAACTGAAGCCTTCGAGTTCTACGGCCGCACACTCGCCGGACAACAGATTCAGAAGGACCGCTGGAGGCGCGTCCTCGGTGCAGGTACAGAAGACATCGGCCAGCTCATCTCCCAGCTGTACGTCGCGGAGAACTTCCCGCCTGAGGCGAAGCAGCGAATGGAAGAACTCGTTGATTACCTCCTCGAAGCCATGCAGAAGCGAATCGAGGCGATCACGTGGATGAGTGAAGCAACCAAACAGGAAGCTCTCGCCAAGCTCGACGGGTTCGGATACAAGATCGGATACCCGGACGAATGGCGCGACTACACCGCGTTGAGCATCGATCCTGACCACTGGCTCTCGAACCGGATGGCCGCGGCACGTTTCGAGTTTGAGCGTCAGATCAGCAAGCTCGGCGAGCCGGTGGACCCGCACGAGTGGTCGATGGCGCCCCACGTGGTCAACGCTTATTACCATCCTCTCCGCAATGAGATCGTCTTCCCTGCGGGAATCCTCCAGGCGCCGTTCTTCACCATCGACGCCGATGACGCCGTCAACTTCGGCGCCATAGGTTCCGTGATCGGACACGAGATAACCCACGGCTTCGACGATCAGGGTTCCAAGTTCGATGCCTCTGGCCAGATGCGCGATTGGTGGAGTGAAGAGGACCGCTCCGAGTTCGAGGCGAGAGCTGAGGTCGTCGTAGAACAGTTCAACTCGTATGAGATCGAGAGTGGTCTCAACGTCAACGGCGAGCTGACTCTCGGGGAGAACATCGCAGATCTCGGCGGGATCAAGGTGGCGTATGCAGCCCTACAGACCGCTCTCGATGCGGGCGCCCGCGCGGATGTCGGCGGGTTGACTCCCGAGCAACGGTTCTTCCTTTCGTACGCCAGAGCTTGGCGCCAGAACTACACAGATGAGTACATCCGCCTCCTCGTGAACTCAGACCCTCACTCGCCGAGTCACTTCAGGTGCATCGGCCCGTTGAGCAATCTCGATATATTCGCCAACGCATTCGAGATCGATGAAGACTCCCCTGCCATGCGCTCGCGCAATGTCCGGGCCGACATCTGGTAGCGGACCTTGACCTCGCGTGTAGGGTCAGGCACATGACAAAACGGTACAGGCTCACCCTGCGCAAAACTTTTGAGAACCGGGTCGTGCGTCTTCTAGCCAGGTACGGCAGAGGGCCCGCTTGGAGACTCACAACGATGGGCAGAAGGACGGGGGAGCGGCGCGACGTGATGATCACCCCCGTGACTATTGAGAACGTCGACTACCTCGTTGCACCGTACGGTGACGTGAGCTGGGTGTTGAACCTACGTGCCACCGACCGAGCCACCCTGGCACGCGGAAGCACCACGAGCCGCGTCAGGGCGGTTGAGATCCACGGTGAAGAGGCAGGCAGGGTACTGGCGAGGTACTACCACGAGAACCGCAAGTACGTAGCGGCGTACTTCGATCTCGCCCCGGAACCGACGGTGACAGACTTCACCTCGGTCGCCGGGTCACACCCGGTGTTCCGCGTCGAACATCCCCTGTAACGCGAGTTCGGCGTTGGTTCTCACCAGATACGGTGAGAATCAACGCCGAACTATCGTGTGGATCAGTCCGAGAGAGCGTTCTCGCCAGGTCGGGACATCAGCTGCAGCACGCCGCCGATCGCCGCGAATACGCCGCCGATCGCCAGCAGGTACCAACCCCAGCCCGCAGACACCGTGTGGGCGGCGGGGATCAACCCTGCCGCCGCTGCCTCAGCAAACCCGCGGGTCAACGCCGCGGCATCGTCGATAGCTCTCGTGAGCGCGATGCCGCCGATCACCATCATGACGACACCGAGCACGGTCACTACCAGTGCGTTCATGCGTGAGAGCGCTTCCTTGATGCTCGGCATCAGTGAGACGCCAACCACCGCGGCGAGGGCGATCACGAAGATGCCTGCTGCCGGGGCGTTCTCATTCCAAAGTGCGGTAAAGGCCGGATCAAAACCGGCCGGGAACGTGGGGATCGCTGCGCTCAAGTTCGGTAGCAGAGCCTCCCCTGTGGAGCTCGCCGACTTCAGTCCAAGCCCGATAATCGCTAGTACAGATCCCACGACAGTTACCAGTCGCCCATGATGCATACAGTCTTCCTCTCTTTTCGCAACCCAGAGTATTCTCTTCTCGCACACCCAGAGTAGGAGCGTCGCACCCCTCGATTCAAGCGGCTCGACCCGCCCGCTACAGAATCCGCCGGATAGCTCTCGCCGCCTCATCGAATCGCTGCACCCACCGCTTCCCGTGGCCGGGTGTCCGCGGCCGATCAAGGCAGAACACGAGATGATGCCCGAGCTCGTGGGCCACCGTCATGAGCGTCGTCACCCTGCCCAGACGAATCGCGCCCTTGAGTGGAAGAGAGCTACCGCGACGCTCCTCGATGCGTCTGACATCTTCGATGCCGTGTAGCTCCACGAGCAGCCACCTGGGCTGCTCCGTGGCACCCGTGTACGGGGAGCGCCTCGCGTGGAACCGCATCCTTGGAACCTCCACTGAGAAGCCTCCACACACCGCCTCAACGACGTACCGGGCCTGATGGTCATCGACAGCGAGGCCGTCGAGCTCCGTGAGAAGCACGGCCTCGAGGGAGAACCGGTTTACCCTTGCATCGTGGCGACGCCTCGGGCCTTCAGCGATCGGGCGAGGAGCGAGTGCGGTGAACATGTATGCACCGTATCGGGACCCGGTGACATAAATGCTGGTGTCGGGCGCCGAATGACAGATCCTGACGCTCGTACATCCGTGCACCCGAAAGCTGCCAGACTGGTCTGCCGTGACAGTGGGAGACAGATTGCAGCATCGACAAGGGGTCTGGTTCGGAGTCGCTGCGTACCTGTTCTGGGGTCTCACGCCATTGTTCTGGAATCTCGTGGCGATCGACGCCGCTGTGATGCTGCTGCACAGGATCATCTGGTCGGTGCCGATCCTGGCCATCGTCATCACGCTGCGTCGCGAGTGGCCGGTGTTCGCGAGCGGCTACTCCGCGTGGAGGCCGAGACTCGCCACCCTTACGGCGGCGTCTCTGCTTGCGCTCAACTGGAGCGTATTCGTGTGGGCTGTGACGAACGGGCACATCATCGAGGTCTCCCTCGGCTACTTCATCAACCCGCTCGTGTCGGTGGCTCTCGGAGTGTTCGTCCTCAACGAGAAGCTCCGCCCACTGCAGTGGACCGCAGTGGGAGTCGCAGCCTTCGGAGTCATCGCGATGGGTGTCCTCGCAGGAGTCCCCCCATGGATCTCGCTCACGCTCGCCTTCTCGTTCGGCTTCTACGGCCTCCTCAAGAAACAGGACGTAACGCCCGCGCCTCTCGTGTCCTTGTTCGGCGAGACACTCGTGATGTTCGTGCCCGCCGTGGCAGCGCTGCTGTTCCTGACACGGATGACAGGCGCGACGTTCGGGTCTACGCCAGCGATAACCCTGTTCTTGCTCACTGCGGGGCTCGTCACGGTGATCCCGCTACTCCTCTTCGGAGCAGCTGCGAAACGTATCCCGCTCTCGGTGGTCGGCTTCTTGCAGTACATCGCGCCAACGCTTCAGCTGATGATCGGCGTGGCAGTGTTCGGGGAGTCGATGACAAGCATCGAATCGTTCGCATTCGTCACCGTGTGGGTCGCACTGGCGATCTTCGGCTATGACCAGCGT
Source organism: Actinomycetota bacterium (assembly GCA_030123765.1). GTDB lineage: Bacteria > Actinomycetota > Acidimicrobiia > Spongiisociales > UBA5794 > B3-G11. The sequence continues at coordinate 28,023 of JASJXX010000005.1, read as the reverse complement.
CGGGCATCACGCAACAAGCATCAGAACCTGAGAGCAGACGCCGCTACTCCGTAGGCCCCTTGTCTGAATTCTCATCGACAGCGTCGGGGGAATCGGTAGCGGCCTCAGCAACATCCCTGAGCTCGTCTACAGCCTCTTCGACATCCTGAATGTAGTGATCTGCCGAAGGCCTCTTCCCATGAACACGACCGATGACCGCGTCCTGAATCTTCGCGAGCTGCCCATCTCCGATCTTGTCACCGAGCTTCGCGTCGAGGTATGCGCGGATCTCCTCCTCTGACATTGTCTCGAGTCTCTTGTTCGCAACGATCGAGGCAACTGCCATGGCGGCGAGGCCCGCGAGGAAGAGCAGGAACACAAATTTGAACAACGATTTCATGGTCATCACCTCTCACAAGAAATCTAGTCGAGCTTGCAGCACGCGAATCCGCGGGATGTAGCCAGCCCCGACCCGAGAACAGGGGGGTCTCAGGCTCCGCCCGAGGCGAGCCACTCGACGAACACCGTTACCGTGTCGGCGTCGATCGGGTCAGAGACTACGTCGCGATAGCTCGCGACTGCGGCATCCAGGTCAGCCCGGGTCCATGGACCGCGGATCCGCCCATCAGAAGCGAGAGCGCTCACCACTTCTTCTACCGTGAACCGACCAGCGGTCACCTCGCGGCCCACTACGAGGCCGGCGAGCTTCTTCCCCTCCGACTCGACGTTCATCAGCGTCGCTACGTCGTCAAGACCACGAACACCACCCGCAGCTATGACAGGCTCGTCGACGAGAGATACCGCCAGCTTCAACGCGTCGAAGTTCGGTGGCTCAACAAGAGCGTCCCTGCCGACCTCGGAGATCATGAAGCCCGCTGCTCCACCCGATGACAGGTTGATGAGCGTCTCCTCCAGATAATCACCGGTCCGCTCGGTCCAGCCTTTGATCGAGATCTCGAGGTCGGGCCGCACATCGAGAGAGACGACGATCTGATTCGGATGTCGCCGGTTGAGCTCCCAGAAGAGTACCTGATCGATGATCGCGAGGGTTCCGATCACGATACGCCACGCGCCCATACCGAGGACGCGCTCGACCTCGCCCTGAGACCTGATGCCGCCACCGACCTGGACCGGGACATCGACAGCTTTGATGATGTCGGCGATCAGATCACGGTTCTTGTAATCACCGTACGCGGCAGCATCCAGGTCAACGATGTGCAGAAGATCCGCGCCCTTCGCCACCCAGTCCCTTGCGCGGTTCACCGGACTGTCATCCAACGCGATCGCGTCACGGACGTCACCGTGCGGAAGCCGGACGGCCCGTCCATCGAGAATGTTCACACGTGCGTAGAGCTCCATGGACACAAGATACATGGTTCGACCGCGCTGAGCATTGGGAAGGGGATCACCCGTACTGCCCCCGCCGTACTACGTTCCATTCCATGTCTGCGATCGAAGCGCTTGATGTTGAGTTCCGATACGGATCCCATCTCGCGATTGCAGCATCCTCCTTCACTGTGCCCGAAGCTGCGATCACTGCACTCATCGGCCCGAACGGATCAGGCAAGTCCACCATCCTCAATGGGATCGCCGGCCTGATCGAACCTTCATCGGGCTCCCTCACCGTGTACCAGGCAGCGACCCGCCGCCGCGTGGCGCTTGTGCTTCAGACGACGAAGGTGAACGACGCGCTCCCTATCACCGTGCGCGAAGTCGTCTCCATGGCTCGCTACGCAAGCGCAGGAGACTTTACGCGCCTCACCGAGGCTGACACTGAGATGGTCGATCAGGCAATGGAGCGCATGTCGATCATGAACCTCGCGATGCGACACCTCAGCGAGCTCTCCGGCGGACAGCGCCAACGCGTCTTCGTAGCGCAAGGGCTCGCCCAGGACCATGACATACTCCTCCTCGACGAGCCGCTGACGGGCCTCGACCTCCCCTCAGCTCAAGCCATCGACGACGTCATCCACGACGAGCAGCGGCGCGGCCGAACGATCGTAATGAGCACACACGACCTCGCGGAGGCGCGGATCGCGGACCATGTGATCCTCGTAGCGGGTCGTGTCATTGCTTCGGGCACTCCCAAGAGCGTGCTGACAGCCCCTAACTTGCGAGAGGCGTACGGGCCTGCACTCCTGCACATGGAGGGAGAGCAGATCTTCCTCGACGATCCGGCTCATCAGACCACCGACGGGCTTCACCTGCACCAGGGTCGCTCCATTCACGTCGAAGCAATCCACGAAGACGGAGCGAAGCACTAGCCGCGACTGTGCCAGCCGTTCTCAGAGACAACTTCATAGTGAGAATGCCTCGATATCATCGCTCGCGTGCAGCCCACCGGCCCGACCACGGAAGTTCACGAGCTTGTCAAGCGAAGACTCGCCGAGAACGGGATCCGGTACACCTCAGGACGACGGTCGGTCGTGACCGCGATTCAGATGGCTTCAGGACCACGCAGCACCGCGGAGCTCTCGCAAGAGACAACTGACGATCTCCCCATCTCGTCGCTGTATCGGACGCTCGCGATATTCGAGAATGCCGGCATCCTAAAGAGGGACCATGGGCCGCACGGGCTCGCTCGCTATGAGCTCGCCGAGTGGCTCACAGGGCACCACCACCACGTTGTGTGCATAGCCTGTGGAGCGATCGAAGACATCGAGGTGTCCGACAAGGCAGAGAGCGAGCTGCACGCGATCGTGTCGACGCTCGCCTCCCTCGCAGGCTACCGGGTACTCGACCACATCCTCGAGGTAGAGGGAGTGTGTGAGGCCTGTGACGACTGATCGTGTCGACGCAGACTAGGTCAAACGTGTCGATCTAGCGGTAGCGCCAGACGATGCGCCCCATCGTCGGATCGTAGGCGGAGACGTCGACCTCGACCGAGTCGCCGGGGATGATGCGAATCATCCTGCCCCTGCGCATCTTCCCCGATGCGCGAGCAGTGACCTCGTGGCCTGTCTCCAGCTTCACGCGGAACGTCGCGTTCGGCAGCGTCTCAACCACGACACCCTTCGCCCTGAAATAGTCGTCCTTACCTGCGATGAGATTCTCCAATCCGTTCGGCCCGTCCGGTCGCTACCAGCAATGGGCCGCCACGAGTCCTTTATCGTACCTGCGGAGCCACATGGAGCGCAGTCACTGCCATCCGGTATCTCTTCCACAGCCCACAACCATGCAACCCCGCGCCTCTCCGTGTGCAAGGATGACCCGATGGAGAGAGCGCGACGCAGGCCGTTGGATGTGCGAAACCGCATCGCGGACAGCGCCTCCTCACTCTTCGCCCACGTCGCCTACCCCCTTGCGAATTCGCTTGATTATCCGGGCGACCCTGGCCTCTTCGGCCCGGACTCGGCAACGTGGGCGATCATCGGCGACGCCGCCGCGTTCGTCGGAGGTATCCGGGCGCTCCTGATCCAGGCCGCCCACCCCGAGGTCGTAGCCGGGGTCGCAGACCACTCGAGTTACGAGGACGACACGCTCGGCCGCCTCTCTCGCACATCTGCCTACGTAGCAGCCACAGCATACGGAGCGATGCCGGAGGTTGATGCAGCCCTCAAGCGAGTCCGACGGGCGCATAGGCGTGTGAAAGGAACCTCGCATCGTGGCCGCGCCTACTCGGCAAGTGACGGGTCAGGGGCCGCCTGGGTTCACAACGTGCTCGTAGACTCGTTCCTCACCGCCTTTGCCGTGTTCGGCCCGGGCACGCTCACTCGGGAGCGAGGCGACCTGTTCGCGAGAGAACAGGCGGCTCTCGGCAAGATACTCGGTGCACCCGAACTCCCGACGACCCGAGACGATCTGGCCATGTGGATCGACTCGCACCCCGACATCGAGGCTTCACCCGGGATGGAAGCTGCTGTGTCGTTCCTCAGAAACCCTCCGCTGCCGAGGCCGGCAGCAGCACCGTACCGGATCCTCTACAACGCCGCTGTCACGACGTTGCCACCCCGAGTAGCTTCGATGCTCGACGTGCGCTCCCCGCCAGGAGCCCTCGCCGCCGGTCGCCTGTTGGTTGCCGGGCTGCGGTGGTCTCTCGGCTCGTCCCCTTCATGGTGGCTCGCGCTCCAGAGGATCGGAGCGGACGCACCGCCACGTATCCACTTCCGCCGTCCGCCCCCTGTCGAAGGGATCGAGGAGATATTCACGCCGTCATGAGAGCAAGATCAACGGCCAACAGCCAGGCAACTTACGCACGTAACACTCAAGAAACGCGAAAATCTGACGACATTAGGGAGTAGGTGGGAGGCCGGCGAGGATACTTGTTCCAGAACGAGGCGATCCAAAACATACCGAACCGGCCACCCACCCACCTTTACGCAGGAGGACCCCCGATCGGGGGTCCTCCTGCCACGTGCGTCCTGCTACGTCCTCAGGGAGAAGGATGATCAAGGAATCAGCGTTCCACTCCGCCGCGACAGCGGACACCACGGTCGACATTTCACGAGGCTCCAGGTGAGCTTCAGCCCTCCGCCGAGCACAGCCCTGAGCGATGGGGGACCACCTGAAGTGGGTGAGTCAGACACGACGGGAGGCTCAGTGCGAGAGTGCTCCCGGACACCGGACGATGGCTAGCAGCCAATGTCGGTAAACTGGGTTCATGAACTCACTCATTCTTGCTGCCGAACAAGCGGTGCCGGCGTATCCAGGAGATGAGCTGGCAACTGTCGCTTACATCATGTTCGGCGTGGCGCTGCTCATTGCCGCTATCGCAACCGTCATCGTCACCCCCAGGGCTGAACACCACTGACCTGGCGACTGTCAGGGAGTGACGATGACCCTCGTGCCGATGGTCGCCCAATCGAATACAGTCTCCGCGTCGCCCCAGAGCTGACGCACACAGCCGCCGGACCCGTGAGTCCCGAGCTTCGCCGGCACCTGGAGAGGCTGCTTGTCCGGGTAGACGGGGATCGAGTGGAACCCGTACGGCCACTCGCCCCGGGCGAAGCGGACCATGTACTCCATGGTGATGCCATCGTACGGCGCCCATGCGTACCGAGACATGCTGTAGACCCGATAGCGCCCAACCGCCGGAATCCCGCGACGCCCCGTCACCTGGTGTGTCTTGAAGAGCTCACCGGTCTCGTTGACCAGCCACACTCTCTGACCCGCGTTCGTGTAGATGATCCTTCGTCCTGAACCAACGTCGGGGTACGGGAGAACCGGCTTCACGGGAGACGCTGTTCGTGTCATCACTGTGTATTCAGCGGACTCGGTGAACCTGACGATGACCTGCCCTGCGTGCTCTACACCGCTTCTGAGAGGCTCTGCCCGCAGCGTCACCGTTGCAGCGTCTGCTTGACGCCCGAGCACGTTCCGATACAGCAGGCTCACCAATCCCTCGGCCGACGAGCTCCCGTATCGGCTGGCAAACTCCGCTCCGTGGGTGAACGCCTCCGCCATCGTGACGAGGGGGAGGCCGTTGCGGTACCGGCCGACCCAGTACTCGAGCTCATAGGGGTCTGGCCTCCTGTCGAATAGCCCGCAGTAAAGCCGAACAACCGAGTCAGAGATCTCCGTATCCCACCGCTCCGCACCACCGAATGGGAGAACTCGCGCCGACACGATCAGGAGATCGGCACCTGCCGCGAGCATCTCGGAAGACACCACTCCGGCGTCCTGCCACAGGCCCGACTCATCAGGGAATCGGATGAGCACGAGCGGGTTCTTCGGTGCATCCCTGTCTGCGACGTTGAAAGCGACATCCTCGACAAGACGCTCCCCTGGAGTGAGGACGGCTCGCAGGCCGCTCGCCGCGATGCTGGACAGAACGCATGGTGCCGTTGCTGGCGCGCTCAAACCGACTTCGGTCGAGCCAGCCGCTGGAGTCGCCAGCATCGGCAGAGCTGTTGCCACCGCCACAGCCAGAACGAAGAGACGTGATCCTGTTCGCATCAGACCAGGCTAGAGGTTCACAGCGCCAGCGTTGAGGATTCCCAACGGCTTGCTCATTACTACTCCGCGGGGGACCGGCCTGAGCTCCGACAGCCCCTCAGAGGAGGGTCGAGAGGAGCTGTGCCGTGCCCGAAGCTGGAATGTATCCTGTTTATCAGCCGTTGACTTCGAACCAACACTTAGGCGTTTCCTATGTCACTTCGCCTTCGGGGAGACCCGAAACACACGCTCCGCTCCGGCATGCACACGATGCGTGATCGCACTCTCTCGCTCACCTCGACGCTCTCAGATGACGACGTTCACGGCCAGTTCGATTCGATCATGGGACCGCTCGTGTGGGACATGGGGCACATCGCTAACTTCGAAGAGTTCTGGCTACTGCGCGAGCTTGGCGGGCGTCGGGCGCATGACGCTGCCCGTGACGCCATGTACAACCCATTCGACAACCCACGCTGGGTAAGGGGAGATCTACCGCTTCTGGACCGTGAAGAGGCGACCGAGTACCTGAACGAGGTGCGACACGACGTCGACGCGCTGCTCAGGAGAACCGACATCGTCGATGGCCCCGAACTCGCAAGGGGCGGCTTCGTCTTCGAGATGACGATCCAACACGAGGCGCAGCATCAGGAGACGATCTTGCAGGCCCTCAACCTGCGTTCCGATCTCGCTCCCTACGCATTAGCAGTGGCCCGACACCGCCCTCTCGCTCGGCCTGTGGACGACACCGAACGGTCGCACGTCGAGGGTGGGGAGTTCACGATGGGGACGGACGACCGAGCGGCGACGTATGACAATGAGCGCCCGGCCCATCAAGTGCACGTCGACACGTTCAGGATCGACAGATTTCCCGTGACCAACCGCAGATACGTCAGGTTTGTCGAGGCAGGCGGCTACGCGCGCCGGGAGTTCTGGAGTACCGCAGGATGGCTCTGGAGGACGGGCGTCGACTACGACGCTCCCCAGGGATGGCATCGTGACGCGCTCGGGGGATGGACTCAACTGATGTTCGGCGCACTGCGCACACTCGACCCGGCCGAACCTGTGATCCACATCAGTTTCTGGGAAGCAGAAGCCTTCGCTCGCTTCGAGGGAGGGCGGCTCCCTACCGAAGCCGAATGGGAGAGAGCCGCGAGATTCGACCCCGCAGGGCGCGGTCCGCGGAAGTTTCCGTGGGGGAGCGCGCCTCCGACGAGCGCGCATGCAAACCTCGGACAGCACGGTTGGGGTCCTGCTCCAGTCGGGTCATACCCCCTGGGCGCGTCAGCCTGTGGGGTTGAGCAGCTCCTGGGCGACACCTACGAGTGGACCACATCGCGGTTCCTTCCCTACCCGGGATATTCGACGTTCCCTTACCCCGAGTACTCCGAAGTGTTCTTCGGGGACGAGGAGTTCCGCGTGCTGCGTGGGGCGTCCTGGGCAACGGCGCCCGCCGTTGCCCGTGCTACGTTCCGTAACTGGGACTACCGCAAGCGCAGACAGATCTTCGCGGGCGTCCGCCTGGCGTGGGACGCTGCATGACCGGGAACGCGCCGCGGTTCACACTGACCCGGATCGGGAATCCCCACAGCGTTCGGGAACAGATGATCAAGGATGTGCGCACCGGGCTCACCGCCCGGCACAAGAGTCTGCCTTCGATCTACTTCTATGACGACTACGGCTCGGCGCTCTTCGAGGAGATCACGCGGCTCCCCGAGTACTATCTCGCGCGGGCCGAGACCGAGATTCTCGAGACCTACGCGTACGACATCATCGCCGCGATCCATCCGGACGAACTCGTGGAGATCGGTGCTGGCTACGCCCGCAAGACTCGCCTGCTGCTCACCGCCATCCATGAACAAGAGGCGGGCAGCCTCTATGTCGCCATAGACGTCTCCGAAGCGTCTCTCCGACACGCTGGTGCGCTTCTCACGGAGAGCTACCCGTGGCTACGAGTCGAGGGCTACCTCGGTGACTTCGGATCTGACCTTGGAGCGGTACCTAGACATGGCCGGCGACTCGTGGCATTTCTCGGCTCGACCGTCGGGAACCTGCCGCGGGAGCAACGCCCGGGATTCTTTCGGGCCGTGGCATCCATGCTCGGCGATGAAGACGGCTTCCTTCTCGGCATCGACCTCATCAAGGATGAGGAGACCCTCCTCGCTGCCTATGACGACTCCGAGGGAGTCTCCGCCGCCTTCAACAAGAACATTCTCACCGTCATCAACCGTGAACTCGACGGCGACATCGACCTCGACGCCTTCGACCATGAAACTAAGCTCAACGCCGAGACCGGCTGTATGGAGCAGAGCCTCCGCGCAAACCGCGATGTGAGGGCACGCCTCGACGCGATCGATCTCGACTTCTCTCTCGTCGTCGGCGAATCCATTCACACCGAGTGGTCATGCAAGTTCACGCGGGACCAGGTCGATGAAGAACTCGCTGCAGCGGGGCTTGTGACGACGAACTGGTGGAACGACAGCGAGGATCGGTTCGCCCTCACCCTTGCAAGGCGCTCCCGGTGACGATTAGGGCCAGGAGCTCCTGTCACCTCCTTACACCCCCACGGCGAGGGATCTCAGTCCTCGCGATCGCGTGACCTTCTTCGTAGTTCCTCGTCCAGGGCCTCGTTCGAGTACTGGATGAGCTCCGGGCCCCATGGTTTGGCGGTGACAGGATCTTCTGAACCCTCGTCGAGGAGGGTCACGATCTCATCTCTCAGAGTCCTCGCCCACGCTCGACCTCTCGCGTTGGCGATGTGGCTCGTAGTCGCGTCGCTGTTGACCCGCAACACTTGTACTTCGATCTGGGGGTTGGTCCGAGAGCCGCGCTCGCCGTAAATGAGTAATACGGAACCGACCGGCACGTCCTGGATGCCACCGGTTGCGATGAATTCACCTTCGAACGCCCACCCTGACGCGAGGGACTCGTCGACATTGGTGACGATCTTCGCCCAGTTCTTCCGACGTTCATCGCCGACGAGCGGCACGTCGACGGGTACGAGGATGATGTCGTTCATGGAATCAGCGTAACGAAACGGTAGCGCCACAGACCGATACGATGGTTGGATGCACGACGATCTCCGCAGCGCAGTATCAGCCGACTCGCCACGTATTCGCGACGAACTCGACAGGATGGTCCGCATCCCGTCGGTCAGTGCTCCCGGATACCCCCCAGCTGAGGTACGACGTTCCGCCGAATTCGTAGCTGAACTCATGTCGGAGGCGGGCCTCGACGACGTCCACCTTCTTGAGATCGACGGAGCTCACCCTGCCGTCTACGGAGAAAAGTCCGGCCCAGCGGGCGCGCCAACGGTGCTCCTCTACGCCCATCACGACGTGCAACCTCCGGGTCCCGCCGACCAGTGGGAGACGTCCCCTTTCATACCGTTCGTGCGCGAGGGGCGCATGTACGGCCGTGGATCAGCGGACGACAAAGCTGGCATTGCACTGCACCTTGCCTCCATCAGGGCTCTTGGCAACGACCTCCCTGTGACCATCAAGGTCTTCATTGAGGGTGAGGAGGAGATCGGCTCAGGACACCTCGTCGACTTCCTCTCGACGTACCAAGAGCTGCTGCAGCCCGACGTGATCATCATCGCGGACGCGGGTAACTGGCGTATCGGCACCCCGACGCTCACCACATCGCTACGAGGTCTCGTAGATTGCAAGGTCACCGTGCGCACGCTGAAGTACGCGGTCCACTCTGGCTCGTTCGGCGGTATTTACCCCGACGCGAACATCGCGCTTGCACGTGTCATCGCTTCTCTCCACCATGACGACGGCTCCATCGCTATCGAGGGTCTCGTTGAGAGTGACGCCGACCCGCTCGACCTCTCCCTCGAAGAACTTGCGCAACAGACCCTTCCGGTCGATGGACTCGAACTGATGGGTCACGGCACGCTCACATCGCGTCTGTGGACCCGGCCTTCGATCTCGGTACTTGCGATCGACTCGGTTCCGATCAGTGAAGCGATCAACCAGATCGTTCCTGTCGCAAGCGCCAAAGTCTCCCTGCGCATCGCGCCCGGGCAGAATCCGAAGGAAGCTCTCACAGCCCTCACCGAGCACCTCAAGGCAGCGGCACCCTGGGGCGCCAGCGTCACCGTCGACCCCGGGGCGCTCGGCTCCGCGATCGATCTCGAAACGACAGGCCCCGTCTATGACGCGTACAGGGAGGGCATGCGCCTGGGGTATGGCGCTGAACCCGTTGAAGCGGGGATGGGTGGATCGATTCCGTTCGTCGCCGCGTTCCGTGAACGCTACCCACAAGCAACGGTGCTCCTCGTCGGTGTCGCTGATCCCACGAGCCGTTACCACGGCCCGAACGAGAGCGTCGAACTCGCTGACATCGAGTCGGCTGCGGTAGCCCAGGCTGTAGCGTTTCGCGAACTCGGGTCCTGATCCGGAGCCGACGGCCACCCTCGAACGCGGACGCGTCCCTGCAGCTTCAGTGCCATCGCGTTGCTCGCGGCCGCCACACACTACGTCGATGCATCGCCTCACCACCGAGGCCCGGGGATCGGAACGCGGAGGGACCGGGCCGCGAAGCCCGGTCCCACGGCCCGGACAAACGTGCCTAGATAGTCGCGTCCGCCTCGACAGGAGCAGGCGGATCCTCACGTCTCAGCCGCCTGATCATCGCTATCCCGATCCAGGCCAGCAGGAACACGTTGAAGAACTTCGTATGTGTCCCGTGAAGTGGTGGAAATTGGGTTATGTCCTTCGGTCTGAGGGGTCACCGTGTGACTCTCAGCGAGTTCATCCACGAGCTCGTCAGGAGAGACCACACGATGGCCCACCATGATGACGCCTCAACGTTTAGCGATGTGCTTGCACATTTCGGTGATGACGGCACGAAAGAGCTGTTCCGCAGGTTGTTGGAACAGGCACTCCAGGATCTGATCGACGCCGAGGTGACTGCCAAGATCGGCGCCTCGCGTCATGAACGGACCGATGAGCGGTCGAACTATCGCAACGGGCATCGCGACAAGACGTTGTCTTGCCCGTCGGGTGATCTTGAGCTGCGGATCCCGAAGCTGCGGGCCGGGTCGTTCTTCCCGTCCCTGCTCGAGCCTCGCCGCAGGGCGGATAAGGCCCTGTGGGCGGTGATCATGACCGCGTATGTCACTGGTACGTCGACGAGGAAGGTTGATGATCTGGTCAAGGCGTTGGGCTGTGACACCGGGGTATCGAAATCGACAGTGAGCCGCATCTGTGAAGAGATCGACGTGCAGGTCGAGGTGTTCCGCACCCGACCGTTGGATCACCTCTCCTTCCCGTACGTGTATGTCGATGCCACCTACGTCAAAGCACGTGTAGATCATCACATCGTGTCTCGTGCTGTGGTGATTGCAACCGGTGTCGCTAGCGACGGGAACAGGGAAGTCCTCGGTCTCGACGTCGGTGACTCTGAGGACGAAGTGTTCTGGACCGGTTCACGGCTACACGGGGGACATCCCGCCCGCCGAGTTCGAGGACATCTATCATGCCGAAAGGAGCATCAAACAGTCACTTGGAAACCAAAACATCGAGTCTCCATCAAACCCAGCGTGAACCAAAACCCGCACCGGTTCAATGCGGGTGGCCATTCAGAACCTCCATGTCGTGACTATCCATACACCACCGATTGCCGTCGCCAATGCTCCAGATAGAAACATCAACTCCCGGATCCAGCGCACAGACTTTCTAGCCAGCTTCCCGACACCTGAAGCGAACGCACTCATCGCCACAACCGACCCGGCCACATACGCCATCAGATAAATAATCGCCTGATACGTTGGAAGCGCCAGCGCTGGAAGCACTCCGAACAGATAACCGCCCCCAGCAACTCCATGAAAAACGCCCAACCCGAGTACTACATGACTATGCCCCAACCTCCCAGATCGGTGATCGTGAACGTGACTGTGTGTTCCTACACCATTCTCGTGCTTGTGCTCGTGCTCGTGAATTTTCATACGCCGAGCCACCCACATAGCCCGTACCCCGATCCCGACCAGCAAGAACCCAACGATGAACTCTGCCCAACCAGCCACCGAATCAATATCCACAAACTCCCTCAGCCACAACCCAACCAGACCCAACAGCATCGTGCCAATCCCATGACCCAATCCCCATACTGCTCCAGTCCTTGCAGCTCTCTCAGGATGCTCTACAGCAACCGGAGCCAACGCCGACAAGTGATCAGGACCAGAGAACGTATGCAGCGCCCCTGCAATAACTCCTGTAGCTGCTGCGAGTGATATGCCGATTGCCATTCTCTCTCCCCTTGGCCTCTGTGGCTCTCCTTATGAGCAAGGAACTTCATCGATATCGGGTCTGCCTGCAACAACAGCAAGAGCTGCGGTGCCAACCAGTTTAATGATCTGCTCTTCCCTGATATCGGATCGAACCGGTCCTGTCTTGCGTCTGCCAGAAACACCAGAGCGAGGACTGCGAAGAACCAAACCTCGAGGAGGAAGAGCCCCGTGCCGTAGACGGCATACTCCAGACTGAATTCTGCGCCGGGCTGCGACGGCAGGGGTGTCCCGATGCCTCGAGCTTCCTTGCTGATGTAGTACGCCGCCAGCGCGACCGTCCATGCCGGTACCGCCGTTATGGCGGTGAACGAGATGAACTTCCTCACCTTGGGGCGGAACGGAGTGCCCGGGATCAGGAGAGCCATGAGAAGGATCAGGATCGACCACCACGCGGCGTGGGCGTGACCCATCTTGATGAACTCTGGAACAGCGATCCCGTACACGGCGAAGAGCCAGACGCCCAACATGCCGGGGACGATCCCAAAAAAGTAAAGCGACCAGCGAGCAGACGCAAGGCGCAGGCCGAAGAGAGGCAGGAGGCTCAATCCGGACGGGGAGAGACAGGGAGCCGCGATCGTCAGAATCGACGCGACGCACGTACCTGGACCCGTGGCTGCACCCCGCTACTCCCCCCCATGGGACAGGTGGATTATCTGGGGATCGTGGTGCGTTTGAATTCGTTGAGGTTCGTCCATCCCAGCATGTCAAGCGCGCGCTCGACGTCATCGGGTGTGTGCCTCTCCATGAAACGGACGAAGACCGCTTCGTCGCCCTCGATGAAAGTCGGCACACCAAACGTCTCGTGATCTTCGACGAGCTCCATGTGCTCAACGGCGAGGGTTCCAGCCGGCGCACCGGTCGCGACATGAGACCGAATGCTCTCCGCGTCCAGACCGACGGAGAGGGCGACACGGCCCAGGACCCCCTCGTCTCCTATGTCGCTGCCCTCGTCATGGCGGGCAGAGAACACGGCGGCGTGGAAGGCAAGGAAGAACTCGGGGTACCCGTCCCGAACGGCGATCGACCACAGCAGCGCCAGCACGCCGCCACCGACCTCGTCGAGCGGTCGATCCCACTGTGGGATCTCCCCGTCGTCGGTGTGGGTCTGCGCGAGGGAGAACGGAACGAAGTTCACTGAGTAGGCCGCACCACCCTGAAGCATCTCGACGAGAGTCTCGTTCGCGTTGCGGGCGAACGGGCACAGATAGTCATAGGTGATGGAGAATGATCGCTGCATGGCTCTTCCGACTGGGGTGCGGGAGAGTAATGGCCCGTCATCGCGTGACGGCCGACGCCTTCACATTGGGCAACTGACAGCTGATGCTTATTTCCTAACTCATCGTCTATACAATAGGTTTGAAAACCGCTACACTGACCTCAGGCAGACTGATGAACGATACAACAACGCTCAATTCGAGAGTCGAGCGCAACCGGTGCCTCTGCGACTCCTCAGTCGCAACCTCACTGCAACAGACCCCTGCCTGCCGTACCTCCCCGGAACTCAAACCAGCACGAAGAGGCCTCGACCGAGCCGGTCGGGGCCTCGTTGCATCGCAGAGGAGTGGAACGTGAAACGCTTGATCATTCTCGGCGCCGGCACCGCAGGCACGATGGCAGCTAACAAGCTGCGGGAGCAACTCGACGACGACTGGGAGATCACCATCGTCGATCAGGACGAGACGCACTACTACCAGCCCGGGTACCTGTTCATCCCCTTCGGGTCCTACGCACCGAGCGACGTGACAAAGACGAAGAGAGAGTTCATCCCGCGCGGTGTTAACTACGTGTCCGCAACGATTGCCAAACTCGATCCTGAAGCAGACTCGGTCACCCTCGACAACGGCACGGAGCTGGGCTACGACTATCTCGTCATCGCGACAGGCACCCACCCGACGCCGAGCGAGACTCCTGGTCTTGACAGCCCGGAGTACGGCAAGACCGTGCACGACTTCTACACCTTCGAGGGAGCCGTGGCTCTCCGCGACGCCCTGGCGACCTTCGAGAGCGGGCGCTTCGTAATCAACCTCATCGAGATGCCGATCAAGTGCCCCGTTGCGCCACTCGAGTTTGCGTTTCTCGCCGAGGCGTACTTCACCGAACATGGCAAGCGGGACAATGTCGAGATCGTGTACGTCACGCCACTGGACGCTGCCTTCACGAAACCGGTTGCGGCAAGGCACCTCGGTTCGATGTTCGAAGACCGCAACATAGAACTCGTGCCTGACTTCTATCTCGAGCGGGTCGACGCTGAGAACCGGAAGCTCATCTCCTACGACGAGCGCGAGGTTGACTACGACCTGCTTGTCACCGTGCCGGTGAACATGGGAGCGACCTTCGTCCAGGAAGCCGGTCTGGGTGACGAGATGAATCACGTCAACGTTGACCACTACACGTTCCTCTCGACGGATTACGACAACATCTTCGCTCTCGGGGATGCAGCCAACCTCCCTACGTCGAAGGCCGGATCCGTCGCCCACTTTGCGATGGACGTCTTCGTCCCGAACTTCATCAACTACGTGCAGGGCCTCCCCATGCGTGAACGGTTCGATGGGCATGCGAACTGCTACATCGAGACCGGGTATAACAAAGCGATGCTCATCGACTTCAACTACACGACCGAGCCGCTGCCGGGGAAATACCCGATCCCGGGGATCGGCCCGTTCTCCCTGCTCAAGGAGACCGAGGCCAACCACTGGGGCAAACTGATGTTCAAGTGGATGTATTGGAACATGCTTCTGCGTGGCAAGAACATCCCGGTACCGAGCCACATGATGATGGCGGGCAAGGAGAGGGGTGCGTCGTGACGACTCCCGTCGCGATCGACCGCACCATCGAGCTGGAACGCAAGATCGACCGGCTCACTGAGCAGATCGTGCTCCTCACCGAGGAAGCGCTTGCCCAACGCCAACGTCGTCAGGCGATGCAGGAGCTACAGGCCGACCTGACTCCGATCGCCACGCGCGCGATCGAGCACTCTGCCAACGCACTCGACGAAACTCGGATCGACCCGGCCGACCTGCTCCTGCTCGCGGTGCGGGTGGCGAACAATGCGAGACTCCTCGAGTCGATGATGATCCAGCTCGAATCGATGAACGAACTCGTCGGCGAGGTGACTCCGATCCTGAGCCAGGCCGTTGCTCTCGCCATCACCAGGATGGGCCAATTCGAAGAGCAGGGCTACTTCGAGTTCGCTGCCGCGGGTATCGGGGTAGCCGACCGCATCGTGACGAATTTCTCGAAGGAGGATGTCGAGGCGCTCGGTGACAACGTCGTGCACATGCTCGAGATCGTCAAAGACATCACGCAGCCAGAGATTCTCGCCATGGCAGACCGACTACTCACCGCTGTTCGGACACAAGCAAGACCTTCCGGGCAGGAACCGGAGAAGCCACCGAGCCTCCTCGCACTGGCAGGAAAGATGCGCGATCCAGAGATCCGCATGGGCCTCGCTCGAGCACTCAACACGTTCAAGGCAGTTGCGGCCGCGGAGAGAGACGTACCGAGCAAGACGACAGACAGATCAGAGACAGAGACAGATGACACCCAGGGAGGCGTGTGATGCCAGTAACGACGATCGCGGATCGAGAGATCCACGTAGATGATGACGGATTCCTCACGGAGTTCGACGAGTGGGATGAGGGGCTCGCCGCGACGCTCGCAAGCAACATCGGGATCGGAGAGCTGACGGAGGATCACTGGAAAGTGATCACCTTTCTGCGGTCGGACTTCAAGGAGAACGGCGAGACGCCCACGCTTCGGCGAGTCTCAACGGTCGGCGAGATAGCAACCAAGAGCCTCTTCCAGCTCTTTCCGAAGAAGCCGGCACGCAAAATGTCATATGTCGCGGGGTTGCAGAAGCCCAAGGGATGCATCTAGGAGGTCAGAGCATGACAGCAGTAGAAGAAACAACGAGCCTGGTTCCCGATTTTGACGACGACGCCGAGAGAAAAATGGCATTCGTCTGCTCGAAGGGATCGCTCGATATGGCGTATCCAGCGCTGATCATGGCGTCAGGCGCCCTCGAACAAGGGGTGGAGACTCACATCTTCTTCACCTTCTGGGGCATGGACATGATCACCAGCAAGAGGATGGGCAATCTGCACTTCTCCCCCGTCGGGAACCCGGCCACACACATGCCTGCTGCGCTTGCGCCGCTACCGGGTATGCAGGCGATGGCGACGTGGCAGATGAAGAAGATGCTCAAGGATCTCGACGTGCCTGACGTGCCGACGTTCCTGCAGCATCTCTCTGACATGGGCTGCAAGCTGTGGGCGTGCAAGATGTCCGTCGACATGTTCGGGCTCTCTGAAGACGACATGACGCCACTTCTCGACGGCGTGCTGAACGTCACCGAATTCATCGAACTGATCGACGGTGCTCAGACGATGTTCGTCTAGATCGTGACCGTTCCCTCGGGGCGACCGCCCCGGGGGGCCATTGCGCTACAAGGTGCCGGGGCGCCGCTCAGCTTGCGTCGGTGAGAAGCCCCTCGAGCGCGAGGGTGACCATCTCCCCGAAAGTTCGTTCCCGCTCCTGGGAGGTCGTCTCTTCCTGGGTAACGAGGTGATCTGACACCGTGAGTACCGCAAGAGCGCGTACTCCCTCCTCGGCCGCGATGCCGTAGAGGCCGGCAACCTCCATCTCGACCGCCAGGACATGCATCCGCTGCCAGGTCGCAAGTGCCTCCGGTTCGGGGTTGTAGAAACTGTCCGAAGTGTGGACATTCCCCACGTGGACACTGAGCCCGGCAGCCTGCGCGGCGGCGGCAGTTGCCGAGAGCAGTCCATAGTCCGCAGTGGCGGCGAAGTCCCATCCTCGATAGCGTGCCCGGTTTACCCCCGAGTCCGTGTTCGCTCCGATGGCAAGGATGATGTCACGCATCGCGACGTTGCTGGAGATGCCTCCACATGACCCGACCCGGACGAGGCGTCTCGCTCCATAGAAGCGGATGAGCTCCGTGATATAGATCGAGGCTGACGGGACACCCATGCCAGTGCCCATGACCGTAACAGCCAGATCCTTGTAGGTGCCGGTGAAACCGAGCATGTTCCGCACAGCCGTTACCTCGCGAGCATCCTCGAGGAACGTCTCTGCTATGAACTCTGCCCGCATCGGGTCACCGGGAAGCAGTACCGCTTCAGCGATGTCACCTTCAGCGGCGGAGATGTGTGGTGTCGGCACGGCTCGCTCCTCTTCGGTTGCGTCCGCACTCTACGTGCTCCACGGCCGTTTCGCCGTTAGGGTGCTCCCGATGACCACCTTCAGACCTCAATCCTGGCAGCCGCTCCCTGCGCCCCCCCTCACCGGTGAACTTGAGAAGAACGACGTGTTGGCTTCCGCCGAGCTCTGGCCGACACCCGGCCTCGGCCCGGAGGACGTCGTCGTCGAGGCAGATGGCTCCGCGATCGCAGGGCTGGAGGACGGCAGGATCGTGCGCGTTGCAAGCTCCGGCGCGATAGATGAGATCGCGAACGTCGGCGGCAGGCCCCTCGGTATCGAGTGGCTCGATGACGGCGTCCTCGTCGTGTGCAACGCTGATCTCGGGCTTCAGCGTGTCACCCTGAGCGGCGAGGTCTCGCCCATTGTGCGTGAGTTCGACGGCGTTGACTTCATCTTCACCAATAACGCCGCGGTAGCGGACGACGGGACGATCTACTTCTCGGACAGCTCCACTCGATGGACGTTCGGCGAGTACCTCGCGGATCTCCTCGAAGGCCAACCGACGGGCAGAGTCTTTGCTGTCACACCCGACGGATCCGTTGCACTCGTCACCGATGGGCTGCACTTCGCCAACGGGGTGGCGCTTGACGAGAAACAGGAGTCGCTCTTCATCGCCGAGACGGGCACCTACCGGGTTCACCGGCACTGGCTCACGGGTGAGCGGTCGGGGGAGACGGAGCTCTTCCTCGATAACGTCGCTGGCTTTCCTGACAACCTGACCTTCACAGACGGCATCCTGTGGGTATCCATGGCGTCCCCGAGGCAGAGAATTGTCGACCTCATGCTGCCAAGGCCGTGGATGCGGAGACTCACCTACCGCATGCCGGACAGGCTGAAGCCGGAACCTCTGAAGCACGGGATCGTCCTCGGGTACGACACCGAGGGGCGCCTCGTCCACAATCTCCAGGACTCCTCAGGCCGGGTAGCGATCACCACATCTGCCCGATTCCACGACGGCAGGTTGTACATCGGTAACTTGAGCGAGCCACACATCGCGGTCTACGAACTGCCCTGACACGCCGTACCAGGCAACTGCATCATCACGCCAAGACAGCGGAGATCACCGGACGAGACGGAGCGGTAGCAGGCCGCTACCCGGGGTCTACATCGAGACCGACGAGACACGCCACGCCGGTTCCCGCGAGGCCGCAGTAGCCACCGGGGTTCTTTGCGAGGTACTGCTGGTGGTACTCCTCGGCGTAATGGAACTCGCCGGCCACGGCGAGCTCCGTGGTGATCTTGCCGAGTCCAGCGTCAGAGAGACGGCTCTGGTAGGCATCTCGTGACGCCGCCACGGTCAGTCTCTGAGCATCGGACGTCCAATAGATCGCGGACCGGTACTGGCTGCCGACATCATTGCCCTGCCGGTCGCCCTGTGTCGGATCGTGCCCCTCCCAGAAACTTCCGAGCAGGGCCTCAAGACGAACCTCCACAGGGTCGTAGACGACGAGCACGACTTCAGCGTGGCCGGTCCTCCCGGTGCACACGTCTTCGTACGTCACGTTCTCAGTGAATCCACCGCTGTACCCCACCGCCGTCGTGTGCACACCCGGTAACTCCCAGAACACCCTCTCGGCGCCCCAGAAGCACCCCATCGCGATATATGCGACATCCAGACCCTCAGGGAAGGGCTCGACGATCGATTCTCCGCTGACGAAGTGGACGCCGCTCAGCTCGTCGGAACGGTCCAGCCCTGCGGAAGGCGAAGCGTCGACACCGGGTCCTGCAGTCGTGTTTCGCGTGAACATACCGGGACAACGTAATGCATCTTCGCTGTGTTCCCGAACATCAGTGGAAGTGCATCAGGTATAGCGTTACCGTCAGGAATGCAATGCGCATCGTCACAGCTCTCAAGGCAGCCACCAGGAAACGCGGCTCAGCCTCGTTCCTGATCGCTGCTGTAGTGCTAGGACTCCTCGTCGGTCTCGCCGCGGCGATCCTCGTCGGCATCATCGATCTCGTTGAACAGAACACGCACGCGTACGGAGTCTGGTCTCGCTGGGGAGTCTGGGCAGTTGCTCTGACGATCCCGGTAGGTCTCACTCTCTCGTGGCTCATCGATCGGCGGTGGGGCCCCGGCGTCTCCGGTGGCGGTGTGACAGAGACGATGATCGGGATGGGCATGCACGGCGGCTACCTGCCAACGTCCAAGATCATCCCCAAGATGGCGGCGACGGCGCTCACCCTCGGCACAGGCGGATCGGGAGGCCGAGAGGGACCGATCGCCTACATCGGGGCGTCGCTGGGATCGACTCTCGCGAGGTACACGAGATTCGACCACGATCGCATCAGGAGCCTCGTCGCGGCGGGCGCAGGTGCAGGCATAGGCGCGAGCTTCAACGCTCCGATCGCCGGGATGATGTTCGCCATGGAGGTGATCCTCGGTTCCTTCGCGATCCGCCACCTCAACGCCGTCGTGATCGCCTCAGTCGCGGCCGCTGTGACCACCCAGCTTCTCGTCGGTGAAGGACTCATCCTCTCCTCCCCGTCACACTCCCTCGGAAATCCTATCCATCTGTTTCTGTACGCGCTCCTGGCGGTCATCGCAGTCGTCTTCGGCATCCTGTACATGCGAGTCCTTGAGATGACCGCAGCATCGTCTCTTCCGTCAAGTATTCCGAAATGGTTCCGCCCGATCCTCTTCGGGCTCTCCATCGCGCTCATCGGAATTGTCTCGCCGGCCTCGCTCGGCTCAGGCCAGAACTTCCTCTCCGGCCTCTTGCGGCTCGACGGTCCAGGGAAGTACGTGTGGTGGGGCCTCGCTCTCATCGCCCTCGCGAAGATCGCGACTTCAGCGTTTACCAGGGCAGGCGGCGGTTCTGTAGGCACCTTCATGCCGAGCCTCGTCATCGGGGGGTCCATCGGAGCGGCGTTCGCGATCCTGATGCAGGAGATGTTCGCCATCGACGGTATCAACACGGGCGCCTTCGCTGTGGTCGGCATGGCTGCCACCTTCGCGACGATTGCCAGGGCTCCGCTCACCTCGGTGATCATCGTATTTGAGATTACGGGCAACTACGAGCTCGTGCTTCCGCTCATGCTCGGCGCAGCGCTCGCCACGTATCTGGGAGACCGCATCCATCCCGAGTCCGCGTACACCATGCCACTCAAGCGTCAGGGCATCACGCTCCCCAAGTCGGAGGACATCGACCTCCTTGACACAGTGCAGGTCGATGCCGTCATGCTGCCCGTCGATGGGGGGCTCCATCGATGGAACACGCTCGCGGAGGCCGCCGAATTCTTCGACGTCACGACTCATCATGGAGCTCCCGTGTTCGATGACCAGGACCGCCTCGTTGGCATCATCACCCTGTCGGATATCACGAAGGCAGGGGGACCGTCGATGACCGCCACCGTCGCGGATGCGATGACGAAGGACGTCATCACGATCACGCCCGATGCGCCCGTCGCGACCGCACTCGCTCGCATGGCATCCCTTGGTGTCGGCAGATTGCCGGTCGTGGACCCCCAGAACACGAATCATGTCGTCGGGATGTTCCGACGGATCTCGGTCGTCAGGGCCTACGAGCAAGCCCTCTCCATGTCCAAGGGGAAGGAGCTGTATCGCGAACGAACGCGGATCCGGTCCCAGCCAGGCGCAGACTTCTTCGACATGGCTATCGAGGAGGGATCGCCTCTTGCAAACCGCGACGTCGCGGACATCGAATGGCCTGCTGACGTCGTGCTTGTCTCGGTTCAGCGCGGAACGTCCGTCCTCGTGCCCCATGGTGACACGACCATCAGGACCGGGGACCGCCTCACGATCTTCGGAACTCCGGAAGCCTGCGACGACCTTCAGCACATCCCGCAAGCCACGGAGTGACAGCAGTGCCTTGTAGCCGGCAGCCAACTCAGCGCACTCTCCTGACGTGACTAACGCCAGCCGCACGATCGTGCCCGTCATCCTCTCTGGAGGGAGCGGCACCAGGCTCTGGCCTGCCTCACGCTTGATGCAGCCCAAGCAACTTCTCCCGCTCGTGGAAGAGCGATCGATGTTGCGGGCGACAGTGGACAGGGTCGCGGCACTCGAGACAACGGAACGACCAATCATCGTCACCAACAAGGATCACGCCGACGCGACAACGCGCGAGATGGTCGCTGCGGGATATCCGGATGCTGTCCTGATCCTCGAACCTGTCGGAAGGAACACCGCTCCTGCCATCGCAGTCGCCGCGCACGAAGCGATCGGGGCGTCCGATCCCCTCCTCCTCATTCTCCCTGCCGATCACACAATACGAGACGCTCAGGTCTTCCAGCAAGCCATCAGGCTCGCGTCCGAGACGGCCTTAGACGGCTACCTCGTGACGTTCGGCATTACCCCTTCGCATCCTGAGACGGGTTACGGCTACATCAAGGTTGGGGAGCCGGTCACCGATACGGTGAGCCGCGTTGCTGCTTTCAAGGAGAAACCCGACGATGACACTGCAGCCGAATACGTCGCGTCCGGCGAGTATCTGTGGAACTCAGGCATGTTCCTCATGAAGGCTTCGCGCTACCTCGAAGAACTTGCGAAACACGCGCCGGACATCGCCACGTCAGCCCGTGCGGCGTATGACGGCGCCGAACGAGCCAAGAGCCGCATCTACCTCGACGAGGAGGCCTTTCGGGCCTGCCGCTCGGACTCCATCGACTACGCGGTGATGGAGCGGACCTCGATGGCTGCTGTCCTTCCGACCGACCCGGGTTGGAACGACGTCGGCTCGTGGGCTTCATTGTGGGAGATTGCCGAGAAGGACGAGGCAGGGAACGTTCTGATCGGAGACGTCACCTCGTTCAAGACGACCGGGAGCTACGTCCGGGGCTCGACTCGACTCATCGCGACCGTCGGGATCGACGGCGTCATCATCGTCGACACACCCGACGCGCTCCTCGTTGCTGCTCGCGACTCAGCCCAGGAGGTCAAAGAGATCGTCGACAGTCTCCAGGCGCAGAACAGGGTCGAACTCAGAACCGACGGTACGGTACTGCGCCCATGGGGCGGGTTCCAGACGGTCAGTTCGGGCCCGGGCTACCGGGTGCTCCGCCTGTGGCTCGACCCTGGATCCGGGATCCCGATCCAGGTGCACCCGGAGCGCTCCACTCAGTGGCTCGTCGTCCAGGGGACAGCTCGCATCACCATAGGCGAGATGACCAGGCTCCTATCGACGAACGAGTTTGTGCACATCCCTCCCGGAGAAGCCCATCGTCTCGAGAACCCGGGAGAGGAGACGATCGAGGTGATCGAGGTCGGTCTCGGTTCACACATCGAGGAGGATGACGCCACGACAGACACCAATGCATCCGCCCGGCCGGAGACCAGACGATGACCGCCGCGGTCATTCTCACCGTCATCGCCCTCCTGGTTGTATTTGCCCTCCTCTCGCGCCAATCCTCTAAGAGCAAGAAGCGGGCGAGTGCTGACCTCGAACAGGAGCGACAGAACGTCGGAGTCTTCGACATCCTGGAATTGGTCAAGACCGAGGTGCGTGAGCTCGGACTGACCGAGATCGTAGGGGCGGAGAACATTCCTCACGGCCTACTGCTCAAGGTGTGGAGTGCAAGCAAGGACATCGTCACAGGGTGCACCGACCGGTCGCACCTCCGTTACATCGTCGAACCCGGCGTCCTCCCCTCCGATGCAACAGAGAACGATGTCTTCCTTGAGTGCAGAGACCCGGACGTCGACGAGTAGCCGCGGACTCACAAAGAGCTCCTAGACAGCACCGAGCCGTGTCAACACGAACGCCAGAACGATCGCTTCGTCACGCCACAGGTCGTATCGGCCTGACCGAGCAAAGTGGCCCGCCGACATCTCCGTCTTGAGAAGTACCTCTGCGCCCGATGTGGAGCGCTCACGCAGCCGCTGAACCCACTTCGCTGGCTCCCAGTACGACACGCGCGGATCGTTGAGTCCTGCGGTCACGAGCAGCGGCGGATAGGCAACGTCCTCGACGTTCTCATACGGCGCGTACGCACGAATCCACGCGTACTCCTCGGCGAGCTCAGGATTGCCCCACTCCTCCCACTCAACCACGGTGAGGGGCAGCTCGGCATCAAGCATCGTGTTGGTGACATCAACGAACGGCACCTCAGCCACCATCGCGGCGAAGGACCGCGGTGCGAGATTCAGTGCAGCTCCCATCGTGAGTCCCCCGGCAGACGCGCCGCGCGCAGCGATGCGATCTGGAGCACAGTGGCCTGTCTCTCCAAGAAAGGACGCTACATCTACGAAGTCGAAGAACGTATTCATCTTCTTCGCGAGCTTGCCATCCTCGTACCAGGCCTTCCCCATCTCCCCTCCCCCGCGTACGTGCGCAATCGCGTACGCGACACCCCGCTCGAGCAGACTGAGACGGGCGATCGAGAACCTGACCGGCATCGACGTCTCATACGCACCGTACGCGTACAGCAATAGCGGTGCAGTGCCATCAACAGGTGTGTCGACGTGGCGCACATAACTGACCGGGATCTGCACCCCGTCGCGTGATGGCGCCCAGAGGCGCTCCTGGACGTAGAGAGCCGCGTCGAAGTCCCCCAGGACGGGTGTCTGCTTGAGCAGCGTGCGTTCACCTGTCGTGAGGTCATGGTCATACACGCTTCTTGGCGTCACGAACGATTCGTACGCGTAGCGCACGCTCGATGTCGAGAACTCGTAGTTGGCGTCCGGTGTCACCTCGTAGATCGGCTCATCAAATTCGATCGGGACGAGCACCGAGCCCCGAACTTCGAAGATCGCAGGGAGCCCATCCGCTCTCCCCCAGACAAGGACATGGTCGGCGAAACACATTGGGGCGATGAGCTTCCTGCCGCTCTCATGCCCGACGACCTCGGTCGGTGACCCACCCTCGACGGGGACGGTGACGAGGCGGCCGTCGGTTCCCTCGTCATTGCTCACAATCCAGAACACGTCGCCTCGATGGTCGATCGCGTACTCGACTCCTCCGACCCTCGGAAGCACCTCGCGTGGTTCGCTGGTGGGGTCGTCGCTAGGAATCACCCAGGTCGACTCGGTGACGGCGGACCCGGCTGAGATGACGATGTAACTGCCTGAACGAGTCTTGCCGAGCCCGAGGTAGAAACGATCGTCGTCTTCCTGGTGGACGATGACGTCTCGGGCTTGATCTGTGCCGATCTCGTGACGCCAGATCTGGAAGGGGCGGAGCGCCTCATCTGCAATCGTGTAGAAGAGGTAGGAACCATCGTTGGACCAGGCCAACCCGTATCGGCACTCTTCCAGAATGTCGGGGAGATCCTGCTGTGAGTCGATCTCCCTGATTCTCGTCGTGTAGCTCTCGTCGCCCGTGGTGTCGGTCGAGTAAGCAACGAAGCGGTGGTCCTCGCTCACCGAGAGATTGCCGAGCCTGAAGTACGCCTCCCCCTCAGCCTCGACATTCTCGTCGAGCACCAACTGGGGGGCGCCGTGAGGCCCGCCAGCCATCCGAACCCGAATCGCGTAGGCCTTCCCCTCCTCAGTTCGGGTCGTGTACCAGAAGCCTCCACGTTGGGCAGGAACGGTGAGGTCGGTCTCCTGCGTGCGATCTTTGATCTCCGTGAAGATCGTCTCCTGGAGGGCGACGGTCGGCTTCAGGACGTTCTCCGTGTACACGTTCTCCGCTTCGATATGCTCGATGACTGCGGGAGTGTCCTTCTCGTTCAGCCAGAACCACGGGTCCTCGGTGACATCTCCGTGGATGGAACGAGTGTGGGGCTGTGCGGGTGCAACAGGTGGATACATGCGCGCAACGGTACCCGGGCTCGGGGGCTGTACGCCGGCGAGCAGCGTCGTCGCCGCACGTCACGCGATGCCCTGACGCTCCCTGGCAGCAGCCCTGTCCCGTTCGTCGAGCGCTAACCACAGTGCGACACCGAACACGATGAGAACGGTACCGACACCGGCGAGCAGCGCTGCCCGCAGGAAGAGCGATCTCGTGAACTCGTCGTAGAGGTTGATAGCAATCGTCGCGATGTGTGATCGCTCAATACCCTGAGCGACGATCGTGCGACCTGCGGGAACGAGGATCCTGGCGACAAAAGCGGCCGCCACGAACGCTGCGCCGATCAACGTCAAGGCTCTCCCTCTTCGACGAACGAGCCACAGCAGGGTCGCGACCAGCAGGACAGCCGCCAAGAACGTGACGACGCGCACGATCTCCACCCACGTGGCGTAGGGGGAGAAGTCGGGGAGCTCTCCAGCCTCCACGATCTCAATGGAGACGAACCAACTGCTCGGGATCACACGGGCGAGCGATGGGGCATCGGCTTCGATCGGCGCAAGAATCGAGTCGCGATGATCGACCAGGCTGACGACGACAGCCTCCCGGCTGCCGGACATGATCTGTTCGTGGATGTCGGCAGTGACGACGCTGATCACGACACCAACTTCTGGCGTATCGAGCAGGTCAACGAACATGTCGACGAGGTTCGGCTCGAGGACGACGAGCAACGGATATCGTTCAACCAGCCGCTCGACGATCAGGTGACCTGCCGCGTCACGTGACGTCCCTTCTGCGAACGCCCGAACGGTGGAGCCAACGAAGTTCTCAGAATTCACCACAGCGTCGTCGAACCACCAGGCGAACGTGGCGAAGCACAACAAGACCGTGAGCAGCGCCGTCACTGCCATCGCGGCGGCTATTCGCACTCGGCTGGGTACCTCCCCGTCGACCGGGTGGAGCGTACCGCAGGACGACGCGACAGACGACTCACCGCAATGTTCTCTCGTCCGTGGAGATGTCTACCCCTTTGGGAACAGCGCCCAGAGCACATCCCGCATGTCAACGATTCCCAGCAACTCTCCGCCCGACATCACGGGGAGATGCCGATAGCCGGTCTCGAGCATCCACGCTGCTGCGTCGCTTACGCCCACATCGGGTTCCACCACGTCGGGGGACTCCGTCATGCAACTCGTAACGGGATCGTCAGGGCTGTAACCGTCACCGATGGCCATCGCGAGATCACGGTCCGTGCAGATCCCGATCATCCCGGTGCGGTCAACGACGGCGACCGCGCCAGTCTTCTGCGTAGCCATGGCTCTGGCCACTTCGAGCAACGTCGCTTCAGGGCCTACTATCGCTGCACCGTCTCCGACGAGTGCTTCCAGTCGCATACTCAACCTCCGGTCTCCACGCTACTCCAAGCAGGGCGAAGGGGGAAGTCGGAGTCGGCACAGGAGCGACCGACGACAGGAACCAGGCCACCGAGGCGACCGTCTACGCTCGGTGTACTTCTCCCCGGATACTACGTTCCTTCCATGGCGTGGAACATTGAGGGTCTAAATGTGCTTGTCAC
Organism: Actinomycetota bacterium; assembly: GCA_030123765.1. Classification (GTDB taxonomy): domain Bacteria; phylum Actinomycetota; class Acidimicrobiia; order Spongiisociales; family UBA5794; genus B3-G11. Next base: position 1,388 of record JASJXX010000005.1, on the reverse strand, counting down.
AGGTGGCAGCTCGGGTATCGGGTTGGCCGCAGCTACGGCGCTCGCAGGTTCAGGAGCAGATGTCACCATCACGTCGCGCGATGCCGCACGGGGAGAGCAGGCGCGCGCCGCTATCACCGAGGAGACCGGCGGCAACGTCCACCTCGACCTGGTCGACCTCGCAGATCTCACTTCGGTCCGCGCGTTTGCGCGCCGGTTCCGCGGACGTGAAGAAGATCTCGGGGTACTCATCAACAACGCGGGAGGTGTGTTCGGCTCACGCCGCGAATCAGTCGATGGTCACGAGTTGACTTTCGCGACGAACCATCTCGGCCCATTCCTCCTCACCGTGCTTCTCGCCGAGTTGCTTGAGGGTGCCAGACGATCGCGGGTGATCAACGTCTCGTCGGTCGCCCACACTCACGCGAAGGAGGGGATCCTCTTCGACGATCTCAGTTGGGAGAACCGCCGGTACCGCATGATGACCGTATACGGGCACTCCAAGCTCGCCAACATCCTGCACGCCCACGGTGTCAACGCTCGCATGGGGCCAACCGTTGAGGCCTTCGCCCTCCACCCAGGCGTCGTGGGCACGTCCTTCGGCGGTCGTGGAGGATCAACCATCGTTCGTGCAGCTACCAGATTCGGAAAGCGCTGGATGCGCACTCCTGAAGAGGGGGCAGACACGGTCATCTGGCTCGCTACCGAGCCTTCGATCGACACCTCTCAGGGCATCTATTTCTCGGATCGCGAGCCGGCCAGGTCGACCCGCCACGCGCACGACAGCGACCAGGCTGATCGGCTGTGGGACGTGAGCGAGAGTCTCGTCTCTCTCACGTAGCGAGGTCGCTGCAGACGATCGTCAACTCGGTGACCTCCTCGCCCTCCGTGTTCTCCAGCTCTACCGCTACGTTCGACGCTTCGTCGATCCAGAGGTACCCGGCCGTCCCCGCGTACCACGCGGAGACAAAGCCGAGGATTGGTATCTGCACGAGAGTCGACGCTCCGAAGGGCAACACGTCTCCGAAGACGGATTCTGCCACTCCGGTGATGGTCCACGACATAACTCCGAAAACCGTCAAGATCCCTACGAAGCGCGGCCCTCCGTTGCGGACACCGTTCCACACGACGCGAAACACGTGGCGGAAGCGCACATCTGAGATCGTGAACGAGGGAACGACCGCCCACGATCCGACGAGAAATACCACTCCCCCGACCAGCAATCCAACCATGAGGAGCACGACGAGCACACCCGTCGGATCCACCACTGCCAACAGCATGAGGGGAGGGAGGGAGACCATGAAGAGGATCGAGACCATGAATGGTCCGTAGAGCACGACCCCCCACACGCGGCGACGCACGCGATCGACAGCATCTCCCACCGACGGGTGCCCCTGGGCTACACGCAC
>JASJXX010000080.1 GCA_030123765.1 Actinomycetota bacterium | reverse complement strand
GGTGAGGCGAACCCCGATGCAACTGAGGAGGACTGTGCGAAGATGAATCCGGAGGAGGCAACTGATCCTGAACTTGCTCGGGCGCTGATGGATCTGACAATCATCATCAGCAAGCCGCTCGGCGGCGTGCCATGGGGCACCTATGATGCTGAGGCATGGGATGCGTGGGGACAGGCCCTGGTCGATGATGGCACCCTGACTCCCCCCGTCGCTGTCAGCGACGCATGGACGAATGAGTTCATCGACACGGCGCACGCTAACGGCTAGGTGGATATGGCTCAACAGATCGAGTCCGTCGGCCGGTCGGGACAACAGTCCCGGCCGGTCGGTGACGTTGACGAGGTCGTCAAGATCACCAACCTCTCCAAGACGTTCCACCGGCGAGGGTTAACGGCCCTCGAGGGCGTCGATTTAACGCTTCGTCATGGCACGTTTACCAGTGTTATCGGTCCAAGCGGATGTGGGAAGTCCACGCTTCTGAAGATCATGGCGGGTCTGATTCCGCGGAGTTCTGGAGAGATCCTGTTGAACGGCATGCCGGTCACCGGTCCGCGCCAAGACATCGGGATCATGTTTCAGCAACCCACATTGCTGCCCTGGAGGACCTCCCTCGACAATGTCCTTCTGCCCATTGAGGTCAAGTCGGGATCGGCCGCGGCCCGAGAACAGTCAGACAAGGCCATGCAACTCCTTGAGTTGGTTGGCCTCAAAGGGTTCGAGGAGGTACGTCCGTTCGAGCTATCGGGTGGCATGGCGCAGCGGGTGGCCATCTGCAGGATGCTTGTAACCGGACCGTCGATCTTGTTGCTCGATGAGCCGTTCGGTGCCTTGGACGAGCTAACCCGCGAGTATATGAATTTTGAATTGCAGCGGATTTGCCTGGAGCGTGACGCCACTACGTTCATGGTGACTCACGCGATTCCGGAAGCAGTGTTTATGGCCGATCAGGTGGTGGTGATGTCGGCGAGGCCGGGTCGCATTGTAATGATCGTCGATGTTGACCTTCCACGGCCTCGATCGCTCGACGTCATGACGACTCCCGAGTTCGCGACACTTGTACGCAGCGTTCGGCGCAGCCTTGACATGGGAGACTTAGGAGCCGACGAATGACTCAGGTCGCTAGGGAACACACCGAACCGACCGAGATGTCGGATGCAGAGGCGCTCTGGTATTCGGGTAGCTGGATTGATCGTATTCCCCAGCCGATCGCGATCCTCACCCTGGGAGCGCTGATGCTTGGAACCTGGTGGTTGGTCGTCCAGATCGGATACGTTTCCAGAATCCTTCTTCCGGGACCGGCCGAGACGTGGGACGAATTGATGGACATCACCGGGAACATCCTGACTGGTGGGCACGTCGGTGAAGCCCTCTGGATCACGACACAAGAAACGATCCTCGGCTTCCTGAGTGCGGCAGTCTTGGGAATCTTCCTCGGTGTGGTTGTTGGCGAAACCAGAATAGGGCAGAAAGCGGTCATGCCCTACCTGGTTGCCTTCAACGCTCTCCCCAAAGTCGCATTCGCCCCAGTGTTCGTGGCGTGGTTCGGTTTTGGTATCAACTCGAAGATCGTTATGGCGCTGTTCATTGCCTTTTTCCCAGTGATCGTCTCGACAGCTGCCGGGCTGTGGGCAGTGGACACCGACACGTTGATGTTGTTCAAGTCGATGGAGGCCGGGCGCTGGCAGACGCTGCGCAAGCTGAAGCTGCCATCGGCATTGCCCTACATCTTCGCCGGGCTCAAGGCCGCGGCAGTGTTCGCAGTGGTGGGGGCGGTAGTCGGTGAGTATCTGGGTGGAGGTAAGGGCATGGGTGAACTCATCCGGCTCGCTTCGCAGACACTGCGCATAGACCGCGTCTTTGCGATGATCTTCTATCTCGGGGTCCTCGGGCTTCTCCTGTTCGGGGCGGTGGCTTTGGCCGAGAAGAAGTTGCTGTTCTGGCAGAAGTCCGACACATTTGATATCCAAGGTGGCGTCTAGTTCGAGAGGAGTCGGCGGTGAGGATTGCAAGGATTAGCGGGACGTCCGGACCGGCATATGCGGTCCAGGGTGGAGACGAATCTTGGGTGGAACTCGCGTCAGTCGGCATTGACGTCGTGAACACGCCTGAGCTGACAAGCGCGGCCGACGCCCTGGCAGCTCTCGACACTCAGACCCTCGGAGGAGGCGTTGTCGATCCAGCATTCCTGGCCCCGATCGTCGCGCCGGGCAAGCTGATGGCGATCGGGTTGAACTACGCCGATCACATCCGCGAGACCAACTCGACTCCACCGCCGAATCCGATCCTGTTCATGAAGGCCAATACGTCATTGACCGGCCCCGAGGATGACATCATTGTTGATCCGCAAATGACCGCTATGGCCGACTACGAGACCGAACTCACGGTGATCATCGGGCAACGGACCAAGGGTGTCTCCGAGGCAGATGCCCTCGGTACGATCTTCGGCTACACCGTGGCCAACGACGTGACGGCACGAGATTGCATGAAGGCTGACGGCCAGTTGGTCCGGTCGAAGAGTTTTGACACCTACTGTCCGATCGGACCATGGATCACCACAGCCGATGAAGTGGCGGATCCACAGTCACTTGGAGTCAGGACCCTCGTGAACGGTGAGGTTCGGCAGGATTCATCGACGAGTGAGATGGTCTTCTCTGTTCGCTTTCTCATCCACTTCCTGGCCCGAGGCATGACACTCGAGCCCGGCGACGTTCTCCTGACCGGGACCCCGCACGGGGTTGGCTTTGTCATGGACCCACCCCGCTTCCTTCGGGCTGGCGATGTCGTGGAATGCGAGGTGGAGGGTCTTGGTACGCTGAGAAATCGGGTTGTTGAACCGGGTCGCTGAGTCTCGCAGAGACGCAGCGCCGATCGAAGGAATGTGAGATGGACGTTGGATTTATCGGTCTCGGTGCCATGGGGCGGCCGATGGCCAGAAACCTTGCCGCTGCGGGACATCACGTCGTGGCCTGGAACCGGTCGTTGGTCGACCCGCCAAGTGGAGTCACACTGGCCAAATCTCCGCGCGCTATTGGCGAGCAGACAGGCGTTGCGTTTGTAATGGTCTCGGCCGCGGATGCCGTCGAAGAGGTCCTCTTTGGCGAGTCCGGGTGGGCGTTGGAAGCAACACCGGACTCGGTGGTCATCCAGTCTTCAACCGTCGGTCCCACGGCGGTCCGGCGCATTGGAACCCAAGTCGAGGAAGCTGGTCTGCGGTTCCTCGATGCACCCGTGAGCGGTTCTGTGAAGCCGGCCGAAAGAGCGGAGTTGACGATCTTGGGTGGCGGTGACCAAGAACTTTTCGACCGCTGCCAGAGTCTCTTCGAGGCGATTGCCAAACGAACCGTGGTCTTCGGGCCAATAGGGAGCGGATCGTCGGCCAAGCTGGCTGTGAACGGGTTGCTGGTGTCGGTGATCGCCGCGGCAGCGGAAACCCTATCCTGGCTGGTCGATCGCGAGCCTGATATCGACATCGAGGTATTCGCGTCTGTAATCGAGCGAATCTCGCCCCTCGCGTCCGCACGGGCCGAAGCTATTGTCGGTTCAGCCTCGACCGGAGGCTTCGCACTCCGCCAGGCGGCAAAAGACATGGAGCTGGTCGGTGACGAGTTTGGAATGGGAGGGGTCATGGAGGCGGTACGAGACCTCACCCGTGAAGGCCTGGAGTTGGGCAACGGTGACTTCGACGTTGCATGCCTTGGCTCAGTTGTACGAAATCGGGGAACAAGCTGATGCTTCCGATGGATTTCGATCCCGCGGCCTGGGAAGGGCTGGCTACTGCCAATCTTTCCGATGTCATCGGGCGGGTGGGTGCCATGGACGGCGGCATTCGTCGACTGTGCGGGGACCGGATGGTGGGTCCAGCACACACCGTCCTCACCGCAACTGGAGATTCGTCGAGCATCCATAGGGCGCTGGCAGTTGCACCACCGGGCTCTGCGCTCATTGTCGACGCCCAAGGCGGAATCGCTCGGGCGGTGTGGGGCAACGTGCTCACCGTGGCCGCGATGGAGCGAGGTGTCGTCGGCGCTGTGATCGACGGCGCGGTTCGTGACATCGACGAGATTGCGGCCTTGGGCTTCACACTGTTTGCCCGTGCTACCTGCCCGGCGGGCCCCCACAAAGGCTTTCGGGGCGTTCACGGCGCCCCGGTTCAGTGTGGCGGGGTGGTAGTGAACCCGGGGGATGTTGTCGCTGGCGACGCCGACGGGGTCACAGTCGTTCCACAGGCTCAGATCGGCACTATTCCCGCCGCCGTCGAATGCGTAGCGGCTGCCGAGCGGGCATGGATGGACCGGATCCGTGCTGGCGAGTCCTCGACCGACATCTTGGGTTTAGGATAGGTCCGCGCCGAAGCCGCGCGTCGCGTCTTCGGACCCACTCACGTTGGGATTGGATTTCCTATTCGACTCGTCCGGGCAGCACCTCACGAACGATCTCGAGGAACTCATCGTTGTTGAGGAGTCCCTTCTTCGCGAGAGATACGGCCTTGACTTCAGCGAGAATCAATTCGATCTGTGATGTTTCGGCATTGTGGATTCCGTGTCTGCCCAACCAGATCGATACCGAGTCAACACCGGACCCCTTTCCGAGAACAACCTCAGGTTGCGGTTGACCGACGAGTTCGGGTCGATAGGGGAACGGTTCGGTGAGGTCGTCCCCGGCGTTCTTCATCCACGTGGTGATGATTCCAGATTCGACGTTGAAGAGTCTCTCACCGGTCACCGGACGGTTGCCTGGCTGCGTGACCCCCGAAAGCTCTGCCACGAGACGTGCAATCGAGGTGAACTTCTCGGTCTTGATCCCCAAGTCAGTGCCATACATGGTGAGGAGAGCCAACACGGTCTCCTCGGTGGGGGCATTGCCGGCCCGTTCCCCAAGCCCGCTCACCGTGGTTTGGAGAACCGACGCTCCTTCACCTGCCGCGAGCAGCGTGTTGGCCACTCCCATACCGAAATCCATGTGGAAATGAGTCTCAACGGGCACGCCCATGCGTTCCCGCACACGACGCGTGTAGTAGCTGATGGCGTGAGGGGAACAGACCCCAAACGTGTCCACCAGGCCGACGTTGTCAACGTGGCCCTGCGTCGCGACCGTCTCGAGGTCGTCGAGCAGTTGGGTCATCGGGGCCCGCGTTGCATCGATTGGGAAGAAGGTGACTTTGAGGCCATTTTCGTGGGCAAACTTCGTCGACTCGATGGATGCTTCGATCGCCCGCTCGACGGGCCACCGGTAGGCCTTCTCAATCAGGTGGTGGCTGGCCGGAACCTCCATGATCACGCCCGAAACCCCGCATTCGAGCGCCAACTCCACGTCAGAGATCATGCAACGTGAGAACGCGTAGATCTCAGCGTCGAACCCGGCCGTCGCGATCCTCTTCACCGCCTCGGTGTCGGCGGGCGACACCGCAGGCAAACCCGCCTCGATTCGGTGAATGCCGGCCTCGGAGAGTGCCTCAGCGATCCGCATTTTGTCGTCAGCGGTGAACACGATTCCCGCTTGCTGCTCGCCGTCTCGAAGTGTGACATCGTGAATCTGGATGTTCTCAGCGAGTTGAAATGTCTCGGTCACTTCTGGCAAGTAGTTCCAGGGACTGGAGAAGAACGAGTCTGTCTTCCAGGGACTGTCTGACATATATACTCCTCAGAATCCGAGTGCCTATCCTACATCGTATAGAATATCACGTTCCGGGATGGACTGTCGATTGGTATCCGATTCGTCGAAGTTTCCGGTGATGGCGCAGCGCACTCGGGGGTATAGTCGGTCCGGCGGGAAGCGGGGGAGCTGCTGCATCGTAAGGAACTGAACGGCGCAAGGGCTCTCGCAGAGTTAAGAGCAAGACTTGTTGGTCAACAGAACGTGAGCCACGAAGTGAACGATTCGACGGAAGGCACGCTTCCCAGCAGGGGTTCGGTTTCGTCCGTCCGAAGGACGACCCACGAACTAGTTGTGGAGATGATGCGGGAGATGATCATCTCGGGCGAGTTCCCTGCCGGCTCCCGCCTGGTTCAGTCCGAACTCGCCAGTTCGATGGAGGTGAGCACCACACCTGTTCGGGAAGCATTGCGCGATCTGGCGACTGAGGGTCTGGTCAGGTTCGACCCGCATGTCGGAGCGGTAGTTCAGGGACTCAGCACCGTCGAGTTTCGATTGATCTATGAGATTAGGATGTTCATCGAGCCGATGGTCGCGCGCAAGGCCGCTGGTCACCTCACGCCTGAGCTTCTTGATCGTCTCGAGCAGATTCACCATCGCTTGCTGGCGGAAGAGGATCCCGCTCGCTGGGTCGAACTCAATCGGCAATTCCATCTCGACCTTTACGAGGCAGCCGTCTCTCCTCGGATCACTGCCATCATCCGATCATTGCAGGATGCCTCCGTGATGTACATTGGCGTAGCCTTCGGGCAACCCGGCTTGCTCGGCGAAGCGAACGAGGGCCACGGCGCAATCATCGATGCCCTTCGAGCGGGTGATCCGGATGCCGCGTACGAAGCAACGCTCCACCACCTGCAGGCGTCGATAAAGGCATTCGAGGGCCGCCGAGACTGAGTCATTGCCGTTGTCAGGAGGGACTCGCTTTCGGCAATCCGGGAGCGTTCGAGTCCTGCAAACCGACAAGATGACGCACCGGTCAGGAGGCCAAGACTTCGTTCGGACCGGGGGCAGAGATCCTCACCGGCGATTGGAAATCTCCGGGCTTTGACTTCCAGAGCTGATCAAATAGCCGCCCACAACTTCACCTCCAAAACGAGACAACGACAACTCTTCTCGAAGGTGATGTCGCGAGACATCGGAGATCCCTCAAACCGAAGGACGTAACCCAATTTCCACCACTTCACGGGCACATACCAGGGCTGCGGTGCTGTGGGCGGATATCAGGCGCCTCGGTATTCAGCTTGGTGACGCCCTGGTGCGTCAGGAGGGGCGCGGACTGCTTGATCCTGTTGAGGACGTGCGGTCGATCACGAGACGGTTGCGTTGTTCGGATGACACCGAGGACGGTGAGGCACTGAATTCGGTGCTGGATGGTCTTGATGTACCGAGACTGGGCACTCTTGCAAGGGCGTTCACTACCTACTTCCATCTTGCGAATGTCGCTGAGCAGACCCACCGCCTCGATGAGTTGACAGTGCGAACGCAACGACAGCGTGGTTGGCTGGAGTGCAC
>JASJXX010000079.1 GCA_030123765.1 Actinomycetota bacterium | reverse complement strand
GCCCATCACCGGACCGCTCGATTACTGCTCGAACCGAGACTTCGGTAACCTTGCGGCAGCCTCATCCGATCGGCTCGACGACGTGAACAATTCTCACCCCACGGGGAACCAAGACGTGCAACCCACCCAGAGCAAGCTGGTTCCATCGCGTGACATCATCACCGGTGGCTTCACGAAAAACGTCGATCTCATCTCCTATGTCGTCGCTGGACTGCTCCTGGGTCTCGCACTTGATTGGGTGCTCAACACCCGCCCGCTCATGATCATCGTGTGGTCGCTCGCAGGTGTAGGCGTGGGGTTCTATAAGCTCTGGCTCGCCTCAGCGGACCTCGAGGAAGAGGGGAAGGCCAGAAGCCATGGCGCCTGACGAGTCCGCAGTGAACGCGATGCACCAGCCTTCGGCGGAGAAGCGGCCTGTTGAGGCGATCATCGCGATGAGCATCGCAAAACGCGCCATATGGGTCGCGCCGATACTCATGACTGTCTTCTGGTTCACGAGCGGCGTAGCCGGCGCGGTCGCCGCCGGTGGGGGAGTAGCGATCGTCGTGGCCAATTTTCTGATCGGCGGCTGGGTTCTCTCCCTGGCTGCGGCAGTTTCGCTTACTCTGTATCATGCCGCTGCACTGGTCGGATTCTTCATCCGGCTCGGCCTCATCACGCTGACGATGTTGCTCGTCGTCAACGTGGTCGACATTGATCGAATGGCCCTGGGCATGTCGGCGATCGTCAGTTATTTCATACTGCTCTCGCTGGAAGCAGTAGCAGTAGTCAGACGCGCGGAGAGGTAAATCGAGTGGAAGAACTGATATTGGCAGCCGCACCGTGCGACCTCAGCGAGAGCGCTGTCTGCGCTCCAGCCAACGTCAATGAGCTCTTCGAGTTCCGCGAAACGGTCTACTTCGTGTTCGGTCTCCCCATTACCCGAACGGTCTTCCTGATCTTCCTGGTGGCTGCGTTCGCGATCGCCCTGTTCTACTTCGGTCTGCGAAAGAGGTCCACTCAGCCAGGGAAGTTCCAACTTGCGATCGAGAGTCTGATGACCTTCGTCCGTGACGACATCGCGATCGGCATCATCGGTCCGACCGGCATCAAGTACTACCCGTACCTCCTGTCGCTGCTCATCTTCATCCTGATCGGCAACGTCTTCAAGATCACCCCGTTCATCAACCTCCCGGTCACGGCACGGATGGCGATCCCACTCTTCCTCGCACTCCTCACTTGGGTGATCTTCGTGTTCGCCGGGTTCAAGCGGAACGGGTTCAGCTACTTCTTGGGAATCGTCTGGCCTCCGGGTGTGCCGGCAGCCCTCAAGCCCCTCGTCGGTGTGATCGAGTTTTTCTCAACGTTCTTTGTCCGTCCGTTCTCGCTCGCTGTGCGACTCTTCGCGAACCTCGTGGCCGGCCACGTCATGCTGACGCTGCTGCTCACGACTGCGTTCGTCTCGTTCGCGACCATTGGGGAGATTGGGCTTGTCAAGGGAGCGTTCGGTTTTGCATGGTGGGCGCTCGGACTCTCGATATTCATGTTCGAGATCATCGTCATCATCCTCCAGGCGTACATCTTCACGCTGCTGAGCGCCGTGTACATCAACACCTCCGTCAACGCCGAGCATTAGTCACAGAAGCCCTCTTACGGGAAAAGGAAAGGGAAACAATGGAAGAACTCTCGGGAGCCATCGCCCTCATCGGGTACGGCCTTGCGACCCTGGGACCGGGTATCGGTATCGGCATCATCGCCGGTAACTCCGTACAGGCCATGGCACGCCAGCCGGAAGCCGCAGGCATGGTCCGCACCGCAATGTTCATGGGAATCGCGTTCACAGAAGCACTCGCGCTCATCGCCTTCGTGCTCTTCTTCCTGACGTAACCCAAGGAGTAAACGATGCTCACGCACGTGTTCGCACAGGTGGTCCTGGCTCAAAATGCAGAGCTGATCTTGGCACAGGCCGAGGGTGGCGGCGGGGCCGCGTTCCTTCTGCCGGTGCCCGAGGAGCTCTTCGCCGGGATCATCGCATTCTCGATCGTGTTCTTCTTCGTCTGGAAGTGGGCGATCCCGGTGCTGAACAAAACGCTTGAGGCTCGTCAAGCCGCGATCGCAGGCGAGCTGGAAACTGCGGAGAGTGCGAAAGTCGAAGCAGAGTCCCTCCTCAGGGACTACCGCCAGCAGGTTGCCGGCGCCAAGGACGAGGCTTCCAAGATCCTCGCCGACGCTCGAGATGCCGGTGAGGCCGTCAAGGGAGACATCATTGCTCGCGCTGAGGGCGAGGCGCAGCAGATCAAGAGCCGCGCCAGCGATGAGATCGCCGCAGAGAGGGAGCGCGCTGTGGCCGGTCTACGCCGTCAAGTCGCTGACCTCTCGCTCGTTGTCGCAGCGAAGGTCGTTGAATCGACCCTCGACGCCGACACCCAGCGTGATCTTGTGGACCGCTACATCGATGAGCTCGGTGGAGTGAAGTAGCCGATGGATGACGCGACTGCCCAGGCAAGCCGTATCGACGGTTACGCCGCCGCGCTGCTCGACGTGGCACGCGCCGAAGGTGACACCGGCGGTCTCACGGACGAGATCTACCGTGCCGGCCACGCGCTGGCTGGCAACAGCGAACTGATCGATGTCCTCGCCGACGCCCGCGTGCCGGCCGAACGGAAACAGGGGATCATCGACGACCTCCTCGGGAAGAGGGCTTCACGTGTGACGGTCGCAGCGATCAACTTCGTGGTAGCTGCCGGCCAGGCACGGCACCTCAGCGACATCGCGACGAGGCTCGCAGATCTCGCTGCCGAGGTGGAGGGCGAAGTGGTCGCCGAAGTCCGTGCGCCGATGGAGCTCGACGCGGAGCAGATCGAGCGGCTCACCGCCGCCCTCTCCTCCGCTACGGGGAGGCGCGTCCAGGTCAAAGTTGTGATCGACCCGACCGTCCTAGGCGGTCTGGTCGCGAAAGTTGGAGATACCGTGCTCGACGGGTCGGTCCAGAACCGGCTCGATGAGCTTCGAGAGCAATGGGGCTGATGCACGATGGCTGAACTCACACTCGATACCGGAGATATCGCTGCTGCGCTCCGGAAGAACTTAGAGGGCTGGGAGCCCACGCTCGAATCCGAGACGATGGGATACGTCCTGTCGATCGGCGACGGCGTCGCCCGCGTCAGCGGACTGCCCAACGCCATGACGTCGGAGCTGCTCGAGTTCCCGGGAGGTCTGCTGGGTGTCGCCCTGAACCTCGATGAGAATTCGATAGGTACCGTGATTCTCGGTGACGCGTCGAGGATCGAAGAAGGCGACGAAGTGCGTTCCACGGGTCGCGTCCTCTCAGTCCCTGTTGGGGACGCGCTCCTTGGCCGCGTCGTCGACTCGCTCGGTGCGCCGATCGACGGCAAGGGCCCGCTCGAGACCACCGAGCGCCGCCTCCTCGAGACGCAGGCGCCGTCGGTCGTGCAGCGCCAACCGGTCAACAAACCACTCCAGACAGGCATCAAGGCCATTGACACGATGACGCCCATCGGCCGCGGTCAGCGCCAGCTCATCATCGGGGACCGCCAGACGGGGAAGACCGCACTCGTGGTCGACACGATCCTGGCTCAGAAGGGCCTCGGCGTGAAATGCATCTACGTTGCGATCGGGCAGAAGAACTCGACCGTCGCCGAGGTCGTTGAGACACTCACTCAGGCAGGCGCGATGGAGTACACCGTCATTGTCAACGCGTCGGCGGGGGACGCCGCAGCGCTCCAGATGTACGCACCGTACGCGGGTTCTGCGATCGGCCAGTACTGGATGTACAAGGGTGAGGACGCGCTCATCATCTTTGACGACCTCACCAAGCAGGCCGTCGCGTATCGGGAGATCTCGCTGCTGCTTCGCCGTCCGCCAGGGCGTGAGGCGTACCCCGGTGACGTCTTCTACCTCCACAGCCGTCTTCTCGAGCGTTGCGCTCGCCTCTCTGACGAGATGGGGGGCGGCTCCCTGACGGGGCTGCCGATCATCGAGACGAAGGCGAACGACATCTCGGCCTACATTCCGACGAACGTCATCTCCATCACCGACGGTCAGATCTTCCTCGAGACGGACCTGTTCTTCTCAGGTGTCCGCCCCGCCATCGACGCCGGAATCTCGGTCTCCCGCGTGGGCGGTGCGGCCCAGGTGAAGGCGATGAAGGAGGTCGCCGGCCCGCTACGCCTCAACCTTGCACAGTTCCGTGAGCTCGAGGCGTTCGCCGAGTTCGGATCCGAGCTCGACGCGACCTCGCTCGCGCAGCTCGACCGTGGCCGACGCGTCGTGGAGGTCCTCAAGCAGGGCCAGTACGATCCGGTTCCGGTCGAAGAGCAGGTACTCGTCATCTTCGCGGTGACCAGGGGCCACATGGACGACGTCGCGCCGAAGGACATCCCTGCATTCGAGTTGGGCCTCCGGGAGTTCGCGAAGAGCCGGTACGGGGCTGTCCTCAACGCGATCGCCGACACCGGTGAACTCCACGAGGATGAGCTCGTGCGCGCAATCAACGACTACAAGGCGTCGATCGCCGGCAGCGACGCCGCAGACGAGACAGGGGCCTAACACACCGTGGCATCCGCCGAAGTACGCCAGATCCGTCGACGCATCAAGAGCGTCGAATCGACGATGAAGATCACGCGTGCGATGGAGCTGATTGCCACTGCCCGAATAGGGAAGGCTCAGGTGCGAGTCTCGCAGGCTAAGCCGTACACCGAGAAGATGAACGACGTGATCCGCAACATCGCTGCGGCGACAGGGACGCTCACGCACCCTCTCCTCGAGCGGAGGGAGGTCACAAACGTCGGAGTGCTCATCGTGACCTCGGACCGTGGCCTCGCCGGGGGGTACAACACCTCGGTCATCAGGTTCGCCGAGGCAGCGATCCTGCGCCACCAGGCCCAGGGCAGAGTCGTGCGGGTGTACACGATCGGTGGCAAGGCCCAGGCCTACTTCAGGTACCGCAGGTACATCATTGACCACTCCTGGCTTGACGTGACCGACACCCCGACATACGGCGACGCACGGTCGATCGCCAACGTCGTGCTCGACGAGTACGCGAGCGAGCGCGTCGACGCGGTTGAGGCGTACACGACCGAGTACGTCTCCGCGTTGACCCAGAACGCCATCTTCTGGCCGGTTCTCCCCATCGAGCCCCCTGAGGCCGAAGACGAAGGGCTGTCCGAGCCGGTCGGTTACACATTTGAGCCTTCACCCGAGGAGATCCTGGGAAGGCTGCTTCCCCGGTACCTCGAGGGCACGGTTTTCGGCATGCTGTTGGAGGCCTCGGCCTCCGAGCATGCGGCTCGCAGGCGCGCTATGAAGGCCGCTACCGAGAACGCTGAGGAGCTGACACGCTTGTTGACCCGCGAAGTGAACCAGGCACGTCAGGCAGAGATTACGACAGAGATTAGCGAGATCGTCGGCGGCGCTGAGGCGCTGTCGCACGGTTGATAGATATGTTGATAGACCTAGAGAGAGAGACGGAGAGCATCACATGAGCGTGACAACCAGCGTGACAACCCTGGCTACCGGGCGCATCGTCAAGGTTGCCGGCCCGGTGGTAGACGTTGAGTTCCCGCCCGACACCCTGCCAGAGATCAACTTCGCCATCGAGGTAGACCTCGAGGTTGAAGGAGCGAAGTCCACCCTCATCTGTGAGGTTGCCCAACAGCTCGGCAACGACAGGGTCCGTGCAATCGCCTTCGCCTCGACCGATGGGCTCGTGCGTGGCGCCGAGGTGCGCAATACCGGCGCGCCGATCTCGGTCCCGGTCGGCGACCAGACCCTCGGCCACATCTTCAACATGTGGGGTGAGGCGCTCGACGACCCCGATCTGGAATTCACCGGCGAGTGGTGGCCGATCCACAGGGATCCGCCTGCCTTTGCAGATGTGCAGCCCCAGAAGAAGATGTTCGAGACGGGTATCAAGGTCATCGACCTCATCTCACCGTACCTCGAGGGGGGGAAGGTCGGCCTCTTCGGCGGTGCCGGTGTGGGCAAGACGGTACTCATCCAGGAGATGATCAACCGCGTCGCGACCCAGCACGGCGGCGTCTCCGTGTTCGCCGGGGTCGGCGAGCGTACCCGCGAGGGGAACGACCTCTTCCTCGAGATGAAAGAATCGGGTGTTCTCGACAAGGCCGCACTCGTCTTCGGCCAGATGGATGAGCCGCCCGGTGTGCGCCTGCGTGTGGCGCTCTCCGCGCTCACGATGGCCGAGTACTTTCGTGACGTGCAGCAGCAGGACGTGTTGCTCTTCATCGACAACATCTTCCGCTTCACCCAGGCGGGCGCTGAGGTGTCGACGCTTCTGGGCCGCATGCCTTCTGCCGTGGGTTACCAGCCGACGCTCTCGTCCGAGATGGGGACTCTCCAGGAGCGGATCACGTCGCTTAAGGGACGTTCGATCACTTCGCTCCAGGCGATCTACGTGCCTGCCGACGACATCACGGACCCGGCGCCACACACGGCGTTCGCTCACCTCGATGCCACAACGGTGCTCTCACGTCCGTTGACGGCGCTCGGCATCTACCCGGCTGTGGATCCCCTCGACTCGAACAGTCGTGCCCTCGACCCCCAGGTCATCGGTGACGAGCACTACTACGTGGCAACCCAGGTCCAGATCGTGCTTCAGCGCTACAAGGATCTCCAGGACATCATCGCCATTCTCGGTATGGATGAGCTCTCTGAGGAGGACAAGCTCATCGTGAACCGTGCACGGCGCATCCAGAGGTTCCTCTCCCAGCCGATGTTCGTCGCCGAGCAGTTCACGGGCCAGAAAGGCATCTTCACACCCCTTGACGAGACGATCGCTTCCTTCAAGGCGGTCCTCGACGGTGAGGGCGACCATCTCCCTGAGCAGGCGTTCTACATGGTTGGTGGCATGGAGGATGTCATCGCGAAGGCCAAGGTGCTCGAGGCGGCCCTCTGATGGCGAAGACGTTCCAGGTCGACATCGTCACACCCGAGGCTGTCATCTGGTCGGGTGAAGCCGAGATGCTCTCCGCCCGCACCACCGAGGGTGACATCGGTGTGCTCGCCGACCACGAAGCGACGATGGCGGCCCTCGCGACCGGTGCGGTGACGATCCATCACGGCGACTCGGTTACCGCTGCGGGCATCCATGGCGGGTTCCTCCAGATCTACAAGAACCAGGTGACGCTCCTCACCGACAGCGCCAAGCTCACCGAAGGCGGCCTCGAAGCCGCCCGCGA
>JASJXX010000135.1 GCA_030123765.1 Actinomycetota bacterium | reverse complement strand
ACGTAGTACGTAGTACGCATGACGTAGTACGAACTGCCGAGTCGTACTACCTACTGGGGAACCCCACCACGTCCCATACGTGGAGTTCCCCCTGTGAACGTACCGAGGACGATTCGCGCCTTACCCTCCGCATGACACAGATATCGAACCGTCGACGGTGCCTAACTCGTTCATGTCGAAGAAGGATCCAGAAACGCTGAAATTCCAGCCGCTCGCTTCCACCTGAGGCTCAGAGGCCTGTCCAGAGGGAATGTTGAGCGAGAATTGCGCCATCTCACCGTCGATCATGGTCATTACGGGCACCTTGGATTTCAGCGGGGTGTGATGGTGGCGAGTAGGTGCCAGTTGGATTTCCGGGCGTAGAGGAGGATCCGGATCCGGTAGTTGCGGAATCGTGTGCATCCGAAGGCGATGCGTTTGATGAGCTTCCCCCCGTTTCTCCGGACACGTATCGTGTGTGGCCTTGAGGGTCCTAGAGAGAAGAGATGATGCCTGCACCATTCCCTCACCGCCTACGATCACTGACCCCTTGGAACTAATCATCTAGATGATCGCTCCTCCCTCAAGGCGAGCAGCAGAGGGAACCAAGAAATACCATCGAGCAATGATCGGCTTACTCCTCACCGCCGTCACTCGGACTCAGGCGCCGAGGAACGCGACTGCGATAGGCCCGTATGCGGGCGTGAGAGAACTTTCCAGTCGGTCGCCGTTCCTGGCCGCCTCATCGAATAGCTCAAGGACACGTTCGGTGTCGCGCGCTGAGTTGGCCTCCGTGATGGCGGCCGCTGTCACGGAAGACTCGTTGAAGAAGCGGACGAATGCGTCGTGTTCGATTGCGAACTCGGCTGGCGGCTCAATGCGGGCCATGGCGTCTCCAGCCGATCTGAGATGGGACTCGATCTCTGGCTGGACCTCGTCAAGGCGGACAGCCCTCTCCTCGGGCGACATGTCTTCGACAAAAAAGAAGAGGCCGCGCACATCCAGACGGTGTGAGCGGAGGATCTCGTAGACCTGTTGACCGTACTCGCCGCCAGGCAGATCAGCGCCCGCGGGACAGAAGCTGTCGTCAGGAGCCGCGGCGAGACAGAACGTCCGAGTCAGACCCTTCAAGAACGACCCATGAGCCTGATCCGCGCTCGTGTTGACCGCGAGCAGCTCCTGCATGTTCTCACGTGCAAGCGCCGACTCGAGTTCCTCGACCACGCCGACCAACACAGTGCGAAACTGAACCCACTCGTCGTGCTCCTGAGCGAAGTCGGGTGGCGGCGTGGCACTCTGCGCGTCGTCGAGCGCGGTCGCCGCTGCACCGGCGAAATCCACCTTGCCCACCGTCTCGAACAGCAACCCCCTCGTTGCGTAACTCTGAGTGATCGCCTGCACCACTTGCTGGAACCCCAGAGCGTACTCTCGTTCGATCTCCGCCACGACCTCGAGATAAGACACAGCTTCGGGGGTGCCGCCCAGGCTCTCGAACGCGGAATCCCCGGAGCAAGCGGAACCCACCAGAGCGAGGCCGACTCCCCACAGTACCCACGATCGATACACGCCTTCCCTCCGCTCATAGCCGCTTCTGCCGCGGAGCGTACCATTCCGCTCCTCCTGCAGGGCCAGACACTGTCCGATTTCGGACAGTGTCTGGACGCGAGGTAACACGGTCCGTCGAGCTGTGATCTGCATGTGACAAGTCGGCGGCGATCGAGGCGGGTGCCTGGAGGAAGAGCGGCAGATACATCACCCGCTCGCGGAATCAGGATGATGACGAGACCGGGCCTTCTCAACTGAGCTACAACGTTGCGGTAATCAGGAAACCTGTGAGCCGGACGACGTCGGTGACCCTTGTCAGGACGATGTGCGAAGCCAAAGCAGGGTCCTGCCCGAATCTCCACAACATCACAGGGATGCCGGACCCGACGAGTCCGGCGACGAGGAATGCGATCCACACGGAGATGAACACGATGGCCCCCAGCTCGCGTGATGCAACTCCGTTCGAGCCTGTCTAGATGTGACAACTAGCCGTCGTTCGTCGTATGTCGCTACACCAAGTGCCCTCCGCCGTCGACGCGGATGATCTCGCCCGTGATGAAGTCGTTCTCGAGTAGAAAGGCAACGGTGTCGGCCACGACTTGCGGACCTCCGATGC
>JASJXX010000134.1 GCA_030123765.1 Actinomycetota bacterium | reverse complement strand
ATCACCTCTTCTCTGCTGTATCCGGTGATGGTCTCGAAGGCCGGGTTGGCGTACTGGATGTTCCCCTCCGTGTCCGTGATGATCACGGAACTAGAGGACTGTTCCACCACCGCACTGAGAAGGGTGCGTTTGCGTTCGCTTTCTCTGGCTGCCGTGATATCCAAGAGGACGCCTCGAACCACGTGAGAGTCGTCGTTCGACATCGACGGACCGACGACCGCACGGTCCCTGATCCAGAGGAAGCGCCCATCCTCATGGGAGATCCGGTATTCGATATCCAGCGAGCCGGAGTCGCGCGCGGCCCATGCAGCCTTCCTCACCCTGTCGCGATCGTCCGGGTGGATTCGCTCGAAGAAGAACTCCGGGTCGTCGAGCCGGTCAGCCGGGATCCCCAACAGGTCCGCGATCTGCGGGCTCAACCACCTCATGGAGGTGGGCTCATCCACGGAGGCCTCGTACGTCACGACCGGAAGGTGTTCCAGGATGGCTCGATAGTACTCCGTCGACGCGCGGAGTCGCTCCTCGGCTTCCACTCGCTCGGTGATGTCCCGTACGACAGCCGAAACGAACCTCTCTCCACCCTCGTCCCAGGAACCCCGAGTGAGCTCGATCGGAATCTCGACTCCGCTCTTGTGGAGGCCTATCGTACGTGTCTGGCTCAGCGAAGCCAACGGCCCACCACTCGCGGCGGCGTTCATGTCGGCTTCGTGCTGTGCGCGGAGCCGCTCGGGCACGATTGTGATCAAGGGCTCGCCCAGTATCTCGTCTGCGGAAAAGCCGAAAATGGAGGTCGCGGCACGGTTCCAGAAACGGATCCGGTCGGCCGCGTCCGACACGATCATCGCGTCGGCGGTGGAGTCCGCAAACGCGGACAATCTCATTTCAATCGATGTCCGCTCATCCTCGGCCTGCCTGCGCGCGCGTCGAATCCGGGCGCTCTCGAGTGCGGCTTTCACCGCGGGCCCCAGACGGAGGAGGCTGTCCTTCAGCAGGTAGTCGGCGACACCGGCCTGAAGACATTGGAGGGCGACTTCCTCGGTCACCGTGCCCGAGATGAGGATCACGGGCGTATCGAGGCCGAACTCCTTCACGATTCGGAGCGCCCGCATGCTGGAGAACCGGGGCAGGCTGTAGTCCGCCAAGACGATGTCGGGTTTGAACTCCTCCAGCGCCTCGCGAAACTCCGACTCGACTTCCACACGGCGGGTGACGCATTCGAGCCCACTGCGAACGAGCTCGTGAAGCATGAGCTCGGCGTCCCATGGCATGTCTTCAACGATCAGGACTCGAGTTCGAGTCTCCACCTCGGGTGCGGCGCTCACGCAATCCATATGCTCGGTCTCCAATGTCTCGGTTCCCATGTCGGTGAGGAGGTTGTCCACGTCCACCGGCGAAAGCACGACGCGTGCCACGACCTACCGATCGGGCGGAAGCGAAGCTCCGAGCGCCGTAACATGTTGCGGGAGAACCGCTTGGATGGCTCGCGGCGGCAGGGGATCAGCGATGGCGCCCGGTCCAGAAGAGGCTCGTCGCGTCACACGAATGTGACACGGCGACGGGACGAGTCGCAGGGACATGACAGGCCCCCGATCGTGACCGCCGATTCCGGAGTGTTCAGCAGCCGTTCAAGCATCCTCGGCCTGGGGCCTGTGATCGATACGAAGCCAATACTCGCCCACGCGACCCATCGTCTCCGTGAGCTCGTCGAACCCGATGGGCTTCACGACGTAGCTGTTGGCGCCGAGCGAGTACGCCCGCTGAACGTCGCTCTCCAGGGCGGACGAGGTCAGCACGACCACGGGAATCGAGCGGGTCTTGGCATCACCTTTGACACGTCGGAGCACCTCGAAGCCATCGACCTTCGGCATCTTCAGGTCCAGGAGGATCACCCGTGGCAGCGCCGAGGCTGGGAGATCTGCGAGGATCTTGATGGCCTCCGCCCCATCTCTGGCCACCCGCACGGTCAACCCAGGCAGGTGTCTCCGGAGGGCATCGACGAACAGCTCCACATCCTGCCGGTTGTCATCGACGATGAGGATCTCGACCCGCGTTGCGCTCACGTGGCCCTCACGCTTCGGGGGAGTCGGCCGACACCTCGGTCACGCCTGCCCGCATCCCGGAAGGGGTTTGGCCAGGATGCCGCGCG
>JASJXX010000033.1 GCA_030123765.1 Actinomycetota bacterium | reverse complement strand
GCCGTGAACCCGTTCCGATGGGAGCGGCATACTTCTGCCACCACAGCTTGGCCGTCTCGATTCCACCGACACCGAACGCGATGGCGAATGCGACTCCGACGGCAGCCGCGGCGATCTTCGTGATATCAGCAGCGAACGTGATCCCGAGAAGATCAAATGCGAAGAGTGCACCGAAGAGAACGATGCCGATGTGGACGAACTTGCCGAGCCAACTCACGCCCTTCGCTTCAGCGAACGGCGTCACGAGGGCGGCGGTCCACGAAGCAATCGCAGCAGCGACGATCACGATGATGACCGCGAGCAGCACGATCGGGATCCAGGCAAGGAAGCGCTCGAGGAGATCGACGATCGAGTCGATCTGGAGCACCCGGAAGGTGATCAGCCAGAGAAGAACGATGAGATAGGCGTAGGCGACCGTAGCCGTGACACCTGCCGCATTCTGATTGGAGGGTGCGAGCGCCTTGTTGATACCCGCCTTCTCAAACACACCGTTGATGACGCCAACGTTCAGGAGCTTCTTGATCAGCTTTCGGACCCACTGGATGACCCATCGACCGATGACGAGGACGACGAGAGCGAGAGCAACACGGGGAAGCCACTCAGCCAGTACAGTCCCCAGGGTCTCGAACTCCGCCATTAATTGATCCTGAAACGACACGTCAACATCCTCCTTGATGGATATACCGGCCCATCCTACACGAATACTTTGATCTCGCAACGAGTGCTCCGTCCGTGTGGAGCGTCGGCGCCTACAGGCGTGGTCTGCCGAGTCGGTCACGTTCTTCGTCCATCCGGGCGAGCTCCTGCCTACCAGAGAGCACGACCTCGGGGTCTACCGAGAAGTCGACACGAGGGTCTCGATCGGCGTACTCGACCGCGTTGAGGATCACCTTCATCGCGTTGACGCGTGCCTGCGACTTGCTGTTCGCGCGGATAATTGTCCAGGGTGCCGGTCCAGAAGACGTTCGCTCGATCATGCGGTGCTTCATCTCGGTGAAGTCGTCCCAGGACTCCTGGGCCTGCAGGTCGATCTCGCTGAGCTTCCACTGACGCAGCGGATCATTGGTTCGATGTGAGAAACGCTTTGCCTGGATGTTCTTGTCTACGGAGAAGTAGAGCTTCACGAGCACGGTGCCCTGGCGCACGAGGTCCTTCTCGAAACCGGTCACTCCTCGAATGAAGTCGCGGTACTGCTTCTTCGTACAGAAACCGAATACCGGCTCCACGAGCGCACGGTTGTACCACGAACGGTCGAAGAGGACCATCTCTCCCCCGGTGGGGAACCGCTCGACGTACTTCTGGAAGTACCACTGGGTTTGCTGCTCCTCGGTTGGCTTGCCGAGAGCCACTACGCGATATCGTTTCTCGTTCATGAAACGCGTGATCCGGCGAATCGTTCCACCCTTGCCCGAGGCGTCTCTGCCCTCGAACAGGACGATCATGGGGATGTGTTCCCTCTCGAGGTGTCGCTGAAGCTTCAGCAACTCGATCTGATACGGCTTGAGGCGCTTGTCCTTGGCCACAGCCTCTTTGAGCTTGGCGTTCTGGATCTCTAGTTCGCGTACGCGTTCCTTGAGCGCCTCGGTGTCTTCGTATGGCTCAAGGGATGATGCAATATAAGTCACGCGTGCTCCTACCGGCGGGGTCCGCCGATTCTAACGCGGGGAACCGTCGAAGAGCACCGACGCGCCAGCGAGGATCCAGCCATTGACGTACCGTGTGCACAGGGGATGTGAGGCGTTTCTCC
The DNA here is from genome assembly GCA_030123765.1 of Actinomycetota bacterium. Lineage (GTDB taxonomy): Bacteria > Actinomycetota > Acidimicrobiia > Spongiisociales > UBA5794 > B3-G11. The sequence goes on along the minus strand of JASJXX010000033.1, from coordinate 21,475 downwards.
GAGACGTCAACGCGGCCCCCCCGGATCAACGATGGGATCCGTCAGGGGCCCGACTCCCCCACCGAGACGTAAAATCGGAGTATGGAACGCAGCTCCCCCACCGTTCTTGTCGCCCGTCGCGTCGTACCTGGCAGAGAGGCCGAGTTCGGCGAGTGGATCACGCGCGTGACCGAGGCCGCAGCGCAGGCCCCGGGCCACGTCGCTGTTGATGTGCAGCGTCCGGATTCGACGCATCCGGACGAGTGGTTGGTCGTGTACCGCTTCGTCGACGCAGACGCGCTCCATGGCTGGCTCGACTCTGACACGAGGGCACGGCTCATTCGGGAGGGTGGGGACCTCATCGTGGGTGAACCACGGATGCAGGTGATAGCGGCAGTCCCCGACGATCCAGGTGTGCGGATGGTGACGTCGTATCTGCTCAAGGAGGGAGGCGATGCCGTGCATCGAGCCGTCCACGAAGACGTCATGTCGGTACTTGCCGACTTCCCCGGCTTCAGGGAGCGTGAGATCCTCGACGCCGTTGAGGGCGTTCAGCCCGAGACAGTCGTGATCCTCACCTTCGATGATGAGCCGAGTCTGCGGATGTGGCTTGACTCCGACCCGCGGGAGAAACTCCTCTCTCGCCTCGACCCCTTTATCGAGGGTACCTACACCACGAGCGTCGTGGCTGGATTCGTTGGCTGGTTCGCGTTCAACGCGGCGGAAGAACCCAAGCGATGGAAACAGGCAGTCATCGTGTTCCTGGCGCTCTTCCCCACCGTCCTGCTGATCACGTACCTACGAGGGATCTTCTGGCCCGATGCGCCGCTGGTCCCCGCCGTCTTCGTCGGCAACGTCATCGGGATAGCGGTTCTGACGTGGGTTCTCATGCCCCCGCTCACCCGTCGGCTCTCGTCCTGGCTACAGCGCTGACGCAACGCTGAAGAACCGACAATACAGCTGCAGCTGGCATCGTCGGGTGTCTGAGGGATCTTCGGAGATGAGCGGGGTGACCTGTCTCCGCTCTCTTAAGCCAACTGTCGCCGTGGCGACAATGTCGGGCTGATGACCGACGGGATGTTGTTGTTCGGGGCAGGAACACGCGTAAGGGAGAGACTTATGGCACTTTCATTCGGCAGACTGACCACCCCTTCATCATCGGATTACAGAACAGTCCCTCCGCATTCGGAGGTGGCTATCGCCATCGGGGCGGTAGGCATCGTGATCGCAGCGGCCGCTGCCCTGCTGTCCCTGATGGCAGCGGACTCTCTCCAAAGTGGGAGCGGTGATCCCGCTCAGCTGCTTGCGATCGGGTTTGGGCTCAACACGCTCGCCCTCGTCACCCTGAAGGCTGGCATAGCAGTAGCGTTGATCGGCATTCTCGTCCGCTTGTGGCTCAGGATCGAGAGCGTCAAGGTTGCTCTCGCCGCCCTCCGACCGCAGGAGCACGGAGATGGCCGGGCGCTCGGCGAAGCGGAGACCGAGTACGGTCCGGCGACTACTACCGAAGACACTCCGGGGACGCTGGCAATCCACAAGATGGCTCGCACGATGTGGCTCCCGATGCTCGTCATGGGTTCAATGCTCGTCGGAGCAGGCGTCGTCACAGCGGTGATTTGGTCGAACAACATCGGTACAGAGACCGGTCTTGGAGCGGCGGGCTGGACCCAGGGGCTCCAGTTTCTCGGTGAGGGACTCGTGCTAGCCGGAATCTCGCTTCTGCTCGGATCGATCCTCGCGTCCCTCCGTGAGGGTGGCGGCGAGGTGCAGAGCTCTCTGGGCTTGCGCGTGACGACGCTCAGGATGCCATCGACGGCCAAGATGTTCATCGTGTTGATGGCGGCGGGTCTCGTCGTCTCGATGACACAGTTCGTCCTGTATCTGTACACGCTCACCTTCGAGACAGCTCATCAGGTAGCAATCTGGTGGGCGTGGCTCGGACCTCTCCGTGAGCTCGGACTCGCTCTGTTGCTCTCGGGAATCGTTCTTGCCCTCGCAGCGATAGCGACCGTGCTCGGGTTCCAGTTCTCCCGGATCCGTTCCATCATCGCGACCGGCGAATAGGAGGAGATGTTATGACCAGGCTCACCATCGACGACTTCACCACCGAGACGACGAAGCGCGCACCGGATCGGCTCCTGCCTCAGAAGGCAGGGAAGCTGCTCTGGAAGCCCATGTTCGCGATGGCGTTCATGGGCTTCGCCGTCGGCTCCGTTCTCGGGATCGTGCAAGCAAATTTGATTGCGAGCGGTGGTGATCCGCTCCAGGTGGCCGCTCTGGGCCAGTACATTCCCGCGGCCATGTTCCTCGGATTTGCGAGTGTATTTGCGGCGATCTCTTTCGCAATTGCGAAGATCCTCGGGGAATTTCGTGTCGGCGGAGGCTCCATCCAGGAGGCGGCGCACAGCGATGTCATAACGCTCAAGATGCCGGGCACGGCGAAGGCCTTCATTGCCGTGATGGGAGCGGCAATGATGCTCGTCCTGGCTGCCGTCATCCTGCACGTTGCAGCCGGCGTATCGATCGCAGGTGGTGGTGTTGCAACAGCGACTACGGCGCAGTGGACGATCTGGCTCGAGGCAGCTCGCCGGTTCGGTGTGACTCTCTACCTGTTCTCCATCATGCTTGGACTGGTGACGATCGCCAGGGTGATCCGATTCCAGACATTCCGAATGCGTGAGTTAGCAGCTCAGTGACCGGAATCTGACGTGTAACGAGGTGACCCCGGGTGTTGCCCCAACTGCGACACCCGGGGTCTCTAATTCCCGAAACGACCCACATCCGCCTACATACGTAGTAGCTTACTCACCGGCTCCGGAATATGCCAATCCACCGAACCGCTCCGACGGGCCTGCATCTCATGGTTCTCAAGTGTGGCAATGTACGGGCATGGTCAAACGACGCTTACCGCGCTGGAGTGCGTTCGCTCCGCTCTTGAAGCCGTCACCGCGAGGGGGCACGCGCCTCGATCGCGCGATGACACGAATGGTGAACGTGCCCGACCTCCGCGCACGGGCCAAACGTCGGATACCCAGAGCCGTGTTCGACTACGTGGACGGCGCGGCTGAGGACGAGATAAGCCTCGCTCGCTCACGGGATCTCTTCCATCACCTCGAGTTCGTACCGAGTGTGTTGCGTGACGTGTCTGACTGTGACCCGTCGACCACGCTACTCGGAGTCCCGACCGCCTACCCGTTCGCGTTCGCTCCGACGGGTTACACCCGGATGATGCATCACGAGGGGGAGATTGCGGTGGCTCGTGTAGCCGCGCAGAGCGGAATTGCGTACGCGTTGTCGACGATGGCAACGACAACGCCAGAGGAACTTGCCCTGGCCGTACCAAGCGCTGATCGTTGGTTTCAGCTCTATGTGTGGCGGGACAGGAAGTTCTCTATGGAGCTTGTGGAACGCGCGAGGCATGCCGGATTCCGGACTCTCATCCTGACCGTGGACTTTCCTGTCGGAGGTGCGCGACTGCGCGATATTCGCAACGGTCTCACGGTGCCTCCTGCACTGACGATGCGGACGTTCCTTGAGGGTGCGACGCATCCGAACTGGTGGTTCGATTTCCTTACGACCGCGCCCCTGTCGTTCGCTACGCTCGAGTCGCTAGGGGGCACCGTGGCTGAGAGCGGAAACGAGCTCTTTGATCCCTCGCTGAACTTCGACGATCTGGAGTGGCTCCGCGGGCAGTGGGATGGGCCGATCGTGGTGAAGGGAATCCAGAACGTGTCGGACGCGCGCAGGGTCGTGGATCTCGGTGCGGGGGGCGTGGTGTTGTCGAACCACGGTGGAAGACAGCTCGACCGCTCCCCCACTCCCCTACGGCTCATCGCACCGACGGTCGAGGCCCTCGGAGACGACGCTGAGGTCTACATCGATGGAGGCATCATGAACGGCGCAGACGTCGTTGCAGCCATCGCGCTCGGCGCTCAGGCGTGTTTCGTCGGGAGGGCGTTCCTCTACGGCCTCATGGCTGGCGGTGAACGGGGCGTTGCTCGTATGGTCGAGATCTTCGCGGAGGACATCGTGCGCACGATGCAACTCCTGGGTGTTCGCAACATCGCCGAACTGCGCCCCGATCATGTCCGCCTGCCGAGAGACGACCGGTGAGAGCCGCGCTCTCGCGGCGGTGCCGCGAACGGATCGTGACGGCCGACTCTCCCTCATGCGGGTTTCTGCGACGGAACCCCCGTTAGCCTCCAGGCACCCGCGACAGAGCCATGGACTTCAGAAATCTCGACAAACGACTCATCACGATTCTTCTCATCGTCTTCGTGCAGATGGTGGGTGCGTCTCTTATCATCCCCATCCTGCCGCTCTTCGCCAAGAACGAGTTCGGCATGTCGCCGACCCTCATCACTCTCCTTGTCGCCTCCTTCTACGCAGCGCAGTTCATCGGAAGCCCGATACTTGGCCGGTGGAGCGACGAGGTAGGCCGTGTGCCGGTACTCGTCGTCTCGCAGATCGGGACGGTCATCTCCTTCATCATGTTCGGCATGGCAGGCGCGGTGTGGGTGCTCTTCGCAGCCCGGATCCTTGACGGGCTCACCGGCGGCAACATCGTCGTCGCTCAGGCTTATGTCACGGATGTAACGCCAAAGGAGAAACGTGCGCAGGCTCTCGGCCTCGTGTTCGCCGCGTTCGGCGTCGCATTTTTCATCGGACCGGCGCTCGGGGGAATCCTCGTAGCGCTGGGACCGCGGATCCCGTACTTCATCGCGGCTGGTGCTGCGGCAATCGTTGTGCTGATGACGGTGTTCACCCTCGACGAGTCGCTCTCGGCGCAAGAACGCGCGGAACATCAAGCGGTGGCCAAGCGGCTGTCGTTCCCCCAAGCGCTTCGAGTGAGGCCGCTCATGTTCTCGTTGGTCGTCGTCTTCGTCGCCCAGTCTGCTCTCGGAATTCTCATGGCGACGTTCGCGCTCTTCGGCGAGGTGGTGCTGTTCGCTTCTCGTCCTGAGCTCGGTGTCGGTCTCCTGCTCGGGGTCATCGGCCTGTTCCAGGTGATCACTCAGACGGCGTTACTGGGACGAGCTATCGATCGATTCGGCGAGACAAGGGTGATGGTGATCGCAATCATCGTCCGAACGGTTGGCCTCGGCGCGTTCGCGGTTACGGGGACGGTCTCGGTCGCTGTCGTCGCATGCGCTCTGTTCGCCGTTGGATCGGGTCTCCTCATGCCGACGGTTCAGGCAGTCGCGACACGCTCGGTCGATGACTCGATGCGCGGTGGCGTGCTCGGCATTTACCAGTCGACAGCGAGCCTTGCGGTCATCATCTCGGTAGCGGTATCCGGGGTTCTCTTCGCCATCAGCCCTCACACGCCGTATATGGCGGCGTTCGTGATGTCGATAGTCTCGATTGTTCCTGCTGTGATGTTGGTCAAACACCACATTCGGAGACCACAGCCATCAACGACGTAGGAGGAACGATGATCAGATCGGGGCTCTATGACTGAGGAGAGGGAAGTTGGCGTCGGTCCCCATGAGCTTCCCTGGCCGGAGGATGAGCGCCTCGATCCGGAGCTCCTTGAGCGTGGCGACCAAAGAAATGTTGTCGACGAGTACCGCTACTGGAGCCAGGAGGCTGTGATCGCCGACCTCGACACACGGCGACACTCCTTTCACGTCGCAGTAGAGAACTGGCAGCATGACTTCAATATCGGCACGATCGTTCGCAACGCCAACGCGTTCCTCGCCCACACGGTGCATATCGTGGGGAAGCGCCGGTGGAATCGGCGCGGGGCGATGGTGACGGACCGATATCAGCACATCGAGCATCACGGAGGGGTTGACTTGTTCGTCGACTCGATGACTGCGCTTGGCCTCCCCATCATCGGCATCGACATCAGCGAGAGGTCGGCACCGATTGAGGAGGTGCAACTTCCTGAGCGCTGCGTCTTCGTGTTCGGTCAGGAGGGACCAGGATTGTCGGACGACATGGTGCAACGTTGCAGCACCATCCTTCACATCACGCAGTACGGGTCGACTCGTTCAATCAATGTCGGCGTCGCGTCCGGGATCGTGATGCACAAGTGGGTGGTGCAGAACCACGGTTGACTCACCGCAAGGCTATGTCGACTCTCTCGTACCCGTGGATGACGAACGTGGGGTGGCGCACCGGCTCTGCGCGCAACGCTGCGTGCGGGAATCGGGCGGCGAGGCGCTCGAGAACCGTGGCTACCTCGAGGCGGGCGAGCGGGGCGCCGATGCAGTGGTGAAGGCCGGATCCGAACGTCACATGCCCCGAGTCTCCCCGCCCGATGTTGAAGACGTCTGGATTCTCCCATCGGCGGGGGTCACGATTCGCTGAACCAAACAGCATTGCGATCTTCTCCCCCTGCTTGAACGTGTGACCGGCCACGGTGTACTCCTCGCTGAGCACCCACCGTTCGAAGAGCTGGAGTGGTGCATCGAAACGGAAGAGCTCCTCGGGTGCTGTCGCGAGATCGACCTCCCCCGCCACGACGCGCCGCCACTGGTCGGGATGCTCAAGTAATGCCGTGATCCCGTTCCCGAGAGTGTTGACGGTCGCCTCATGTCCTGCGTTGAGGAGAAGCACAACCGTCGAGATGATCTCCTCGTCTGAGAGCCTCCCCTCCTCGGTTGCAACGGCGCAGAGACCTGAGACGAGATCGTCCCGGGGTGAACGCCTTCGCTCCGTGATGAGCTCCCGTGTCCACTCCGTGAATTCCGCAGCGGCTTCGATGGCGGAGGTGACCTGATCCTCTGTCGTAGTGAGCTCGTACATCTTTACGATGCGATGGGACCAGTCGAGGAGCCGTCGGTGATCCTCGAATGGAGCCCCGAGCAGCTCGCAGATGACGAGGAGCGAGAGAGGCTGGGCGAGGTCGGTCAGGAGCTCAAAGGAGTCAGGATCTGCTTCATCCAGGAGCTCGTCAGCGACCTCGGCTATGCGTGGCTTGAGGCTCGCGATGCGTCTTGGTGTGAATTCTCGGGAGAGAAGAGACCGGATGCGGGTGTGCTCGGGTGGTTCTAACTGAAGGATCGACCAGCGTTCGAGATCAGTAAACGGCTTCCAATCGGGGGGAGCCTCTCGCACACCTACGTCTTCGTAGCTGAGAACATGCGCGAAGGATCGCCCGAGACGACGGTCGCGCAACGTATGGTGGATGTCGTCGTGGCGAGTGAGGAACCACGTCTCCTGCCCGCTCCCGTCGTGAGCCTGCCGGAAGAGGGGTGTCTCCTCACGCACCGCATTGAGCGTCGGGTATGGATCCTGGAGAAACGCGGGACTGTGAAAGTTGATCACGGGATCTGTCGCATCTGGGCATCATCACGGGTGGCGGGTGCATGAGCTCGTCTCACTGGTGACGCTGAGCTAACCATATCGCGATAGTACCCGGCCTCGTCCGCTGGTCGGCACCCTGTCTAGTATCGCTCCATGATGACCCGACACATCGACCGATGCCTTGCGGAGCTTCACGCGTCAAAAGAATCGTGGAGTTCGCTCGACCTCGTTGAGAAAATCTCCATGCTCAAGGGGCTGAGAACGAGGGCAGGGTCGCATGCTCGCACGTGGGTCGAAGCTGCAGTGCAAGCAAAGGGCCTGTCTATGGACTCTCCGCTCGCCGGCGAGGAGTGGATATCTGGACCATACGCCCTTATCGAGGCGATCAATGCGCTCGAGATCACACTCACGCGTATCGCTTCGGGATCTGATGTCCTCGAAGGGTTCAACGTGCATAGCCGCCCCGACGGTCAGGTGGTCGTCGACGTGCTTCCCGCGTCGAGAAGCGACAGAATCCTCTTCTCCGGGTCAGTCGTCCAGGTATGGATGGATCCTGCGGTCACACTCGAATCCCTTGACGGCAGCGTCGGGGAGCTGTATCGCAGGGAGGGCCTCTCCGGTTCAGTCTGCCTCATCCTCGGTGCAGGAAACGTGGCATCGATCCCACCTTGCGACGTCCTCTACAAGCTCTACAACGACGGCGAAGTTGTCATCCTGAAGATGAACCCTGTGAACGAATACTTGGGAGTGATCTTCGAAGCGATCTTCGCGGAGTTCGTCGACGCAGGCTACCTCCGGCTCGTCTACGGTGATAACGGCGTCGGAGCGTTCCTCACCGCTCACGAGGGAGTCGAGACGATCCACCTCACAGGGAGCGCCGCGACGTATAACGCCATCCGCTACGGCACCGGAGACGACTCCACCGCTCGTCGTGTGCGCGACGAGCCGATCAACGACAAACCGATCTCAGCTGAGCTCGGCGGTGTGTCGCCAACGATCGTCGTGCCAGGTAACTGGTCGGAAGCAGATCTGAGATTCCAGGCGGAGAACGTCGTCACCCAGAAGATGAATAACTCGGGTTTCAACTGCGTTGCGACTCAGGTTCTCATACTCCCCGAGTCCTGGGACCTGGCAGATGTCTTCCTCGACGAGATCAGGGACGTCCTCGGCAGCATCCCCGACAGAGACGCGTACTATCCCGGAGCAGCAGCGCGATGCGAGGTCGCAGTCTCGGCGTCGGGGAACGTCGAAGCCTTCGGAAGCGGGACGGAACGGTATCTCATCACCGGTCTCGACCCGTCTGTGACCGACGACGCTGCATTCACAACTGAGTATTTCGCCCCCGTCCTCGCTGTGGTGATGCTTCCAAGTTCCAGCATTCCGAGTTATCTCGATGGCGCGATGACTTTCGCGAACGATGTCCTCGTAGGCAACCTTGGCGCGACAGTGATCATTCATCCCAGGACCGCGAGGAGACACGCGGTCGCGCTCGACAAGATGATCGCCGGGCTGCGCTACGGCGCCATAGGCATCAACACGTGGAGCGCCTCGGTGTACCTGACCTCCCGATCTCCGTGGGGTGCATACCCAGGGAACACACCTTCTGAGATCGGCAGCGGCGTCGGTGTCGTGCACAACGCCTTGATGTTCTCCAGATCCCAGAAGTCGGTAGGCCGCGGCCCCTTCGCTCCTTTTCATCGCACGCTCACGAAGGGGGAGGTTCATCTCGCTCCGAAGCCCGTGTTCTTCGTCACGAACAAGCAGATGCATAACGTCGGTGAGCGACTGGTCGCGTTCGCGGTGACGGGTACGACCACAGACTTGTTCAAGATCGTGAGTTCAGCGATCCGCGGGTGACCGTTCGATGCCGAGCTCTGCGAGCGTCCTCGCCACATCGCCGAGGGGGAGGCCCATGACGTTCGCGCGGGATCCGGAGACCCCTGCCACGAGCCGGCCTCTCTCACCCTGGAGCGCGTAGGATCCGGCCTTGTCAAGAGGCTCTGCATCCACCAGGTATTCTGAGATCGTCTCACTCGTGAGCTTCTTGAACGTCACCCTCGACTCTGCAACGCCGAACCGTTCCCCTTCGTCGCCGATGATGGTCCAGCCTGTGAGCACCGAGTGTGTTCGGCCGCTGAGTCTCGAAAGCATCTCATGGGCATCGGCGGCGTTCAAAGGTTTTCCTAAGAGCTCACCGTTGAGCACCACCATGGTGTCCGCAGCGAGGACGACCTCATGAGAGCGTCTGGGTACGGATCGGGCTTTCGCATCGGAGAGACGCAGCACAGCTTCGGCCGCTGGTTCGCCTTCGATCAGACTCTCTTCGACGTCGGGAACGCGGACGTCGTGCGGGTATCCGGCCACTGTGAGGAGGAGGGTCCGTCGGGGAGAGGCGGAAGCGAGAACAAGACGCATGGTCAGCGCTCCCCGTTCGGTGTCACGCTGAGGATGTGCGCGTGCTCGGAAGCCGGGGAATCAGCCAGGAGAGGAAGGCGTCCTGGCTCCTGCTCTGCGTCGTGAAGGTTCCGGGCCCTGTCAAGTCGACGACGAGGCCTTCTCCTGAGAACAACGTGCTCTTCCAGTTCCCGACCTTGCGCACCTTGAAGCCGATTCCCTCGGTCATCGTGACGAGGTGACCGGAATCGACGGTGTATGTCTCGCCGGGAGCGAGCGTGCGCTCGTCGAGCGCCCCGAAGCAAGCGATAACGAGTTCTCCCTGACCGCTGATCTTGAGCATGATCACTCCCTCAGAGGCGAAGAAGGTCTTTGCCCCGCTCCACTTCGTTCTCACATCCACTCCCTCCGTAGACGCGATGTACGCGCCACTCTGGACCATGAGAGGACGATCCGGTCGCAGGTCGAGCACCATCATGTCTCCCGGGAGGGACGGTGCGAGGCGGAGGGTGCCCCCGTGCTTGGCGTGATACGTGTTGATGAAAAACGACTCGCCGCCCAGCACGGACCTCCCCAGGGACTTCAACAGGCCACCTCTCGCCTTAGTTTCAATGGCGATGCTGGTATCCATGGACACCATGGCTCCCGCCTCGGTCTGTATCCTCTCTCCCGGGTCCAGGTGGACCGTCGTGATCGCGTAGGAAGGGCGGTGGGCGATCTCAAAACGCATTCTGGCTCCTTCTGCCGCCGCGGCTATTCGAACGCTGCGATACCTGTGATTGCCTGGCCGAGGATGAGCGTATGGATCTCATTCGTACCCTCGTAAGTGGACACAGATTCAAGGTTATTCATGTGGCGAATCACGGGATACTCCAGTGTGATTCCATTGGCGCCGAGCAGACCCCTGGCTTCTCGCGCAACGTCGAGCGCCATACGCACGTTCGTCATCTTGCCGTAACTCACCTGCTCAGCCGAGAGGCTCCCCTCGTCTCTCTTGCGCCCGAGGTGGATGGCGAGAAGCATGCCGCTGTTCACCCCGATCATCATCTCGACTAGCTTTCGCTGGGTGAGCTGGAACGCGGCGATCGGCTTCCCGAACTGCTCTCGTTCCTTGGAGTAGCTGAGTGCGGATTCGTAACACGCCCTGGCTGCTCCGACGGCTCCGAAGAGAATGCCGAACCTGGCCTCGTTGAGACAGGAGAGAGGGCCCTTGAGCCCCTTGACGTTCGGAAGCACCGCGTCGTGGGGAAGGCGGACGTCGTCAAGTATGAGTTCACTCGTGACAGATGCTCGGAGAGAGAGCTTCTGTCCGATAGTGGTGCTTGAGAAGCCGGGAGTGTCCGTCGGCACGATGAATCCCCGAATGTCGTCGGGCGTCGTCGCCCAGACGATGGCTACATCCGCGATGGAGCCGTTCGTGATCCACATCTTGGTCCCGTTGAGCACCCAGCCATCGCCGTCCTGTCTGGCTGTCGTGCGCATTGAGCCAGCGTCAGATCCAGAGTCAGGCTCGGTGAGGCCGAAACACCCGATGATCTCCCCGGAAGCCATCCCCGGCAGCCACTTCTGCTTCTGTTCCTCGGAGCCGAACTCCCAGATCGGGTACATGACGAGCGACCCCTGTACCGACACGAAACTCCGGACGGCTGAATCACCCGCTTCGAGCTCTGTACATGCCAGGCCGTACATCAACGCGCTCATGCCCGCGCAGCCGTATCCCTTGAGATGCATGCCAAAGAGTCCGAGCTCTCCCATCGCGCGTGCCACTTCGATAGGGAAGGTTCCCTCCTCAAACCAGTGAGAGATGTGGGGTGCGACTCTGTCGGCAACGAAGCGACGGACGGTGTCGCGCAGCAGTCGTTCCTCTCCGGTGAGGAGGTCGTCGATATCGAGGAAATCAACCGGATCAGGTCTGCCCGGTTTGAGTCGTTGTGCCATCTCGGTAGCCCATCCAGTCGTTAGGGGTCGTGTGGAGCGTTTCAGAATAACGTAGGAGGTTCCCGTGTCCTAAGGGAACCCGAAACCGTCGCCCAGGGCAGTCTCGTGATGTTCGCCCAGGATCGTCGGTGAATCGTCGAAGGCCCGAGGAGTTCCAATGCTGCACGGTGCTTCGGGCACGAGTATCCCTTGTTCGTGTCGAAGGAGTACCACGGGAAGTGCGGAGCAGCCTCGCGCATGATCCTGTCTCGTGTCACCTTCGCAATTATCGACGCCGCCGCGATGCTGAGAGATACGGCATCGCCCTTCACGATCGTGGTCGTGTTTACCGTGCCGACGAAATCCCAGGCTCCGTCGACGAGCGCGTGCTGCACTTCGAGGTCGAGGCCTTCGATAGCGCGTCGCGCGCCCAGTCGTTGCGCTCTCGACATGCCCATCGTGTCGCACTCGGCCGGAGACACGTGCCCGACAGACCACGCAACCGCCCACTCCTTGACTCGATCGATGAGTGCTTCACGCTCTGGCTCGGTGAGTTGCTTGGAGTCCCGGATCTTGTAGATTCGTCGGTCCTGGGGGATGACTACCGCGCCGACCGTGAGGGGACCCGCCCACGCTCCCCTCCCCACCTCGTCGATGCCGACGACCACGTTGCTCCCCCGCGCCCACAGGGCAGTCTCGTAGGTGACTCCGGGCGCGTGACCCACAAGTGATGGGCGCAAGCGCGGAACTGTTGTGGACACCGGGAGAGGATAACGGATGCGTCAGTTCGCTGAGGGATCCGTTGGATAGGTCGCGTAGAGGGGGATCGTTCCGGGAGCTCGCTCGATGGTCCGCACCCAGAGGTCGTCTGTCTCAGCGGCGAACACGTCCGACGAGTTCGCGAGCACGATCCACCACGCCCCCTCCGCGAGCTCTGCCTCGAGTTGGTCCGGGTCCCATCCCGCGTATCCCGCGAAGATGCGAAGATCGTCAAGGTCGTCGAGCGGCTTCTCGAGATCAATGATTCCGACATCCGCGAGGGCACTTGGTCGAAGGAAGTCCGCGCTGCTACCGCGCCCCAGGGCGATGGCGGTTTCGGAGCTGACCGGTCCGCCGAGGAATACCAACGCTGGATCCGAGAGCACACCGTCAATCTCGGGAAGGTGGTCTTGGACTGCGAGGTTTGTCGGCTGATTCAGCACGACGCCGATCGCTCCGGACTCGTCGTGCTCGAGCAGCAGCACGACAGAGCGCGCGAAGGGTGGTGTGGTGATGATCGGTGTCGCGACAAGAAACCGACCTGCGAAGGAGGTTTCAGGCATTTTCGTCCTCGCGCGATATCGTGAGGCCGTCATACGCGACTCTGAATCCCGCGGCCGCAGCCTGATCGGTGATGGGGGCTATCGGATCCCCGAGTGGGTTGGAGTGGTTGATGTGGGTCAGGATGAGACGTGTCTCCGTTGTGAGGTGGCGAAACCGCGTGATCGTATCCGTGACGAGCGGGTGCCGAATCGAGCCCATCTCCCTGCTCGGCAGCTCATCATACGTCGAGAATGAGGCGTCGATGAGAGCCACATCGTGGCGGGCCAATTCCTCTTCGGCACCATCCCATGCACCCCAGTCGTCGATGTCGGGAAGATACAGGAGCCAGGGGTGGCCTCGCACCTGGACGCTGAAGGCAACGGTGTCGGAGTACTCGTCACGGTGCGGGACAGGGAGAGCGGCGATCGTGAGATCACCGTCGATCACTGCCGCAGCGTTGTCGATCGGTACGCCAACCAGGTGGCCGTCTCTCAGGAGAGCAGCCCACGGCTCGTTCTCTTTCACGAACGCGAGGAAACGCTCTGTCGCGTGTAACGGTATCTCCCTGGTCGCCGCTGCTTCTCTCCCGAACTGGAGAAGCCCCGCGTAGTGGCCGATGTGGGCATGGGTGATGCAGACCCCGTCGAGGAATTCGTCTCGTCCATGTGGATAGAGGGGAGACGACAGGAGCACCTCAACCTGGAGGCGTATGTCAGGAGACGCGTCGAGAAGCACTACTGCTCCGGACGCTGAAATCACGGCGAGGCTGGACGCTGAGCGGCGGGGCGACCGCAAGGTAGTCTCGCCGAGCTGTGGCGCTCCTCCGTCCTGCCCCGACCCGAGCACGATGAATGACGTTGGCATGGAGCTATTCTCGCACCAAGAACTGAGGAGCGCAGCATGGATTGCACGAGTGAGTCGATAGCGGCAGCACCAAAGGCAGTGCTGCACGACCACCTTGACGGTGGTCTCCGGCCCTCCACCATCCTGGAGCTTGCAGACGAGCAGTGCTATACCGGCCTCCCCGAGGACGAACCCGACGCCCTTGCAGCCTGGTTCCACCAGGGAGATGCTGGCTCGCTCGAGTCATATCTCCGAGCTTTCGACCAGACGGTCGCTGTGCTCCAAACCGAAGCCGCTATCTCCCGTGCTGCTTTTGAAGCTGGCATCGACCTTGCACGCGACGGAGTTGTCTACGCAGAGGTTCGCCACGGCCCCTCCCTCTCGACACGTCGAGGGCTCACGAGGGAAGCCGTTCTTGAGGCGATGATCGACGGCTTCGATCGCGCGAGGCGGGATACGGGCATCGTGATCTACGGTATCGCGACGGCGCTGCGCCATGAGACCGACTCGGCAGACGTGGCAAGGGCCGCGGTGAGATACTCCCATAGGGGGATCGTCGCTTTCGACCTTGCAGGGCCAGAGTCTGGATTTCCTCCGGACTCCCATCTTGAGGCGTGCAAGATAGCGACCGAAGGGGGACTCGGATTGACTCTCCACGCCGGTGAGAGCGATGGCCCGCACTCGATGTGGCGAGCGTTGGCACTCTGCGGCGCGCAGCGCATCGGGCACGGGGTGCACGTCGTCGACGACGCGGAGGAGCGAGACGGGGAGCTCACCGAACTCGGAGCGTTCGCGCGCCGTGTGCGTGATCACCGGATACCGCTCGAGGTCGCCATCACATCCAACCTCGATACAGGTCCCTGGGCTACCGCAGCCGACCATCCCTTTGGAGCGCTGTACCGAGCAGGATTCAACGTCTCGATCAACACTGACAACCGGCTCATGTCTGCAACGTCGATGACACGAGAGTACACGCTGGCGGCGGAGACATTCGGCCTCAGCGATCAAGATCTTCGTGGAATCACGGTGCGGGCGATCGAAGCTGGATTCGGTGACTGGGACGTGCGTCGAGAGATCATCGAAGCGATCGAGGCAGAGGACGGTTAGAACAGTCGCGAATCGATCCAGTCCGCGACGTCGCCCAGTACCTCTGGTCCCTCGGGCTCGTTGTGCAGCTCGTGGCGCAGGGTTGGATAGAGGCGCCGCACGACTCCCTCGGAGCGGGCGAGCCCCGCGCTTGCTGACGGTAGGACGAGCGGGTCGGCTGCACCGTGGATGACCAGGGTCGGTGTTCCTATCAATCCGAGCTCAGAAGCAAGCCGGGCTTGTTCGTCGAAAATCGCTCTCCCGAGTCTCGCTGAGGCTTTGACCTCTACGAGTTCGTCGGCGAAGTACCGCTCCCCTACAGAGGGATCCTTCGAGAGTTGCTCCCCCGTGATGCTGGTCGGGAAGCGGAGGCGGGGTGCCACACGTCCAAAGATGCCCGCAGCAAGACGGAGTGCGCCCGACACCTCTGCCTTCATGGCTGGCGCTGACAACACAGCGACATTCGGCTGTGGATCGCGGCCTGAGAGGAGATATCCGGTAGCTTGGAGCCCTCCGAGGCTGTGTCCATAGAGTACCCACGGCCGACCAGAAGCAGCGACCGTCGCGGCTGCCATCTCCGAGATGTCATCGTAGAATCGATCGAAGCTGGTTACGTCTGTGCGGTCGCCGCTGCTACGGCCGTGACCTCGAAGGTCGTAGGTGTATACATCTGCGCCCCGGTCGGTGAGGTGGGTCATCGGTTCAGCCCATCTCCCCGAGTGCTCGCCGAGGCCATGGACGAGCAGGACCTCGTACCTGGGTTCTCTGGCACTCCAGGTACGGGTAAAAAGTTCGACTCCATCGGATGTGTGGAACATTCCTTCTTGCTCGGTCACTGTCCCTCCTCGCTCGTGACAGCCGTAGCCGTGCCGAGAATACCCGCATCATCGCGAAGCTGCCTACGCGGCGCGCCTCACTCCACGGCTACGTCGCTACCGTCAGCCGACGTGGGCTCCGGATCGTTGCTTGGATACGTCTCGGGTACGTGGTATCCAGACGGAGAAGGTGGTTCCACCCTCGTGAGAGGACATGAACGACGCCTCGCCGCCGAGGTACTGCTCGGTGAACATGCGGACGCGGTTGTCTCCCATAACAGTTGCGCTCTCGCGATCAACGTGTGTGGAGGGGGCACGCAGGTTGAGTGCGGCGTGCCGCTGACGGAGATGTCTGGATCGCCTCCCGGCGCCATTACCGCACCGTCTCAGCAGCCTCGACGTTGACGAACTCGATCATCACGGGTTCAGAACTGTGCTCGACCGGATCTTCACGATCTCCAGCGCGATATTCATCGGAACTTACGTGAGCGGCATCGTGAGCGGCTGCCTGTTTGGAGAGAAGGGCTGTGGCAGCGGCTGCATCGACGGGACGGCCCAAGAGGAATCCCTGGGCTCTGTCGCACCCCATCTCTCTGAGATGATTCACCTGTGCCTGGTGCTCCACCCCCTCCGCAACGACATCGAATCCAAGGTTCTTCGCGAGAGCGATGATCGATCTGACCATGTCGGTGTTGCTGGTGGTCATTGCGCTCACAAAGGATCGATCGATCTTCAGGGTTGAGACGGGGAGGCGGTGGAGATAGCTGAGCGACGAGAAGCCCGTCCCAAAGTCGTCGATGACGATTCCGACGCCGTGTTCTGCCAGCCTGTTGAAGATGCCAATCGCGACCTCCGGATCCTCGAGCAGGGTGCTCTCCGTCAATTCCAGGTCGAGATGCCGCCCGTCGAGGCCTGCGCCTTCGAGAGCACCCAGGATCGAATCCACAACACCAGGGCCGACGAAGTTCCTGCTCGAGCAGTTGACTGCTACCGCCAGTGCTTCGAAGGACGGAAACTCCCGTCGCCACTCTGCGAGCTGCTGTGTCGCGGTCTCGAGTACGAACTGATCGAGGCTTCGAATCATGTCCGTGTCATCGGCGAGCGGGATGAATTCATCCGGCAGCACGAGACCACGCTCTGGATGTTGCCAGCGAACCAGCGCCTCGAACGAGGTGATGTCGCCGGTCTCGAGTGAGATGATCGGCTGGTAATGCACACTCAGTGCCTTGTCGGAGATGGCCCTGTGCAGATCGGCTTCGAGTTGCATGCTTGCTATGGAGCGGGCATGAAATGTCTCGTCGAATACCTGGATGCGGTCGACGCCCGCTGATCCTGCTTGTGCCAGCGCAGCAGAGGCGCGGTTGAGAAGGTCATCCCCCGAGATCGATCCGGTCGCTCTTGCGATCCCGACGGTGATTGTCGTCGTCACCTCACCATCGGAGATCGCAAGAGGCCGTCTCAGAGCAGATCGAAGGCGCTCGGCGACATGAACCGCGGACGCGATCTGATCGATGTTGTTCAACAGGATACCGAAGTCGGCGTCACCGATCCGT
The DNA here is from genome assembly GCA_030123765.1 of Actinomycetota bacterium. GTDB lineage: Bacteria > Actinomycetota > Acidimicrobiia > Spongiisociales > UBA5794 > B3-G11. Next base: position 4,332 of record JASJXX010000033.1, on the reverse strand, counting down.
GCAAGAGTGTCTCCGGCTCGCAAGCACTTGCGAAAGCGCGCTGTCGTCTCTGCGATGAAGCGGTCCGACTCTCTTCGTCCGAGAGTGAGGCCCACCGACTTCGCGGCATCTACCCGTACCGCCAGCATTGCGCACCGGGTGTTGCTCGTCGGGTCTGCGCTCAACACGGCGAGCGCGGCGCGATCAAGCAGGAGATCCCGGTTGGGAAGGCCGGTGGCCTCATCAAAGAATGTGCGTTCGAGCAGCTGGTGCTCTGCGTCGCGTAGCTTCGTGATATCCATGTGGGATCCGGCCATTCGGTACACGGTGCCGTCGGGCATGCGCGCTGCGGACGCGCGGACAAGCACCCACCGATAGCTTCTGTCGGCGTGTCGTATCCGGTGCGTGCTCTCGAAATACTCGGTTGCACCACGAAGATGGTCGCTGACCGCGGTCTCAACGTCATCGAGATCGTCAGGGTGCACGCGATCGAACCACTCGTTCGGGTTGTCACCGATCTCTGTCTCGGCGTATCCGAAGATCGACTTCCATCGAGGACTGAAAGTCATGGTGTCGTTCCGCAGGTTCCAGTCCCACAGCCCGTCGTTTGCTCCCTGCGCGGCCAGCACGTATCGTTCTTCGGAGTCGCGAAGCGCCGTCGTCGCCCGTGCGGTCTGTACCGCGTAGCGGATCGTCCGTTCCAGGACCTGAGCGTCAATCTGGTCTTTGACGAGATAGTCCACGGCACCCAGTTCCGCAGCTTGAAGATCGAGACTGCGGCACCCTCGGCCGGTGAGGATGGCCACAGGCACCCTGTTGTCGAGTGCTGCTGTATCGCGGAGAAGGTCAAGGCCCGTGCGTCCGTTGAGCTGATAGTCCAGGAGACAAACGTCGTGGTCTCCGCTCAGAAGCCTCTCAAGTGCTTCCTCGTAGGTCGAGACGCACTCGACTTCAAAGGTTCCTTCCGCCTCGGCGAGAAGATCCTGAACGATGACGTGGTCGTCGGGGTCATCATCGACGTAGAGAACCTTGATAGTGTCAGATGCCACGTATCTCCTCCAAGAGCGCTTGCATTGCGTAACGAGCTACCGTACGCTAGCATAGAATGGCATATAATGGCACGGAGACGCTAGGAATGGCAGTCGAGAGGCGAGGCAGTACCCCGCAGTGAGGCAACGGAGCTCAGAAGCATGAAACTTGGGAGTAACGACGCGGGAGGAGACGCCAGCCTGGGCACATCTTCTCACGGTGTCACTGTGAGAGAGACCGAGGAGGTTGCTGACGTCCGTCTCCTTCTGATCGATGATGACGAAGACGATTGCATCATCATCCGTGATCTCCTCCACGCGACGAGGCACGTTCACTACGATTTTTCGTGGGAGAGCACGTGGGATCGTGGTCGGGAGGCGCTCCTGCGTGGGGAGCACGACGTCTGTCTGTTGGACTATCAGCTCGACGAAGGTACCGGAATCGATCTTCTGCAAGACGTAACCCAGGAGGGGTGCACGACTCCGATCGTGATCCTCACCGGATACGGAGATGAGGCTCTCGATATCGCGGCGATACGCGCAGGTGCAGCCGACTATCTCATGAAGGAGGGGCTCGCGTCAGAAGAACTTGAGCGCACGCTGCGTCACGCTATCGAGCGCGCTGCGTCGTGGCGAAGCACTCGACAGGCGGTGGCGAACCAGCGAGCGATGATGACGGGCATCCCCGACACGGTCTTTAGAGTCTCCAGGGATCGCAGGATCCTCGACTTCAGTGCGGGGATCGTTGGTGAGTCCGCCGAGTGGAGTGTTGACGGAGACAGTACGCTCGCTTCGACGTTTGGTGCTGGTGTTGGCGACGTTCTGGCGCAGTGCCTCGAGCGGGCGATGGCGTCCGGCGAGACGCACTCCTGCGAATTCACGAGAGAGGGCACGATCAACCTGCATTTCTTCGAAGCGCGATTCATCCCTGTCGAAGAGGCGAACGAAGCGGTAGTTATCGTTCGAGACTTCACCGATGAGCGAGCGGGGGAACGACGTCTCGAGGACCTCGCCCAGGCGAAGGACCGATTCCTGTCGCGGATCAGCCACGATCTGAGAACTCCCCTCACGACAGTGCTCGGTTACACGGATCTGCTGGACACGGAATGGGCGCAGTTCACGTCAGCGGAGCGCCGTGAGATGATCACTGCCATCGGAAGAGGCGCTGCGACGCTCGGCCACCTCTTCGAAGACGCCCTCGTTATGGCACGTCACGAGATCCATAGCCTCGTCCTTGCTCCGACGCGAGTTGACCTGGCCCAGCATGCAGCGAAGGCGGCAGCTGCGTTTGGAGGTGATGGTGAGGTGGAAGCCGACGTCACTGCGGGCGTAGTGTTCGCTGAAGTTGACCCGCTCCGACTTGACCAGATACTGCGAAACCTCGTCTCGAACGCGGTCATCCACGGTGGACCGCATGCGACGGTCGTCACCGGGGTGACGGCAGGATCGTCATGGATCGAGGTACGCGACGACGGTACCGCCATCCCCGAGGAGGAGCGGTCGTACATTTTCAGCGCGTCGGATCGGTCCCTCACCATCCTGAACAACTCGGTCTCCGCCGGGGTTGGGTTGACGGTGTCGCTCCGTCTCGCCACGTTGATGGACGGAGACCTGACCTATCGGTACGATCGAGGCTGGAACAAGTTCCGTCTTCAGTTTCCGTCGGTACTTTCTCCAAGTTCGGAGAGTTGGGGTGAAGGGTCTGGTCTGCTCGGTGATCACGCGGAGACTGCATCCAGCGCTGGTAGGGTGCGAGGAGCGAGAGGCGAGGCACGATGACGACACCAGGTGAAGGCATGTTCGTCGGGCGCGCCCTGTTCTCCGAGAGCGACGATGCGCTGCTCCTGGTCATCGATCGAGGCGTCATTGAGAGCGCGAACGCTGCCGCAACTCGCCTCTTCGGATACGACGTGGGGGGGCTTGACGGTATGGAGCTTGCGTGTCTGATCCCCGAGTCCGCTCGAAGTGACCACGCCGGGAAGGTGAGAGAGCGTTTCGATGTGCCCGAGATTCGGCCTCACGGAGTACTCGAGTTGAGCGCCGCGCGGCAGGACGGCTCCGAATTTCCAGCGGACATCTTCCTCTTCCCGTTTACCAGGGACGGTCAGCAGGTCGTGCTAGTCGGAGTCTTCGAACTGGCGGATCAGGTGGAGATCGACAGGACGACGGAGGGGATTCGATCGATACGAGAGAGAGTTGGCAACGAGGGTGAATCGCTGACGCTTGAGGATTGCCGGAGCCTTGTGCGCCAGGCATGCGATCTCTCTCTGCATGCGCTCTCGAGATCGGCGGAGTCAGAACGTTACGACAAGGATTTCTGGCTCGGCTTCATGGCGTCGCAGCAGGTGAGCGAGGGGAGCCGGTTCGCGCACCTCTTCGAATCGATGCCGCTTCCGATGTGGGAGTCGGATTGCTCGGCGATCGAGCCCTGGTTCGCAGCACGCAGGCGGGAGGGGGTGCACGACCTCGGTGCGTACTTCGATGCACATCCTGAGAGCGTGAACCACGCGATTGCGACGATCCGCGTCGGAAGACGCAACCGAGCCGCAGTTGATGCTGCCCTCTACGTCGGGGGACGCGGGGTCTCCGACCCGCAAGCGCTTCCCCCCACGTTGCGGAGCATTCTACGCGAACGTCTCATCGGTTTCTTCGAAGGGCGCAGCGTGGTCGAGTCTGAGATTCATGAGGAGGACCCGGACCTTGGAGTGCAGAACCTGCTGGTGACAGCGTGGGCCCGCCAGGGTGAGGGTGGGCACCTTGATCTGTCGTCGGTATTCTCCACTCTCGTAGACATTCAGCCCTTTAACCAGCTGGAGAGGGAGCGGCAGATCGCCCTCGAGCACTTCGAGATGGTCTTCAACAACGCATCTGCGGGTATCACGCTCCTGGATCCGGAGACAGGGGTCTTCGTGCGGGCGAACCGTGCGTTCACCACCATGCTCGGATATCCCGAGGGTGGCCTTGACGGCGTGCTCTTGTCCAAGATCACTCCCGCGAGCTCCTTGAAGGATCTCGAGAAGTACATCAGGCCGGAAGAGTTCGATAACTGGGGAGTGGCTGTGTTCGAGCGTCCGTACCTCCAACGAGATGGAGGAATCTGCTGGGGACGTGTCTCCACGCGGCTACCGGACCGAACCGGCGGCGAGCCCGTGTTGGCTGTCGCTGTGATCATCGACACAACCGACGTTAGGTCGGAACAGGTCGCTCGAAGCAAGGCCGAGGACGTTCTTAGACGCAAGAGCTCGGAATTCGAGACGTTTGCGTGGCGTTCGGCTCATGATCTGAGTGAGCCGTTGCGTAAGATCCGGGTCTTCGGGGAGCGGTT
>JASJXX010000078.1 GCA_030123765.1 Actinomycetota bacterium | reverse complement strand
ACCACCGAGCAGACCGACGAGGGCGGCGGAATCTCTTGGCCCGGCATCCTCATCGGCGGCGGCCTCATCGGCGTGCTGGGTGGAGCACTCCTCGCTCTGACCGGCAAGAAGAACTGCGACAGGGAGCGGGAGGCCCTCGCCTCGGCGCAGCGTCAGCTCAGCGCGATCAGCGAGACTCTCGAAGGAGCTGTCGACGACTTCGAAGATCAGGAATCCGAGATCTCAGACCTCGAGGCCGAACTCGAGTCGTACAACCAGGCCAAGCAACGCGGCTCGTCTGTAGATGGAGACGTCAGGTACTACGCGCACGGCGGAGATCGCATCCCCGAGAGCGAGCTCGCCATCCAGGTCGAGTACTACGAAGCCATGCTCGAGAACGCCCGCGAAGCCAGAGCCCAAGACGAAGCTCGGATTACAGAGTGGCAAGCCAAGTTCGACAAGGCTGAGCAGAAGGTTCGTGAGGCCGAGGAAGCGCTCGCCGAGTGCGAGGGCGCAGGCACCACAGACGCAGCCCCACCACCGTCCCAGCCAACCGGTCCGGGCACTCCCGGCCCAAGCGGTCCAAGAGGTCCCGCGATCTCGATCCCACCTCTGGCGACAGATCCGTCGCAACCTGCATGCGAAGACGGAGCCACCTACACGGAGACCGGCGAGCCAGAGACGTTACGTGTCATCGTCGACTTCGCCGTGATCGTCACGGTCGTGGAAGGGTCCGAACGCAGAGTTGGAGAAGCCGCGGTGATGACCCTCGGACTCGCCGAACTCGCGGCTGACCTCGACGTGATCGGCAGCGCGCTCGGCGCCAAGGGAGCCGGTCAGTCAATCGCGGGAGGTATCGGAGGCATGGCCAGCGGCACATACGTTATGGGTGCTGGCGGCCTCGCGAGAGGCGCCGCCGAAGGTGCCATGGCGTCGGGCCTCACCGACGTCTCCATTCCGACATCCGCTCCCGAAGCCGTGGTCGAAGTGCTGGAAGGCGTAGCCAACCTGGGAGCGCTCGTATCGAAGAAGGTTGGTGAATGGCTGGTCGCCAACCAGCTCTATGAGGTACGTCTCACCTTGTTCCAACAGACGATCACTGCCACACCGTACGATCTGTCTACCTGTATCGGCGGGGAGTGGGAGTGCCGGAGAGTCTGGCAGTACGACGTCGGGCCGCTCACCAAGAGGGGCCGCTCCAACTCGAAGACATTCCGCCTCGCATCAGATATCGCCCGCCACCGTATGCAGAGCGAGATCAGCAGGATGGGGCGACGCGCACAGTCGGCCATCGCCGCTTCGGTGGAGGCTCGATCCGACTTCGACACGCGTCACCAGCCAGGCTCATGCGAATAGGCCGCCGCGCCCTGGGTGTTGGAATCGTCGTCGTCGGGGTCGCGATGATCGGCGTCGGCGCGGCCAACCTCGGCGACTCCTCGGAGGCGAGCGGCCAGACGGACCGGTCTAGCACTAGTGCACCAACCACGACCGAAGCTCTCGCTCTCACGACAACGGCGCCGCCTCCAACCACCACGCCACCCACAAGCACGTCGCCCACGACCGCCCCCACCATCTCCACCACGGCGACGACACCACCACCGTCGGTGGACGACTTCATCCTGGCCTACGCCGCAGCAACCGTGTCCGGTGACAGCGACTTCCTGTTTACGACGCTTCTGCCCGACATCCACAACGTGCTTGGTGCCGACACCTGCCGCACGTGGATTGAGACCGAGATCCTCGCCCTGAGCAACTACAGCGCGACCGGAGCCCCATCTGGCCCGTCTCTCCGAACCCTCACCGTCGGGGTAACCACCATCAGCGTCGACCGGTACTACGAGGTACCCATCACCTTCAGCTTCCAGGGCGAGTCCTTCGACGCTGTCGCCGCGTTCGCGATCAGGGACGGACAGGTCTTCTGGATCGGAGAGTGCAGATGAGGCGCGCGACTCAACGCGGAAGCTCCTCCGCTACAGCAGGTTCCCGCGTTTGATGACCTGTGTGACGAGGCCACCGTCGGGCCGATACGCGAGATGCTCGTATGACGGGGCGTCGAGGACCACGAGATCGGCGAGCTTCCCTGGTGCAATCACTCCCCTGTCGTGCAGGCCGAGGGCGAGCGCGCCGCCCCGGGTCGCTGACCACACTGCTTCGGTGAGCGTCATCCCTGTCGTGATCGCGGCAAGCGAGATCACGAACGGCATCGTCTCGATGTAGGAGGTTCCGGGATTGCAGTCGGTTGCGATGGCAACGGTGACGCCCGCGTCCCAGATCCGGCGGCCGTCAGGGGCGGGTTCCCGCATCGAGTACGACACGCCCGGCAGCAGCACGGCAACCGTCCCGGCTTCAGCGAGAGCAGCGAGGTCCTCGTCCGTGGCATGGTCGAGATGGTCGGCAGCTACAGCGCCGACCTCTGCTGCCAGGGCGCTACCGCCGCTCGACGAGAGCTGGTCGGCGTGGATCCGGACCCCGAGGCCACGAACCCTGCCTGCTGCAACGACACGCCTCGTCTCGGCGACGGTGAACGCTGCCTCGTCGCAGAACACATCGATGAAGGCGACCCGGTCTGCCACAGCGTCGAGCATCTCCCCGGCGACGAGATCGAGGTACGAGGCACGGTCGTCCCTGAACTCCGGGGCGACCACGTGCGCGCCGAGGTACGTCGGCAGCGTGTCGATCGCCAGCACGTTGCAGATCCGGTCGATGGCGTCGAGCATCTTCACCTCGGTGTCGACATCGAGGCCGTATCCGGTCTTGATCTCGATCGTGGTCGTGCCGCTCGCGAGCATCCGCTCGACCCGCGGCAGCGAAGCGTCGACGAGCTCGTCGAGCGTCGCCGCCCTCGTGGCTCGTACCGTTGAGTAGATGCCTCCCCCGGTGCCGAGGATCTCCTCGTAGGTCGCACCTTCGAGCCGCATCGCGAACTCCTGGCTCCGGTCGCCTGCGAACACGACGTGTGTGTGCGCGTCGACGAAACCGGGGAGGACGGCGGCGCCGGCGACGTCAAGCATCCGGCTGGAGGCGTAGCGTTCAGGGACACGCTCTGCGCGACCTACCCACACGATGTCTCCGCGCTCGATCGCGACCGCTGCGTCTGCGACGACGCCGAGGAGGCCGCCGTTGCTCTCGTCGTTCGTGACGAGCTGCCCGATGCCGGTGACAAGGAGAGTCATGTCCACGTCCCCCCTTCACGGGGGACGAACGAGCGAAGCGAGTTAGGGGGGGCTACAAGCCTGTGAACGTGGACGAGCTCAGACATCTTGCATCGGAATCACGATGCCACGGTCGTGGGCAACTTCAATCGCACGTTCGTATCCGGCATCCGCGTGCCGCATCACGCCGGTCCCCGGATCATTGGTGAGAACCCTCTCGAGGCGGAGAGCGGCCTCTTGTGTGCCGTCTGCGACCACCTGGACCCCTGCGTGAATGGATTTCCCCATCCCGACGCCTCCGCCCTGGTGGACCGCGACCCACGCTGCGCCCGAGGCTGTGTTCAAGAGTGCGTTGAGGATCGGCCAGTCAGCAACAGCGTCCGACCCGTCTGCCATCGCCTCGGTCTCACGGTAGGGGGACGCTACGGAGCCAGAGTCGAGATGGTCACGCCCGATGACGATCGGTGCAGAGACTCTCCCTGTGCGCACCAACTCGTTGAACGCCAAACCGGCCTTGTGCCTCTCGCCGTATCCGAGCCAGCAGATCCGCGCGGGGAGGCCCTGGAACTCGACGTGTTCCTCAGCCAGGTCGAGCCACTGCATCAGCGATTCGTTCTCAGGGAAGAGTTCTCGCAGCGCGTCGTCTGTGACCTTGATGTCGTGAGGGTCACCCGACAGGGCCATCCAGCGGAACGGTCCAAGTCCTTCGCAGAACAGGTCCCTGATGTAGGCAGGGACGAACCCCGGGTAGGCGAAGGCGTCTGTGAACCCGCCTTCCATCGCCTCACCGCGCAGGTTGTTGCCGTAGTCAAAGACCTCGGCGCCAGCGTCCTGGAACCCGACCATTGCTGCACAGTGTGTCGCCATCGACGCCCGCGCCTTCTGTATGTACTCCTCGGGATCCTCGATCCGGAGCGCTCCGGCTTCGGTGAGCGTCATGCCGGCGGGCACGTACCCGTGGAGCGGGTCGTGGGCCGAGGTCTGGTCGGTGACGATGTCGATGGCGACGCCGCGGGCAAGCAGCTCGGGGAAGACCTCGGCAGCGTTGCCGACGACGGCGATGGAGAGGGCCTCACCGGCAGCCTTCGCGGCGAACGCCCGCTCGAGCGCTGCGTCGAGATCAGGGGCGAGTTCGTCGACGTAGCGCTTGTCGATGCGCTTCTGGATACTTTCGGGGTCAACGTCGACGGCGAGGCAGACCCCGCCATTCATGGTGACCGCGAGAGGCTGCGCTCCGCCCATGCCACCGAGTCCCGCGGTGAGGGTGATGGTTCCCTTGAGCGTTCCACCGAAGAGCTTCCCTGCAACGGCGAGGAACGTCTGATAGGTGCCCTGCAGGATGCCCTGGGTGCCGATGTAGATCCACGATCCGGCGGTCATCTGGCCATACATCATCAGCCCGGCATCTTCGAGTTCCCAGAAGTGTTGCCATGTCGCCCATTCGGGGACGAGGTTCGAGTTGGCGATCAGCACCCTGGGCGCCATCTCGTGGGTGCGGAACCGGCCGACCGGTTTCCCTGATTGGATGAGCAGCGTCTCGTCTGATTCGAGTTCGGTGAGGGAGCGCACGATGGCGTCGAACGCCTCCCATGATCGGGCAGCCTTCCCCCTCCCCCCGTAGACGACGAGATCGAGAGGGGCCTCGGCAACGTCGGGGTCGAGGTTGTTGAGGAACGAGCGCAGGACCGCTTCCTGGAGCCAGCCCTTCGTATTGAGCTTGGTGCCACGGGGCGCCCTGACGGTGCGCGGCCCCGTTCCGTAGGCGAACGCGGCGTTGGCGACATCTGGCATCACGCCTCCTCGATATCGGTGAACGCCCCGGATTCGATGAGTTCGGCGATCCTGGCGATATCGGGCCCCGGTGGCCTGTCCACGGTGAGTGGCCGGCACACGCTGCGGACCACGTCTCGCACCGCACCCGTTCCAGCGGCGGGGCCCATGGAGCGTTGCTCGACGCCCTGGGCTGCGCACATGAGTTCCACAGCGATGACGCGGGCTGTGTTTGTGAGAATCGTGTCGAGCTTGCGCGCTGCACCCCACCCCATCGAGACGTGATCCTCCTGGAGCCCTGACGTCGGGATCGACTCCACCGACGCGGGGTGGGAGAGCACCTTGTTCTCCGCGACGATCGCTGCGGCGGTGTACTGGGTGATCATGTACCCCGATGACACTCCCGGGGTGGTGGCGAGGAACGGGGTGAGGCCGGAGGAGCGGTCCGGGTCGAGCATGCGGTCGGTGCGGCGTTCCGATATCGATCCGAGTTCGGTGACGGCGATGGCGAGGAAGTCGAGGACGAAGGCGAGCGGCTGGCCATGGAAATTGCCCCCCGAGACGACGTCGCCGTCTTCGGGGAACACGATCGGGTTGTCGACTACTGAGCCGAGCTCCCGGGTGAAGACGTCGGTGGCGTGGGCGATCGTGTCTCGCACAGCCCCGTGGACCTGCGGTGCGCACCGCAGGCTGTAGGCGTCCTGCACCTTGTGCACGAAATCGTCGTGATGCGACGCGCTGATCGGGGAGCCTTCGAGCATGGTGCGGATCCTCGCTGCGGAGACGGCCTGGCCCGGGTGAGGTCTCAGGTCGTGGATGCGTTGCTCGAAGGGGCGGGATGACGCCATCAGTGCTTCGACGCTCAACGCTGTCGCTGCGTCCGTGGCATCGACGAGGAGGCGTGCTTTGTGTATGGCGAGGCAGCCGTGAGCGAGCATCCCCTCGGTGCCATTGAGGAGGCTGAGGCCCTCTTTAGGGAGGAGCCCGAGTGGCTCGATGCCTGCGGCTCTGAGCACGGGGCCTGACGGGACCGCCTCGCCGTCGACGAGTATCTCACCCTCACCGATAACGGGGAGCGCGAGATGGGCGAATGGAGCGAGATCGCCTGACGCGCCGACAGAGCCCTGAGAGGGGACAGCGGGCAGGAGATTGCGATTGAGGAGCGTCAGCAGGTACCGAACAATCTCCGGGCGCACACCCGAGTGGCCCTGGGCAAGTGTTCGAGCCCGGCACAGGAGCATGGCTCGAACGATTTCAGGATCAAGATGTGAGCCGACACCGGCCGCGTGGGAGCGCAGCAGGTCGTACTGGAGGTCGGTTGCCTGCTCGCGACGGATCCTCGTGTTGGCGAGCGCACCGAATCCGGTCGTGATGCCGTACACCGTCTCATCGTTGGCGACGATACGCTCAACAAGTGCCCGTGCCGGCTCCATTCGTTCATCGAGATGGTCGCCGGGAACGGCGTCGGTCCTGCCAAGAGCGACGTCGACGACGTCGTCGACGGTGAGTGGGGAACCATCTACGACAACGGTCATTGGATCTCCTTGCGTTGGGTGATGCCTGTGAGGAACGAGAGGAAGGTGTGCGCCATCGCGTGGAGTGTGAGGTTGTCACGGTCACGGGCGGGGTCGACCTCGACGAAGTCTGCCGCCCTCACCAGGGAATGCACTCCCATGTGGTACGCGAGGTCACCGAGCTGGCGCGGGGTGAGCCCGCCGGGTCGTGCTCCGGGGCAGCCCGGTGCGAATGCTCGGTCGAGGACGTCGATGTCGAAATCGACGTAGATCCATTCGCAGTGCGCGAGCCGGGCAAGCGCGGTGGCTGCGGTCGCGGCTGAACCCTGCTCCTCGACTGCAGCCGCGGTGAGAGTCGTGATCCCGTTCTCCTCGCAGTAACTGCGATACGCGTGCGAGTTGGCGAAGCTGTGGATGCCGATCTGGACGATGTTCAAGCCGGGGAGGCCATCTTCGATGAGGCCTCGGATCGGGGTGCCGTTCGAGGGCCCGTCATCGAGGAGACGCACATCGTGGTGAGCGTCGAGAGTGACTACCCCAACACGGGCGAGGTCACCTGCGAGCGCCTTGATGGCAGGCCGGGTGATGGCGTTGTCTCCTCCGACGATGGCAAGAATCTCATTGCGTGGGAGGGCGGCGATGCCGTTCTCGATGTCGGCCTGGGAGGAGGACATCGAGCTGTCGTCGATCGTGAGGTCGCCGTGGTCGTAGATGGTGAGCGGGGCGAGATCGATGGAACGATCCGAGTGGAAGGTCGCGAACCCTCGGAGCGCTTCACGCAGCGCAGCGGGCGCGGTGCGGGCCCCCGACGGCGAGAGGGATGCAATGGACGACGGAATCCCGACCACGCCGACCTTGGCTGTCGGGTCGGCGCCGTCTGCAAGCCACGCGGAGGCTCTCGGCCACAGTCGATCGTCCACACCCTCAGGCTAGATACGTGCGTGACGCCACACGACAGTTCGCCGTCTC
>JASJXX010000133.1 GCA_030123765.1 Actinomycetota bacterium | reverse complement strand
GTCGGGCGCCAATCCGCGTCCTGTGGACCCAAAGACCTGAATAGTTGCGAGGAGTGGAGAGCTGAGAGCCGACGATCCCCGGCTGCCCCCAGACCCGACCGAGTGAGACCATCGACAGTGACTGAGTGGGCAAGTAGACACGCCGACTGTGCGGTGCCACGTGCTGCGTGGAGACTCGGGGGTTCGAGTCCCGACCGGCAGGTCCGCGTTCGCCCGTAGCGTGGGCGCTCTCGGTGCAGACCGGCAGAGTGAAGTTGCCTCGCACGAGCCTAATGATGACAGTCCGTTCGGATCGAGGAGGCGAGGGTGAGGGCCGTCTCTTGTCGTGCATGCGGGCCAGCACAGGGACGGCGACATCGACATAATCGTGGACCTCGACGGAGTGCTTGCCGTCCTCAAGGCGCAACAGACGCCCGACGTATTGGACGATGCGGCCCTTGAAGGCGAGGAAGAGGGCGTCGAGCGCTGGACAGTCGAAGCCCTCCCCGATGTATGAGCCGGTGGCGAGCAAGACGAACGGACGGTTGGCCGGGTCGTTGAGCCTGGCGAGCACGTCGGCGCGAGCTCGCTTGCCGAGGCCGCCGCGCAGCACGAGAGGCTCAAGACTGTGAGCCGTGAGCTGCCGGCAGAGCGATTCGAGATGGGTCCGCCACTGTGTCAGCACCAGACAGTTGCGGCCTCGGTCGACGGCGTTGGCGACGTGGGCTGCGATCAGGGCGGTACGGGCGTCATCGGCGACGAGATCACGAAATACGTCCTGTATGAGAAGTTCGTCGGCAGGGGCAGCTACGTGGTCTGTTTGGTGAACGATCAGTCGGCGATCAAACGCGGCCCCGGGGGCGTCGTCCATGTTGATCGTATGGCGGATGGGTCCGCAGTGCATCACGATGACGTCTTCGAGCTTGTCACGCCGGTAGGGGGTGGCGGTGAGACCCAGCCAGGCTCGGGTGGGGATGGCCTTGACGGCGGCTTCGAACGTGACGGCTGGCACGTGGTGGCACTCGTCGACCACCACGAACCCGTAGGACTCGGTGAGTTCCGCGAGATTGTCGTGACGGGCGAGGCTCTGAGCCATCGCGACATCCACGACTCCGCTGGGTCTGGTACGCCCTCCACCGATTCGGCCGACCGCGGACTCCTCGAGACCGAGGAGTCCTGTCAGTTGGCCGGTCCATTGGTCCAAGAGCGTCTGACGGTCGACGATCACGAGCGTCGGATAGCCTCGATGAGCGATCAAGGCGCATGCGGTGACGGTCTTGCCGACGCCGGGTGGAGCTACGAGCACGCCGTGATCGTGGCCCTTGAGCGCTTCGAGCGCGACTTGTTGCTGTTCGGTGAGGTCGGTTGTAAACGAGAGTTTGATGGTGCTCGGCGTCGGCCGCACGTCGGTGAGATCAAGGACGGTTCCGGCGTTCGCGAGGAGCGACTCGACCTGGGACAGGATCCCGCGAGGCAACAGTAAGCGGTCGAGCGTCTCGTCGTAGCAGCGAATGCAGCGTGGGGTGCGGTAGGTGGAGAGCCGCAGTCGTTGTTTCTCGTAGAACTCGGGGTTGTGGAGAGCCGCGAGGTGTTTGATCTGGGCGACGAGACACGGTGGGAGTCCGATACGGTCGATTGCGATCATTGCCCCCAGTTCGCCGCGCACGACCTCGGGCGCCGGTGGTGCATCGACGCTTTGCAGCGCTGTATCGCCGAGTTGCGGCCCGGCGCCGACCTCTGTCATGGATTCTACGAGAGCCTCGACGTCATCGGGTGACAAGCGTGCGATCGAAGAGAGGTGCGCCCACTGGTCGACAGCAGGCTCCAAGGTGGTTGGGTCGAGGAACACGGTGTTACCGCGTCTGGCGGCCTGGCCTTGGAGGGGAAGCGCGATCAGGTTCCCGAACGATCCCTTCGGCACGAAGTCCTGGGCAGGGAACAGTCGGTCGTAGCCGGCGAGGTCGATCTCAGCTCGGATCGTCATTGCCTCACGGAGCAACCCGACTCCAAGTCGTCGCGCCGAGGAGGCGGCGACCGGGCCGCTGAAGAACATCCACGCGTGGCCCCCTCTGCCAGACTGCGACTGAATCGCCCCGAGTCTCTATGAAACCCGGGGCGATTCAAACTTCTGCATTGTCATCTCTGTATCATGACAGATCATGATCAGGGCTAGCAATCCCGATCAACGTAGGCAACCTGG
>JASJXX010000132.1 GCA_030123765.1 Actinomycetota bacterium | reverse complement strand
ACGGTGGCGAGTGGTACCGGCAGTGGGGCACCGAGAAGAGCCCCGGCACGAAGATTTTTTGTGTGAGCGGCCACGTGAGGCGGCCGGGTAACTATGAACTGCCGCTGGGCTTTCCCCTCTTCGAGCTGATCCACGACGTGTGCGGTGGGATTCGGGATGACAACGCGCTCAAGGCGGTGATCCCCGGTGGGAGTTCGGTACCGATCCTCTCGAGCCTCGAATGCACTGACTGCACCCTCGACTACGAGGGAGTGGTCGAAGCCGGCTCGATGCTGGGATGCGCCTCGGTGATCGTGATGGACGAGACGACCGACATCGTGCATCAGGTTCGCAGGATGGCCGAGTTCTACGCTCACGAGTCCTGCGGGCAGTGTACGCCCTGCCGGGAGGGTTCGACCTGGGTCGTGAAGATCCTGCGTAGGATCGAGGATGGTCGCGGAACCGAAGAGGACCTCGACACCCTCATGGAGATCACACGCCAGATGACGGGCACGACGATCTGCGTGCTCTCTGACTCGGTGGCTGCGCCGGTGCAGTCGTCCATCGAGAAGTTCCGAGACGAGTACCTCGCTTTGATCCGTCGCGGCGAGAGGGTGGGGGCGGCGTGAGCCGAGGGCTTCGGACGCCGTGCCCGTCCCCAGACGAATGCTATGAGCACTAATGAGCGATAAAGACACAACCGAAACAGTCACCCTGACCATCGACGGCCATGACGTCACAGTCCCCAAGGGGACTACCATCCTCCAGGCGATCGGCGAGGTCGGGACCGAGATCCCGCACTACTGTTACCACCCCGGCCTATCGTCGCCGGCCGTGTGCCGGCTTTGCCTCGTCGAAGTGGAGGGTGCGCCCAAGCTCTTGCCTTCGTGTGTGACGCCGGCCACGGACGGGCAGGTCGTTCATACCGAGAGCGAGAATGCGGCTGGCATGCGGCGGGGCGTGCTGGAGTTCTACCTGATCAATCACCCGCTGGATTGTCCGGTCTGCGACCAGTCCGGCGAGTGTAAGCTTCAGGACTACGTCTTCTCCGAAGGGCGAGAGCGCGGCCGGAGCCGTGAGCCGAAACGTATCTTCGGCCGTGACGATTTCGGCGGCGACGTGCTCTTCTACGGCGACCGTTGCGTGATGTGCACGCGGTGCGTGCGCTTCATGAACGAGATCGAGCAAAAACCCCTCCTGACCGTTGTCGATCGAGGGAACCGTTCGGTCATCGATACCTTCTTCGACCGGGGCCTCGAGGAGGCCGAGTGGGGCGGAAACGTCGTCGACATCTGCCCGGTCGGCGCGCTCGTATCGAAGGACTTTCTGCACAAGGCGAGAGCATGGGATCTGAAGCACACGCCGTCGGTGTGCGGGAGCTGCAGCCAGGGTTGCAACATCGATCTGCACACGCGCGACAATCTGGTACACAGGATCAAACCTCGGTTCAACGCCGACGTGAACGGTCATTGGATGTGTGACTACGGGCGGGCGAATTACGAGTGGCTGAACCGGAGCGACCGCGTTGAGGAGCCGACGTTCGTGGAAGACGGCAGTCCGGTGCAGCTCGGCTGGGACGCGGCGCTCGAGGCTCTGGAGCGGCGGCTCGCCGGGGTGACCGGGGGCGTCAAGGCAGTGGTGTCGGCCTCATGGTCCAACGAGGATCTCGATGCGGTGGCCAAGCTCGTCGAATCCCTGGGTGGCGGGGAGATCGTGTTCCGTTCGGCGAGGGCTGCGGACGAGAGCCCTCTAAGTGGCTTCCCCTCGCTGGCGCGCCGCCGCGATCTCGTGCCCAACATCAAAGGAGCGGAGCTCCTCGGTATGACGCGCGTCGGGGGCGATGAGGGGCGAGGCGGGCTGGAAGGTGTGGCGGATCACGACGGGTTGATCGTGGTGCTCGGCGACGACCTGGCCGATCAGGATGAGTTTTTCGGCTCGAAGGCGAGCCTGTTCGTTTACCTGGGCGCGCATACGTCCGTCGGGGCGTCCGCGGCGCACTTCACGCTTCCCGTGTCCACCTTCGCGGAGCAGGCGGGGACCTTCACGAACCACGAGGGCGTCGTGCAGCAGTTCTTCCCGGCGCTCGAGGCCCCGGGGTCGGCGCGCCCCGCATCGCATGTCATCTCTTCCCTCGTGGGGGCGCCGGCGTAATGGAACCGATCTCCGGACTCGCGGCGCTGCTGTCGTCCTCGGTAAAGATTGCCCT
>JASJXX010000131.1 GCA_030123765.1 Actinomycetota bacterium | reverse complement strand
ACGGTGGCGAGTGGTACCGGCAGTGGGGCACCGAGAAGAGCCCCGGCACGAAGATCTTTTGTGTGAGTGGTCACGTGAGGCGGCCGGGGAACTACGAATTCCCGTTGGGATTTCCTCTCTCCGAGTTGATCCACGACGTGTGCGGTGGAATTCGGGATGACAACGCGCTCAAGGCGGTGATTCCCGGTGGGAGTTCGGTACCGTTTCTCTCGGAGGCCGAATGCAGGGACTGCATGCTCGACTACGAGGGTGTGATTGAAGCGGGCTCGATGCTGGGATGCGCGTCGGTGATCGTGATGGACGAGAAGACCGACATCGTGCATCAGGTTCGCAGGATGGCCGAGTTCTACGCTCACGAGTCATGTGGGCAGTGCACGCCTTGCCGAGAGGGTTCGGACTGGGTCGTAAAGATTCTGCGCAGGATCGAGGACGGCCGTGGGACCGAAGAGGACCTCGATACCCTCATGGAGATCACGCGCCAGATGACAGGCACAACGATCTGCGTGCTCTCCGACTCGGTGGCCGCGCCGGTGCAGTCGTCCATCGAGAAATTCCGGGACGAGTACCTTGCGTTGATTCGGCGCGGTGAGAGGGTGGGGGCGGCGTGAGCCGAGAGTCTTTCCCACGCCGGGTTCTCGACCGACCTCCCGTGAGATCTAATGAGCGATAACACCACGACCGAAACGGTCACCCTGACCGTCGACGGCCAGGATGTCACGGTCGCCAAGGGGACTACCATCCTCCAGGCGATCGACCAGGTCGGGACCGAGATCCCGCACTACTGTTACCACCCCGGCCTATCGTCGCCGGCCATGTGCCGGCTTTGCCTCGTCGAGGTGGAGGGTGCGCCCAAGCTCCTGCCTTCCTGCGTGACGCAGGCGACGGAGGGACAGGTCGTTCATACCGAGAGCGAGAACGCGGCGGGCATGCGGCGGGGCGTGCTGGAGTTCTACCTGGTCAATCATCCGCTGGATTGTCCGGTCTGCGACCAGTCGGGCGAGTGTAAGCTTCAGGACTACGTCTTTGCCGAAGGGCGAGAGCGTGGCCGGAGCCGTGAGCCGAAGCGCATCTTTGGCCGTGACGATTTTGGCGGCGACGTGCTCTTCTACGGCGACCGTTGTGTCATGTGCACGCGCTGCGTGCGCTTCATGGAGGAGATCGAGCAGAAGCCTCTCCTGACCATCGTCGATCGAGGGACCCGTTCCATCATCGACACCTTCTTCGAGCGAGGCCTCGAAGAGGCCGAGTGGGGAGGAAACGTCGTCGACATCTGCCCGGTCGGCGCGCTCGTATCGAAGGACTTTCTGCACAAGGCGAGAGCATGGGATCTGAAGCACACGCCGTCGGTGTGCGGGAGCTGCAGCCAGGGTTGCAACATCGATCTGCACACGCGCGATAATCTTGTACACAGGATCAAACCCCGGTTCAACGCCGACGTGAACGGCCATTGGATGTGTGACTACGGGCGTGGGAACTACGAGTGGATGAACCGGAGCGACCGCGTCGAGGAGCCGACGTTCGTGGACGACGGCAGGGCGGTGCAGCTTGGCTGGGACGTGGCGCTCGAGGCTTTGGAGCAGCGGCTCGCCGGGGTAACTGGGGGCGTCAAAGCGGTGGTGTCCGCCTCGTGGTCCAATGAAGATCTCGGTGCGATGGCCAAGTTCGTCGAATCGCTTGGCGGCGGTGAGATCGTGTTCCGTTCGGCGAGAGCTGAAGACGAGAGCCCATTAAGGGGCTTCCCCTCACTGGCGCGCCGACGTGATCTCGTTCCCAACATCAAGGGAGCGGAGCTCCTCGGTATGACGCGCGTTGGGGGAGATGAGGGACGAGGCGGGTTGGAAGGTGTGGCGGATCACGACGGGCTGATCGTGGTGCTCGGGGACGACCTGGCCGATCAGGATGAGTTTTTCGGCTCGAAGGCGAGTCTGTTCGTCTACTTGGGCGCGCATACGTCCGTCGGGGCCTCCGCAGCGCACTTCACGCTTCCCGTGTCAACCTTCGCGGAGCAGAAGGGGACGTTCACGAACCACGAGGGGATCGTGCAGGAGTTCTTGCCGGCGCTGGAGGCCCCAGGGTCGGCGCGCCCCGCATCACATGTCATTTCCTCCCTCGTGGGGGCGCCGGCGTAAGTGGAACCGATCTCCGGACTCGCGGCGCTGCTGTCGTCCTCGGTAAAGATTGCCCT
>JASJXX010000130.1 GCA_030123765.1 Actinomycetota bacterium | reverse complement strand
CCTCCGCCTTGTAAGGGCGGCGCTCTAGCCAACTGAGCTAAACGCCCGGGTCGCGCAATAGTAGGGCGGGTCCCCCTCAACCGATTCGGATCGTACGCCCCGGCCTCGTGGTTCGCGACTGCCCTGTTCGCTGCATGAACGTTGATCTATCGACGCTGCTGTCCGTGTTGCTGCACCCTCCAGCGACGTAGCGTTGGTAATCGACGCGCATTGAGCGAACGTCCTTGAGGCCCCCACCCACAGAGACAGCCGTTGGGTCCGACCACCTGGCCTCGACGGGAGGACCGTCACACGGCGCGTACGACGTGACGAACGTGACCGGCGCCCGCAGGTAAGGGCTTGCACTGACAATCTCTCTGACCACGGTGCGTTCGCCGGTGTCGCGATCTGTTACTGAACCGGTCCACGGGAACCAGCCATCGAGACGCTCCTCCCCCCTCTCGATAGCGATCCGGTACCTGGTGCCCTCGCGCCAGGGATAGTCCCTTGTTGCGACATCGTCGATTGCTGACGGAAGGAGCGGGGGCGTTCCCTCTAGCTCGTCTCTGTCAACGTTGTAGCCAGCCCAGTTCACGGCCCCTCTGTCCGGAAACCGCGGGTCATGTTGCAGGCCGAGTTTGCAGCTCCCGACCCCCGGCTTTATGAAGGCCGCTTGGAGTCCGAAGATGACGAGATGATCGAGGTCGGGTCTTCTGGCAACTTCGAGCGTGATGGACAACCCGGTCAGCCGTTTGCCGTACCGCAGGTTCCACCACAGGTAAGACGATGACGCACCGTTCATACTCGTTGGCGCCCCGGACACGCGCTCCCTCGCACGTGGCGAGAGCAGGTTCTTGGCCCAATCACGCATGGACTCATGCTAATCCCCGACATGCTGTCGAAGGCCACTCTCCTTAGCCTGCCCCGAATGGCAGTCGTCAAGAGCCGGGCATTGCGCATCATCCTCACGGCCCTCGGTTGGCTGTGGATCGGCGTCGCGTTCATCGGCGTGTTCCTCCCCCTCATCCCCACCGTCGGACCGATACTTCTCGCAGGCTTCTTCTTCTCCCGGTCCTCGGATCGAATCGACCGGTGGCTCGTCAGTAACCGCTACTTCGGCCAAACGATCCTCGACTGGCGTGCAGGGGTCGGATTCTCTGTCAGGGCCAAGATCATCGCCGTCGTCTCCATTGCAGCCTCGTTCACGATTTCGGTCTCCGTCGTAACAGAACACCTCGGCCTACGGATCGGGCTGATTGCTCTCGGCGTGACGATCGCCCTCTACGTGGTCTCGCGACCCACGAAACGACGTCAGCCAGAAACCTCTGTCAAGGGGAACGCGTCGCTCTGACGACGGCGACGCCGACGCTCACCCCGATGGAGGCCGCCCTGCGTCTGCCCGAAAGGCACAGGGACACGATGCCTTGCATCGTCGGGAGACAGATCGCCGAGGCCGCGTCCAGGTCCGGTTCTCCGTCGCCGGCTCAACTCCCCCAGCTGCATGGCGAGTCCGTCGCGATGTTCGTCGGCTGTCACACCTCGGTCCGCGTGCGAATCATGATGCACGCATCAATGAGGGCAGCAATGCCGAGTTCCTCGACTCGGTCACGCACGGCTTGGTCCGCCGCTCCGGGCTGAATCCACACCGCAACATCGGGGATACTGGCAACTTCGTCAAGGACCGTGAGCGTCCTCACCGGCGGGAGAACGATGTTGACGATGTCCGGGCGGTCCGGAAGCTCTGCGACCCGCCGATAGGCGACATCACCATCGACCGTCGGCCGGCTCAGGTTGACAGCCACAACGCGGTACCCCTTCGCCTTGAGATCCCGATAGATCTTGCCGCCATATTTTCCGGGCGCGTCGGTCGCTCCGACGACAGCGATCAGAGGATCAGGTAGCTCGAGACGAGCGAGAACGGGGTGAAGCATGCCATGACTAACCATGAAGGGGTTGCTCTATTCCCCGGAACCTCACCCCCTGGCGTGGTGAGCACCGCCGAGATGGCAGCGAGCAGATCCTGCGTTCAGGGGGAGAGCCGACGACATCCAATGCGTGGCAGCGCTCTCTACTATCTCGTGCGTGACCGCCTCCCCGATCTCTGCGCGCAGTTCCAAGCCGCTTGTCGCAGCACTCGCATCTGCGGTCATGCCCGGTGTGGGCCAGTTCATTGCTGGCGATGCGCGCCGCGGCTGGCGCCTGCTCGCCCTCGATCTCGCGATCCTTGCTACGTTGCTGTTCTTCGTCAGAGATA
>JASJXX010000129.1 GCA_030123765.1 Actinomycetota bacterium | reverse complement strand
CGCGCATCTCATGCTCGATGACCACAATGGTGTAGCCTCGCTCGTCTCGCATCTGTTTGATGAGGGCCGTGAGTTCGGCGGTTTCGCGAGGGTTCATGCCTGCGGTCGGTTCGTCAAGCAGGATCAGATCCGGGAGGGTCGCCATTGCTCTGGCAATCTCAAGACGGCGCCTGTTCGCGTACGAGAGCATGAAGGCAGGCTGATCCCAGCGATACCCTTTGAGCCTCTGCCCGAAAAATGACAGGATCTCCTTCGCTCGCTCCTCGATCTCGGCTTCCTCGGCGCGATAGGAAGGCAGGTTGAGCAGCGCGCTGAACACGCCCGCCGATGTCCGGCAGTGCTGCGCGACCATGACGTTCTCCAAAACTGTCATGTTTGGGAAGAGGCGGACGTTCTGGAACGTGCGGCCGATCCCGAGTTCAGTGATCTCGTGGGGTCGCCGCCCTCCAATGTCAATGCCATTGAAGAGAATCTCACCCTCATCGGGGGCGAAGTACCCGGTGATCGTGTTGAAGAACGAGGTCTTGCCTGCTCCGTTTGGGCCGATGACAGAGACGATCTCCCCCTTGTCGATTCGGAAATCGACGCCGTCGAGCGCGTTCACACCGCCGAAGGTCTTCCTCAACCGATTCACTTCAAGCATCGGTCTCACGCCTCGGCCTCCTCGCGCGCCCCCGGATCTCCGGTGAGCCACGCGTCCTGGCTCAACTCGTCTGCACGCAGTTCTCTCTGTCTTCGGAGGCTTGGCCACAGTCCCTCAGGCCGCTTGAGCATCATGATGACAAGCAGCGCCCCGTAGAGCAGCAGCTTGAATTCGCCGAACTCCTGCAACAGCCCCGGCAGGGTAGGTCCGCCGAGAACGCCGATGAGAACGACTGCGCCGATGATTACGCCAGGGATGGACGCCATGCCTCCGACGATGACCACGACAAGAACGATGATCGATACGAGGAGCTTGAACGAATTCGGGAATATCGACCCAACCTTGATTGCGAAGATCATGCCTGCGAACGAAGCAAAGATAGCACCTGTGACAAACGCGGTGAGCTTCACGGATGTGGTGTTGATCCCCATCGCCTCAGCAACGTCCTCGTCCTCACGCAAGGCTGTCCATGCCCTCCCCGTGCGGGAGTGTTTGAGACGCCAAGAAACGTAGATCGCGATCGCTGCGAACACCGCAACAACATAGAAAATCGTCTGTGGGTTCGTGCCCTTGATCTCAATCGGACCGAGTTGCGCCGAAGGAACACCGAGGATCCCCTGAGCCCCGCCGAAGTACGGGGCGAGCCAGTCCGACAGGAACAAGATTCTGATGATCTCCCCGAATCCGAGCGTCACGATGGCGAGATAGTCGCCCCGAAGCCTGACCACAGGGGTTCCGACGAACACACCGAACAGCACCGCCACCGCTAACACGATACCCATGACGAGCCACCCCTCCCACGACAGGAAGTTGAGCGTGAGCATGGGCGTCCAGTATGGGGAGAGCGGGGAAGTCAGTATGGCGGTCGTGTACGCGCCTACCGCGAAGAACGCGACGTATCCGAGGTGGAGCAACCCAGCGTATCCGACAACGATGTTAAGGCCGAGACCCATGAGAACGAACAACGCGACATTCGAGAGGAGTTCGTTGCTGAGTCCACCGAGCACCATCGGGATCAGGATGAATGCTGCGATCGTGACCGCGATCGCTATGACATTCTTGCGGAAGCGGACGTCAGGGTCGAGGTTCATCCGCTCCTGTCGACGTTCCGCCAAAGTCCTGTCGCCGGATCGAAACCCGATTCCGAAACCAACAACAGCGATCCCCGTGGCAGAGAGCGTCGTGAGCCCTCCATTGAGCGCGTAGACCCAGTCGGAGATGAACTCGACATGAAGGCCCTGGGTGAGGTCGGTGAGAATCAACTCCAGCAGTGCAACAACCGTCACAGCCAGAGCAGCCGCTGAGATTCCTTTACGCACCTTGCGAGGAACCACATGCATTGCCCCACCGATCAGGCCGAGCAGACCGAAGCCGACGATCCAGAACAGTGACGCCGCACCGAGTCCTCGGCCGAACGTGAGGAACTCGACGAGGGAGGGAAGAAGGTTGCGGAACACCCTCGTGAGGTCGAACGTGTCGATGATGACGATGAAGAACGAGAAGTAGAGCCCACTCAGAAGTCCGGTGACCAAGCCTGCGACCAAATCACGCTCCCCCTTGACTGGCGCTTCCCCCCCATCCGGGCGCTCTTCGATAGCAGCGATGTACCCGAAAGCGAGCGGAACCCA
>JASJXX010000128.1 GCA_030123765.1 Actinomycetota bacterium | reverse complement strand
GGGTTAGGTGGTGAGGGCGGCGGACGTCGAGATGCGGGGGTCGGCGGAGCCTTTCAGCTCGCGAAACGTGTCGATCGCTGCGATGGGTCCCCAACCAGGTTCGTGGCTCTCCCCCAGCGCCACGGTGTGGCCGCGGTCCTCGAGGCCGCGCACCGTCGATGGCGCAACTCTGGATTCGAAACGCACCACGCTGTCTGTGCCCGCAAGGGGCTGGTCCATCATCCACCTCGGCAGCAACTGGGAGTCATCCGTGCAGTTACCCGCGTGGTACACGGAAGCCGAATACTGGGCGAGAAGTTGGGGTTGCTGATCTCCGCCCCTCGTTCCAAGTAGGAGATCGAGGTCGGTCCCCGCTGTCCAGAGCATCGGTGACAACGTGTGGAGGGGACGTTTCCCCGGCGCGTACTCGTTGACATGGCCTGGTATCAGGTTGAACCCGGCCCCCCTGTTGTGGAGGAAAACGCCGGTTGCGCCAGCCGAGAGACCGGACCCTATGCCGTGAAAATTCGACTGGATGAGGGAGACGCCCATCCCCGAGTTGTCCCAAACGGTCATGTAGGCCGTCCCGCCCGGCGCAGGTCGCGGCGCGGGCCATCTGCCCACCCGATCCCGATCGATGGACTCTGCGCGCTCGGCGAGACGGTCCTCGGCCAGGAGCTCCGTCCCTGTTATCGGTGCATGCCCAGTGTCGAAAGCCGGGTCGACCGCCGTGTCCTCCCGCTCCCAAGCAACGGAGCGGTACGCCTCGATGAGGAGGTGCTGGTAGAGCGGATCGTTCGGGTCGTCAGGCGGGTCGAGCATCTCGAAGATCCGAAGGCAGGCGAGCGTCAAGTACCCCTGGCTGTTGGGAGGGATCGTCCACGCGGTCTTGCCGAAGATGGTCGCTCCGAGCGGCGTGATCCAGTCTGCTTGGGTCCGCGCGAGGTCGTCTGATGTAACCGCTCCGTTCGTCGCTTCCGTGATCTCGGCGCCGACGCTTCCTTCGTAGAACGCGGCCCGTCCACCTTGAGCGATTGCTTCGAGCGTGTCGGCCAGGCGCGCCCTCGTGATTGTTTCGCCGACTTGCCCCGGCGCACCTGCCGGGTACAGCGGAGGCGCCGATCCCTGGGAACTGATCACATCCTCGAGCGTGCTGAGCGACCGTGCGAGCTCGGCAGAGACAGGGAATCCGGTTCGGGCGAGATCGATCGCGCGTTCGAGCAACCTTCCGAGGGGGAGCGTGCCGTGGGAGTCGACGAGCGCCTCCCAGCCGTCCACACAGCCGGGGACGGTGATCGACCAGGGGCTTCGGGGCGGGATTGCGCCGAACCCGGCGTCGCGCATGTCGTTCGCCGTTACGCCTGAGCCCCCCCGACCGGATGCGTTCAGCGCGACAGGCGCGGTGTCACCCGGCCTGTGCACGAGAGCGAACAGGTCGCCCCCCGGACCGCAGGTGTCCGGCAGCACGACGCCGAGCACGGCGTTGACCGCGATCGCTGCGTCGACGGCGTTCCCCCCTGCATGCAGGATGTCGATGCCGGCCAGAGATGCGAGGAAGTGAGGGGAGACGGCGATTCCTGCTCCGGTGGTCGGCCCTGTGGCGAGTGTTGCTTCGTCCGCACGAAGCGGGGCAGTCATTCGTCGAGGGCGCCGAGCCGACGATTGAGGGCGTTGAGAACCGCCTTGACGGCTGCGCCGTCGGTGTCAGGGCCCACAACAGCAGAGCCGACATTGAGATCCTCGGACCCCCGATCGCCTGCCGAAACGACGACCGCAACCGCAACGGTGCTCTGCCCGACCGACGTCAGAGAGATGGCGTCCAGCGCGATTGGGGGCATCGCGGGGAATGTCTGCTCGACAGCGCTGATTGTCGCTTCGCCGACGAGCCGGAGCCTCGCCGACGCAACAGCAGGGCCGTTGGCCGATCCGATGTGTTCCTCATCGCCGTGGCGGAGGGTGACTTCGATGGTTGTGCGCGTCCCGTTCGGCGACTCGTTGATGTGTATGAGAGCTGCCCGGGCGGCAGTCACGAGATCGAGGCGGTGCGGGCTGATTTGGACGACGGAGATGACTCTGCGGTCAATCGTCACCCCGAACCTGGCCATGGCCAGGCTCTGAACGTCGCGCACGACCTGTTTGGCGGGCTTGTTCGAGGCGGCGATGATGTGGAGTTCGGTGATGGTGCTGCCCTGGTTCACGATCCGGGCGGCGTCGACCGATTCCATTCGCGTAAGGGTCTCTTCGAGTTCTCTGAAGTTGACTGGCATGTTGCCGCGAGCGTAGTCGATGCGGG